>CANQXR010000021.1 GCA_947627855.1 uncultured Clostridia bacterium
GCCGTAATTGATATAAAATTTCAGGCGGGATGTTTGCCGGCTCTTAATAATGCTATAGAAATTGATAATAACGGTAAAAAGATAGTTGCGGAGGTTGCTCAGCATCTTGGCGATGATGTTGTAAAATGTATCGCCATGAGCTCTACCGATGGACTTGTAAGAGGCGTAGAAGCCGTAGACACAGGAAATCCCATAAGCGTACCGGTTGGCCCCGAAACTCTCGGCAGACTGTTTAACGTGCTGGGCGAGCCTATTGACAATAAGCCCGCTCCGTCAACTCTTGAAAAATGGTCCATTCACAGAGAGGCGCCTGCTTTCTCGGAGCAGACAACAACAGCCGAGCTTCTGGAAACGGGAATAAAGTCAATCGACCTTTTGTGCCCATATTCCAAGGGCGGAAAAATCGGTCTTTTCGGCGGTGCCGGCGTTGGCAAAACCGTACTTATTATGGAGCTTATCAGAAACATAGCAACGGAGCATGGCGGATATTCCGTATTCTCCGGCGTTGGCGAGCGTACCCGTGAGGGAAACGATCTTTACCACGAAATGACGGAATCGGGAGTTATAAACAAAACAAGTCTTGTATTCGGTCAGATGAACGAGCCGCCGGGGGCAAGAATGAGAATAGCCCTTACGGGACTTACCATGGCTGAATATTTCAGAGATAAGGAACAGAAGGACGTGCTTTTGTTCATAGACAATATATTCCGTTTTACCCAGGCAGGCTCCGAAGTGTCTGCACTTCTGGGACGTATGCCTTCGGCAGTAGGCTATCAGCCAACACTTGCCACTGAGATGGGTATGCTTCAGGAAAGAATAACATCTACAAAGTCAGGATCTATAACGTCAGTTCAGGCCGTATATGTGCCTGCCGATGACCTGACCGACCCTGCGCCCGCAACCACCTTTGCACATCTTGATGCGACCACCGTTCTTTCACGTTCTATTTCGGAGCTTGGTATTTATCCTGCGGTTGACCCCCTTGAGTCAACATCGAGAATACTTGATCCTTTGGTAATAGGCGAAGAACATTATAAGGTAGCAAGAGATGTTCAGTCCATATTGCAGAGATATAAAGAGCTTCAGGATATTATTTCTATCCTCGGTATGGACGAGCTTTCGGAGGACGATAAGCTTACTGTAAACAGGGCAAGAAAGGTTCAGAGATTTTTGTCACAGCCTTTCTTTGTTGCAAAGGAATTTACAGGCATGGACGGAAAGTATGTGCCGGTTGAGGAAACAGTAAGAGGCTTTAAGGAAATTCTTGAAGGCAAGCATGATGAAATACCCGAATCCATGTTTTTGAGTGCAGGTACTATTGACGAGGTTGTTGCACGCTTTAACAATAAGGGATAGGTGATATTATGGCAAATAAGCTGAAGCTGCGTGTTGTGACTCCGTCAAGGGATTTTTTTGACGGAGAGTGCGATATGGCAGTGCTTAAAACAATAGACGGCGATACGGGTATACTGTATGGTCATCAGCCGCTCACAACGGTATTGGATCTTGGATATTTGAGGATCATTGATAATAATGAGGAAAAAAGATCTACTATGTTGGGTGGCTTTGCCAAGGTCAATTCAGAGGGATTGACTATTATTTCCGAGGCTGCGGAATGGGCTGAGGATATAGATATAGAAAGGGCTCTTGAAAGCAAGAAAAGAGCCGAAGAACGTCTTGAAGAGGGCGGAAAGGACAGCGGCGAAGTGGATATGCTCCGTGCCGAGGCGTCCCTTAAAAGAGCTCTTTTAAGACTTGGACTTGCAGGAAAATAAAAAAATGCTGTCGTATGAGAATATTTTTTGTGCGACAGCATTTTTTTTTCGCGGGAAAGCTGAAAGCCTTCGGAGCGGGGCGGGGGCGATGGGGGTGAGGGGCGGAGCAAAAAGAGCGTCCCGCGGACGCTCTTTTTGCTCCGCCCCTCACCCCCATCGCCCCCGCCCCGCGGCTCAGCCTTTCAGACCGCTTCACGGTCTGAAGGCTGAGCCGTGGAACCTCAAATTTTAGTTGATTTTGCTTGTCAAAAGTGATATACTGATTTTGCGGAAATACAATAAAAATATCATAAAATTCATATGTTTTAAGGAGTGTTCATATGGGGAGGAACAATATGAAAAAGACAATGGCAGCGTGCATTGCTGTTTTTTTGATGAGTATGAATGTATTCGGGGGAGAAATAGGCGTCAGGCTTAATGACGAAGACGTAGTTTTTCCAAGACAAGAACCGGTTATAATAGAAGAAAGAGTGTTTATACCAATAAGAGGAATATTTGAAAAGCTTGGATATAAAGTTGAATGGAACGCAGAACAGAAATCGGCGGTTTTCACAGGTGATACAAACGAAATAGTGGTTACGGCTGACAGCAATTATTTTACCGTAAACGGAGAGAGTGTTCCGCTGGAGCTTCCGGCACGTATAGTCAGCGGCTCAATGCTTTTGCCTCTCAGAGCCGTGGGAGAAGCGGCAGGTCTTACTGTGAGCTGGGATCCTGCCCGGAAAATGGCTGTTCTTTCAGGACATACAATCCCTGTTGATTCTGTTGTGAGCGGAAGTGCGCTGCAGCCTTATGACTATAATATTTCGCAGGAAGATATTGAGGCAATAAGAAATGTGGCAGGAGCCATTATAACGATCAATATGATTTCCTCCATTGCGTCAAATTTTATGTCTGAAGCCGAGTACATAGACTATAAGCTTGATGGTACGGAATATTATGATGGTTCATATGAGGAAATAGAAAAAATATTGAATGACGGTGCAGATATCTGTGATACATACAACAAAATTGCCGGAAGAATAGAAGCGCGTGACGGAAGTGCAGAGTTTTTGGAGTCATTCAGGAATCTTCTTACATCTCAGAAGAACAGTTACATTTTTCTGAGAGATTTAATTCTGACTGATAAATATGACGAAATTCTGGAGGATGAATCGGACACACAGTTTATTGATCCTTTGTTTGACATATATGCGGCGACTGAAAAATTTATGGGAGAACTTGGCAAAGAGTATAATAATCTTTTAATGGCTGCCGATGATTCCAGCATAAGTGAATATATTGCTCCCGATGATGATATTAACGAGGCGGAAAAACAAATTATAGATGATTATTCAAAGGAAATAGGAGAGGCGGTAACAGAGGCTTTGTCCTTTATTGCGGAAGATGATTACTATAAAAGAAGCGACAGATTTTTTAAAGCCGCTGATACAATAAGAAGAAAGCTTGATATGACGAAAACCCCTTCAAGCTGTATTGTAGACAGAGAAACTCTTTATATGGGCTGCAGCCTTCTTGAAAGAATGGGAGAAGATATAAACTGTGGATTTGATGAAAGCAATTTCCATTCGGAATATTCCGTTGATTTCTTTGTATGCCTTGATGCGTTTGAGATGACAACAGATGTACTTTCTGTCGGAGAGTATATAAATTACAACAAAATTTTCGGCATAGAGGATATTGACGATGAAAGCGATATGTTTGACGATTTCCTGTGGGAAATTATGAACAGCCTTTCCGAAGAAGTGGCTATGTAAAGCTTTATTTTATCAGCAGAGTCCTATATGATCGCTGTTATCCGAATAACGGAAAGTGCTGCTCGGGGCGGGGTGCAGACAGCAAAACGGGGCGGCTTGTCCGCCCCGTTTTGCTGTCTGCGCCCCGCCCCGACCCGCGGGCAGCCATACGGACCGCCTGCGGCGGTCCGTATGGCTGCCCGGCGGAACCAACAAAAAAATATCCGGACAAACGTAAAATTTCGTTAATTTTTTTTTCAAAAATATAAAAAAATGCTTGCAATTGGAAAAGATAAGGTGTATAATAATTCGTGATGTGACATTAAGAGCTATGAGGCGGAGGTTGCGGCATATGTCGGTTTTCCGCTGAGCAATGTCCTGTTCATTGAAACCGGGCGAGTAGGTCACTGTACAATTTTACTTGATGTGTGCCCGTATGGGCGTATTATGGTAAACGTGTGCAGTCACCACTTGTCGTACTGTTTTAAGAAGTGCGAAAAGGAGGCGACTTTTTTATGGCAAGTCAAAAAATCAGAATCAATCTTAAGGCTTATGACCATAAGCTGATTGATCAGTCGGCAGCTCTCATCGTTGATACTGCTAAGAAAACGGGAGCTAAGATATCGGGGCCTATACCCCTTCCCACAAAGAAAGAAGTTATTACTATTATCAGAGCCGTACACAAGTACAAGTACTCCAGAGAACAGTTTGAGCTTCGTACTCACAAAAGACTGATTGATATTTTGATGCCTACCGCAAAGACTGTTGACGCGCTGACACGTCTTGATCTTCCTGCGGGAGTTGACATTACCATTAAGATGCTTTAATGGAAAATTTAAAAATTACCCAATGTATATGGTTTATATAAGGCTTCCTTATATTGACCTAGGATGATTATCGCTATGATAATCCGCTGTAGAGTTTAGGAGGTGCTTTTTAGTGAAAAAAGCAATAATTGCCAAGAAAATCGGTATGACTCAGATTTTCACAGAGGCAGGTTTACTTATCCCCGTAACTGTACTTGAAGCAGGTCCCTGTGTTGTTACACAGAAGAAAACAGTTGAAAACGACGGCTATGAGGCAGTTCAGGTTGGATTTGGCGATGTAAAGGAAAAGAAGGTTACTAAGCCCCTTAAGGGACATTTTGAAAAGGCCGGCGTTGCTCCGAAGAAGGTTCTTAAAGAGCTCAAGCTTGAGGGCGAATACAGTGTCGGCGATGAAATCAAGGCTGATATCTTTTCGGCAGGCGACAAGGTGGATATAAGCGGCACTTCAAAGGGTCACGGATATCAGGGCACCATCAAGCGTCACGGACAGCACAGAGGTCCTATGGCTCACGGTTCAAAATATCACCGTTCACTTGGTTCCTTAAGTTCAGGTACTTCACCCGGAAAGGTAAAGAAGGGAAAGAAAATGCCCGGACATATGGGTTCGGTTGAGGTAACGGTTCAGAATTTAGAGGTTGTAAGAGCTGACGCAGAAAAGAATCTGCTTCTCGTTAAGGGAGCCGTTCCCGGAAGCAAGGGTTCAGTCGTTGTTATCAAAGAAACCGTAAAGGCAAACTGATAAGACGAAGGAGGAATTGAAATGGCATTAGCAAAGGTTTTAAATATGAAGGGAGAAAAGGTCGGTCAGATTGAACTCGCCGACAGTGTTTTCCAGGCAGAAATAAATGAACATGTTCTCCATCTGGCTGTTGTTGCTCAGCTTGCCAACAAGCGTCAGGGTACACAGAGCGCCCTTACCCGTGCAGAGGTCAGCGGCGGCGGAAAGAAGCCTTGGAGACAGAAGGATACGGGTCGTGCGAGACAAGGCTCTATCCGTTCACCTCAGTGGAAGGGCGGCGGCGTTGTTTTCGCTCCGAAGCCGAGAGATTATTCCATCAGACTCAACAAGAAGGAAAGACGTCTTGCGCTTAAGTCCGCTCTTACGGCTAAGTACAACGACTATAACGTATTCGTGCTTGACGAGCTTAAGTTTGACGCTCCCAAGACAAAGGAAATGGCAGAGGTTCTTGCCAATATAGGAGTTAAGAAGGCTCTTATAGTTATTGACGACAACGATAAGAATGTTGTTCTTTCGGCAAGAAATATTCCCGCAGTACAGACTGCTTCGGTTGGCACAATCAATCCTTATGATGTTCTTAAGTACGATGCATTCGTAGTTACCAAGAGTGCAGCCGAAAAAATCGGGGAGGTATACGCATAATGGCAGACATTAAATATTATGACGTTATTTTACGTCCGATTATAACAGAAAAAACCATGAATGATATGGCTGACAAGAAATACGCTTTCTATGTACACACCGAAGCTACCAAAAACCAGATCAAGGAAGCTGTTGAAAAAATGTTTGACGGCACAAAGGTTAAGTATGTAAATACTATGAATCTGGACGGAAAGACAAGAAGAAGAGGCTATATCACAGGCAAGACGGCAGCAAGAAAAAAGGCTATCGTTCAGCTTACAGAGGACTCTGACGAAATTGAAGTTTTCCAGGGTATGTAATTTAAAATGATACACACGGGCACGTTGTTGTCCGCTATATATGCGAAAGGAGTGCAGAGAAATGGGTATTAAGAGATTTAAGCCTTATACGCCTTCAAGAAGGCAGATGACTGTTTCGGACTTTGCCGAAATCACAAAATCTACACCCGAAAAAGGTCTGTGCGTACACATTAAGAAAACTGCAGGTCGCAACGCACAGGGCAAAATAACCGTACGTCATATCGGCGGCGGAAGCAAAAAGAAATACAGAATCATCGATTTCAAGAGAAATAAAGACAGCATACCTGCAAGGGTTGCCGCAATAGAGTATGATCCCAACAGAACAGCAAATATAGCTCTTCTTTTCTACGCTGACGGCGAAAAGAGATATATACTTGCTCCTGAGGGACTTAAGGTCGGCGAGGTTCTTGAAAGCGGCGAAAATGCCGAGGTTAAAACAGGAAACGCTATGCCTATGAGAAAAATCCCCGTGGGTTCTGAAATCCACAATATTGAAATTATGCCCGGCGCAGGCGGAAAGCTTGTTCGTTCCGCAGGCAATGTTGCTCAGCTTATGGCTAAGGAAGGCAAATATGCTACCGTAAGACTTCCTTCGGGCGAAATGAGACTCCTTCCCATCGACTGCCGTGCAACCATAGGCGCAATAGGCAATCATGAGCATGAGCTTATAAACATCGGTAATGCCGGCAAGAAAAGACATATGGGTATCAGACCGACTGTCAGAGGTTCTGTTATGAACCCCAACGATCACCCTCACGGCGGCGGCGAGGGCAGAGCGCCCATCGGACGTCCCGGTCCATGTACACCTTGGGGCAAGCCTGCTCTTGGTCTTAAGACAAGAAAGAACAAGGCCGGCGACAAGTATATTATCCGCAGAAGAAACGGCTAAGGAGGGACTGTATAAATGAGCAGATCAGTTAAAAAAGGACCTTTTATCGACGAATCCTTGAGAAAAAAGGTTGAAGCAGAGAATGCTGCAAATACAAAGAATGTTATAAAGACATGGTCTCGTCGTTCCACCATCTTCCCGAATATGATTGGTCATACCATTGCCGTTCATGACGGAAGAAAGCATGTTCCCGTTTATATCACAGAAGATATGATAGGTCACAAGCTTGGCGAATTCGCCCTTACAAGAACTTACAGGGGTCACGGTAAGGACGCAGACAAGAAGTCAAAGGTTAAATAATAGAGGTATTCGTTTTTTGAAAGGAGGGCTTTTAAATGGCCAAGGGACATAGAAGCCAAATCAAAAAGGAAAGAAACGAACAGAACAGAGAGAAAAGGCCTCATGCTACCGCTCGTTTTGTGCGTGTTTCCAGCTCAAAGGCAAAAATCGTTTTAGACCAGATAAAAGGCAAAAGCGTGGGCGAGGCTATGGCAATTCTTGCTTATTCACCCAGATATGCCGCTGATATTATAGAAAAGGTTCTTAAATCGGCTGCGGCTAATGCTGAAAATAATATGGAGCTTGACGTAAACAATTTATATGTTGAAGAAACTGTTGCTAATCAGGGACCGACTCTTAAAAGAATCAGACCCAGAGCTAAGGGCAGAGCATACAGAATCAACAAGAAAACATCTCATATTTCCATCTACTTAAACGAGAGATAAGGAGGTTTATTAATGGGTCAGAAGGTAAATCCTCATGGATTAAGAGTAGGTATTATTAAAGGCTGGGATTCCGTATGGTATGCCGACAAGAAAGACTTCGCCGATAATCTTGCAGAGGATAAGAAAATCAGAGAATATATCAAAAGTCAGAACCCTAATTACAATATTTCTGACATCAGAATTGAAAGAACAAGCGACAGAGTTAAAATTACTGTCTGCACTTCAAAGCCCGGCGTTATAATCGGCGCAAAGGGCGAAAATATCCAGAAGCTTACGGCTAATGTGCAGAAGCTTACCGCTAAGAGAGTTATGCTCAATATCGAAGAAATCAAAAGACCTGAGCTTGATTCACAGCTTGTGGCTGAAGATATCGCAAGACAGCTTGAAAATCGTGTTACTTTCAGACGTGCTATGAAGCAGGCTATGAACAAGAGCATGAGATTCGGCGCAAAGGGTATAAAGACAACCTGTTCCGGTCGTCTGGGCGGTGCTGAAATGGCAAGAACCGAAAGCTATCATGACGGAACTATTCCCCTTCAGACACTTCGTGCAAATATTGACTACGGCTTTGCAGAGGCTAACACAACCTATGGCAAAATCGGCGTTAAGGTATGGATATATAAGGGCGAGGTTCTTCCTAAGAGAGCTAAGAAGAAAGACGGAGGTGCCAAGTAATTATGTTAATGCCTAAGAGAGTAAAAAGACGTAAACAGTTCAGAGGACGTATGACAGGCAAGGCTTCAAGAGGCAACAAGATCGCTTACGGTGAATATGGTGTTGTTGCGTGCGAGCCTGCATGGATCCGTTCCAATCAGATAGAGGCTGCCCGTGTAGCTATGACAAGATATATCAAGCGTGGCGGTAAAGTCTGGATCAAGATTTTCCCCGACAAGCCTGTTACTCAGAAGCCTGCCGGTGTTCGTATGGGTTCCGGTAAGGGCGCTACCGAATATTGGGTAGCTGTTGTAAAGCCGGGAAGAGTTATGTTTGAGATTGCCGGTGTAAGCGAGGCTACGGCGAGAGAAGCTTTAAGACTCGGTATCCACAAGCTTCCCATCAAATGTAAAATCGTTTCAAAGGCTGAATTGGAGGCAAGCGATGAAAATTAAAGATTATTTAAGCGAATTAAACGACAAGACTGTGGAAGAATTACAGCAGGATCTCGTAGAGGCAAAAAAGGAGCTTTTTAACCTGAGATTCCAGAATGCTACAAATCAGTTAAACAATACCGCAAGAATCACTTTAGTCAAGAAGAATATCGCAAGAATTCTGACTGTTATCACACAGAAACAGGCTCAGTGACAGGGCGAGTTTAAAAGGAGGCTAAATATTCATGGAAAGAAATCTTCGTAAGGTAAGAGTCGGCAGAGTCATCAGCGATAAGATGGATAAGACTATTGTTGTTGTAATTGAAAACAACGTAAAACATCCTTTATATAACAAAATCGTTAAAAAGACATATAAGCTTAAGGCTCACGATGAAAACAACGAGTGCCGTATAGGCGACAGAGTAAGAGTTATGGAAACAAGACCTCTGTCTAAGGAAAAAAGATGGCGTCTTGTAAGCATTCTTGAAAAGGCTAAATAATTTTTGCCTTATTGAAAGGAGACTATGCTATGATTCAGCAAGAAAGCAGATTGGTTGTTGCTGATAATTCCGGCGCAAAGGAAATTCTTTGCATAAGAGTTATGGGCGGCTCCACAAGAAGATATGCAAATATCGGCGATGTTATCGTTGCGACTGTTAAAGATGCAACACCCGGCGGCGTTGTTAAGAAGGGTGAGGTCGTTAAGGCAGTTGTTGTAAGAACAAAGAAGGGCGTTCACAGACCCGACGGTTCATACATTAAGTTTGACGAAAACGCAGCGGTTATTATCAGAGATGACAAAAACCCGAGAGGTACCCGTATATTCGGGCCTGTTGCAAGAGAGCTTCGTGAAAAGCAGTTTATGAAGATCGTTTCTCTTGCTCCCGAAGTATTATAAGGAGGGTTATGACATGAAAATAAAAAGAGGCGATAAGGTTATTGTTATAGCAGGCAAGGACAAGGGCGCTACGGGCAAGGTTCTTGTATGCGACAGAAAGAACAATAAGGTTATTGTTGAAGGCATAAACAAAGTAACCAAACACCAGAAGCCGGGCAGAGGCACACAGGGCGGTATAACCGAGAAGGAGGCTTTTATTTCAGCTTCCAACGTGATGTATTATGACGGCAAGAAGGGCACAAGAATCGGATATAAGGTTGAAACCATTGTTGAGGACGGAAAGAAAAAAACCGTTAAGACAAGAATCGCCAAGAGTACCGGTGAAGAAATCGATTGATATCGAAGGGAGGCAGTTTTAAGTGAATGAACTTAAAGAATATTATGAAACTCAGATAGTGGACGCTATGATGAAGAAGTTTTCATATAAGAATAAATTACAGTGCCCTAAGATCGAGAAAATCGTTATCAACATGGGCGTAGGCGAGGGTAAGGAAAATGCAAAGGTTGTTGACAATGCCTGTGCAGACCTTACAAAAATTTCGGGTCAGAAGCCTATAATCACTAAGGCGAGAAAGTCAATAGCAAACTTCAAGCTTCGTGCAGGCGCACCTATCGGCTGTAAGGTTACACTCAGAGGCGAGAAGATGTACAGCTTCGCCAACAGACTTATAAATATTTCTCTTCCCCGTGTAAGAGACTTCAGAGGCGTAAGCGCTGACAGCTTTGACGGCAGAGGAAACTACACACTGGGACTTCGTGAACAGATCATGTTTCCGGAGATAGAATATGACAAGATTGACAAAATCAGAGGAATGGATATTGTATTTGTTACCACAGCAAGAACAGACGAAGAGGCGAGGGAACTTTTAAGATTGTTCGGTATGCCTTTCAGAAAGTAAAAGGGAGGACTTAAAATGGCAAAGACATCACTTAAGTTAAAGCAGCAGAGAAAGGCCCGCTTTTCAACTCAGGCTTATACACGCTGCAGGATTTGCGGAAGACCTCATTCAGTTTTAAGAAAGTTCGGTATTTGTCGTATATGTTTCCGTGAGCTTGCCTATAAGGGTCAGATTCCGGGAGTTAAAAAGGCAAGCTGGTAATTGCCGAAAGGAGGTTTTTTAAATGTCAATGAGCGATCCTATTGCAGATATGCTTACAAGAATAAGAAATGCCAATACGGCTAAGCGTGACACAGTTGATGTTCCTTCATCAAAAATCAAGACGGCTATTGCCGATATTCTTACAGATGAGGGCTATATAAGCGGATATGAAATTATAGAAGACGGCGTTAAGAAAACAATGAAAATCACACTTAAATACGGTGCAGATAAAAACGAAAAGGTTATCTCAGGTATTAAGCGTATTTCCAAGCCGGGACTTCGTGTTTACGCCCCTGCTGACAAAATGCCCAAGGTTCTTAACGGACTTGGTGTTGCGATCGTTTCCACAAACAAGGGAGTAATTACCGATAAGGAAGCCAGAAAATTAGGCGTAGGCGGCGAAGTTATCGCCTTTGTATGGTAATTGGGAGGTGCTATAAATGTCAAGAATAGGAAAACTTCCTGTTATTGTGCCTGCCGGAGTTGACGTGAAGCTTGAAGGCGGTAACGTAATTACGGTTAAAGGTCCCAAGGGAACTCTTACAAGGGCGCTTTCACAGGAAATGACTGTAAAGGTTGAAGAAGGCAGGGTCGTTGTTGAAAGACCCAGCGATTTAAAAAGACACAAGGCTTTACACGGACTTACCAGAGCGCTTATTCACAATATGGTTGTCGGTGTAACAGAAGGATATAAGAAGGTTCTTGAAATAAACGGCGTAGGATACAGAGCTGCTAAAGCCGGAAACAAGCTTACACTCACACTCGGATATTCACACCCCGTAGAAATGACCGATCCTCAGGGTATCACGACCACCGTTGACGGAAACAAGGTCGTTGTTGAAGGTATCGATAAGGAAAAGGTTGGTCAGTTTGCCGCCGAGATCAGAACAAAGCGTCCTCCCGAACCTTATAAGGGCAAGGGCATCAAGTATGCTGATGAGTATATAAGACGCAAGGTCGGCAAGGCAGGTAAGAAATAATTTATAAAGGAGTGAAAATCTATGATTACAAAGGCAAATCGCAAGACTGCCAGGGCTAAAAGACACCAGAGAATCCGCAATAAGATTTCAGGCACACCTAATCAGCCCAGACTTGCAGTTTTCAGATCTAATATGCATATGTATGCTCAGATTATAGATGATACCGCAGGAAATACTCTTGTTGCCGCTTCAACAGTTGAAAAGGCTGTTAAATCAGGACTTGAAAAGACAAATGATGTGGAGGCTGCCAAGGCAGTAGGCACAGCCATCGCAAAGAAGGCTCTGGACAAGGGTATAACTGATGTTGTTTTTGACAGAGGCGGTTTTGTATATCAGGGCAAAATCAAGGCTCTGGCAGACGCTGCAAGAGAAGCGGGACTTAATTTCTAAAAGGAGGGAACGTCTTGAATAAGAAGATTGATGCAGCAGCACTTGACCTTAAAGACACTCTCGTAACCATAAAGAGAGTAACAAAGACCGTTAAGGGCGGACGTAATATGAGATTTACCGCACTTATGGTTGTTGGCGATGAGCAGGGTCATGTTGGTGTAGGACTTGGAAAAGCAAAGGAAATCCCGGAGGCTATAAGAAAGGGAAAAGAGGACGCCATGAAGCATCTTATCTATGTAGACAGAAATGCTGACGACTCGCTTTATCACGAAATACTTGCAAACTTCGGCGGAGCTAAAATCATAATCAAGCCGGCTCCTCAGGGAACAGGTATAATTGCCGGTGGTCCTGTGCGTGCGGTTATGGAGCTTGCAGGAATCAAAAACGTAAGAACTAAGTCACTTGGCTCAAACAACAAGCACAATGTTTGCAACGCCGTTATAAGAGGGCTTAAAACAGCTACAACTCCCGAAAAGGTGGCACGCCTCAGAGGCAAGAGCGTAGAAGAAATCTTGGGTTAAGGAGGAATAAGCTATGAAAATCAGAGTAGAACTTGTAAAATCACCCATAGGCGCTATTCCCAAGCACAGAAAAACGGTTGCTGCGCTGGGACTCAAAAAGCTTCATGCCGTAAATGAGTATGAGGACTGTCCCGCAGTAAGAGGTATGATAAGACAGGTGTCACATCTTTTAAAGGTTACTGAATTAGATTAAAAGGAGGTGCTTTCCAAATGAAGTTAGGTGAACTTAAGCCTGCTTTGGGTTCAAATGTTAAGAATTTCAGAAGAGGCAGAGGACATGGCTCGGGAAACGGCAAAACAGCCGGCAAGGGTCATAAGGGTCAGAAGGCACGTTCGGGCGGCGGCGTAAGACCGGGCTTTGAAGGCGGACAGATGCCCTTATACAGAAGAATACCCAAGAGGGGATTCAAGTGTATAAACACAAAGGAAATCGTTGCTATAAACGTTTCACTGCTGAATGAAATATTTGACGACGGAGCAGTTGTTGATATTCCCGCACTTGCATCAAAGGGCTTGGTAAGCCACGCAAGGGACGGTGTTAAAATTCTCGGAAACGGAGAAATAACCAAGAAGCTTACCGTTAAGGTGAACTTCTACAGTGCCGCAGCAAAAGAAAAAATCGAGGCGGCAGGCGGAAAAGCTGAGGTGATTTGATGTTAAACACAATCAAGAACGCTTTTAAAGTAAAGGAAATAAGAATTAAAATTTTTTATATGCTTGCAGTTCTTCTGATTGTACGATTCGGAACATATATACCCGTTCCCGGCGTTGACGTCAATCAGTTGGCATCTGCTGATGTAAACACTACGCTTTTCTCATATATCGCCGGCGGAAGCTACGGAACCATTTTCGCTATGGGTATCGGACCCTACATCACGGCTTCGATTATAATGCAGCTTCTTACCGTAGCCATTCCCAAGCTTGAAACAATGCTTAAGGAGGACGGCGAGGAAGGCAGAAAGAAAATAAACAAGTGGACACGTTATATGGCTTTGGGACTTGCTGTTATTCAGGGCTGCGGACAGATTTATTCTATCCATAATCTCTTCACACCTGAAAATCAGAACTTCTTCGCATATTTCGTTGCTCTTGTAACTATGGTAACAGGTACTATATTCGTAATGTGGCTCGGTGAGCTTCTTACGGAAGCCGGAATCGGCAACGGCTCGTCTTTCATAATCTTTGCAAATATATTGGATAAGCTTGACGACGGTGTTGTTGTTCTTTACAACTACGTCTACGGCAAAACAATAATGGCATGGGTTGGTCTTGTTATACTTGCCGCTGTATTCGTTATACTTGTTACATTCGTAGTCCTTATACAGGACGGTGAAAGAAGAATACCCGTTCAGTATACGAGAAAAATGGTGGGACGAAAGTTTGTGGGCGGTCAGACGACATACCTTCCCATAAAGGTTAATATTGCGGGAGTTATGTCTATCATCTTCGCTATCTCACTCCTTCAGTTCCCTCAGACGATAGCTCAGTTTTTCCCGAATAATACAGTGCTTGCAAGAATCGTGAATATTCTTTCCATTCACAGACCTGTGGGCTGTATACTCTATATCATACTGATATTCTGCTTTACTTTCTTCTATACTTCATTCTCTTTCAATCCGGTAGAGGTTGCAAACAATATGAAGAAGGCGGGCGGACTTATACCGGGCGTGCGTCCCGGCAGACCTACCTCTGATTATATTCAGGGCATCGTTGACAGAATGTCACTTATAGGCGCTATCTGCTACGCAATAATGGCTCTCGCTCCTATAATTATGCAGGTGATATTCGGAATCAATGTTTCCTTCGGAGGTACAACGCTTCTTATCGTTTCAGGCGTTGCGTTAGAGCTTATCAAACAGCTTGAGGCACAGCTTGTTATGAGAAATTATAAAGGATTTTTGGATTAATTAACGCAGCAGACACCCTGTACCGGACGTACAGGGGCTGCGGCGGATATAAAGGAGGAGTTTTTATGAAATTGGTTCTTATAGGCTGCCCCGGCGCAGGCAAGGGAACACAGGCTAAGGTTTTGTCGGAGCATTTTCACCTTGCTCATATTTCAACAGGGGACCTCTTAAGAGATCAGGTGAAAAGCGGGACTCCTCTCGGACTTAAGCTTAAGACCATTATGGAAAGCGGCGGACTTGTTTCCGATGAGATCGTGTCACAGCTTCTCAGACAGCGCATCGCTGAGGACGACTGCAAAAACGGCTATATTCTTGACGGCTATCCCAGAAACGTAAGTCAGGCTGAGGGGCTTGATGATATAGTTGGTAGCCTTGACAAGGTCGTGCTTATAGAAGTGCCCGATGAAGCTATTATAGAGCGTATGTCAGGCAGAAGAAGCTGTCCGGTCTGCGGAGCAATGTATCACGTAAAGAATAATCCTCCCAAGACAGAGGGTGTATGTGATAAGTGCGGCGGCGGACTCGTGGCAAGAAGCGACGATAATCCGGAAACAGTTAAGCACAGACTTGACGTTTTCCATTCACAGACGGCTCCCGTAATAGATTATTACGATAAAAAGGGTCTTGTTCTGAAAATAGACGGAACCAAGGATATAGACGTTATATCCGGGGAGCTGATTGAAATTCTTGAAAAGCTTTAATGCTTTTCGGCAGGAGCGGATCGTATGTTAAGTATAGGTCAACTCGTCTATTCAAAAAACGGACGGGACAAGGGTTATCCTTTCTTTATAACGGGAACCGAGGGAGAATATGTCTATATCTGCGACGGAAAAAGACGTACCCTCGACAAGCCCAAAAAAAAGAAAATAAAGCACGTCCAGATCACGAACAGGGTGGACGGGCATATAAAGGAAAGCATAGAGAAACGGCTTTATCTTAAAGACTCCGATTTAAGATCGGCCCTTGCCGTATTAACAGGGAGTTTAGAATAATATAAGGAGGTGTTAGCCTTGTCAAAGAATGATTTGTTGGAACTCACCGGAACGGTAATTGAAAAGCTGCCGGGCGCAACCTTTCTTGTGGAACTTGAAAACAAGGTCACAATTACCGCTCATATTTCAGGTAAGCTTAGGATGAACTATATAAGGATCATACCCGGAGATAAGGTTAAAGTTGAGATGTCACCTTATGATTTAACTAAAGGAAGAATTACCTGGAGAAACAAATAAAGGAGGTAACTTAAAGTGAAAGTCAGAGCATCGGTTAAGCCTATGTGCGAGAAATGCAGAATAATCAGACGCAAGGGCGCTGTCAGGATAATCTGTTCAAACCCCAAGCATAAGCAGAAGCAGGGCTGATATTTTATTAATATGGTTTAACAGGGGGAGTACCCCTAAAAAGCCTTGATCATACGAATAAGTTGAAGTTATATAGATATTTTTTAGGAGGTGCAAATTAATGGCTCGTATAGCGGGTGTTGATTTACCAAGAGAAAAAAGAGTTGAAATCGGCCTTACCTATATTTACGGTATAGGACGTTCAAGATCAAACAAGATATTAAGCGAAGCCGGCGTAAGCCCCGACACAAGAGTAAGAGATCTTTCGGACGATGAGGTAGCAAGAATTTCAGACGTTATTGCAAAGGACGAAGAAAACCATGTAGAGGGTGACTTAAGACGTCAGATTGCTCTTAACATTAAAAGACTTACTGAAATAGGCTGTTACAGAGGCATTCGTCACAGAAGAGGACTTCCCGTTAGAGGACAGAAAACCAAAACCAATGCGAGAACTCGTAAGGGACCGAGGCGTACTGTCGCCAACAAGAAGAAATAATAGGAGGTTTATAAAATGGCTAAGAAATCAGCTAAAAGAACGACCGGCCGCAGACGCCGTGACAAGAAGGTTGTTGAACGTGGTCAGGCACATATCCAGTCAAGCTTTAACAATACAATAGTTACCATAACAGACGCAGCAGGAAACGCTCTTTCATGGGCATCAGCAGGCGAGCTGGGATTTCGCGGTTCAAGAAAGTCTACGCCCTATGCAGCTCAGATGGCAGCAGAAAAGGCAGCCAAGGCAGCTAAGGACTACGGTCTTAAAACCGTAGAGGTTTTCGTAAAGGGCCCCGGTTCAGGCAGAGAAGCAGCAATCAGAGCTTTACAGGCCTGTGACCTTTCGGTAACACTTATCAAAGACGTAACTCCGGTTCCGCACAACGGCTGCAGACCACCGAAGCGCAGAAGAGTTTAATTAAGGAGGAAAGTTCAAATGGCTAGAGAATCAGGTCCGATAGTAAAAAGATGCCGTTATCTCGGAATAGAGCCAAGCTATCTCGGCTCCTCAAAAAGACTCGGCAGACGCAGAAGAAATATGCGTAAGCTCAGTGAATACGGCGTTCAGCTTAAAGAAAAGCAGAAATTGAAATTTATATATGGCGTTCTTGAAAGACAGTTCAGATTATATTATGAGAAGGCTGACAAAATGCAGGGTATTACAGGTGAAAACCTTCTCAAGCTTCTTGAGCTTCGTCTTGACAATGTTGTTTTCAGACTGGGTCTTGGACGTACAAGACGTGAAGCAAGACAGATCGTTCGTCATAATCTGATAACCGTAAATGGCAAGAAAGCAAACATTCCTTCGATTCAGCTGAAGGTGGGCGATGTTGTTGAGGTAAAGGAGAGCAAAAAGTCACTTGAAAGATTCAAGCAGGTTCTTGACACTACACATTCGAGAATAGTTCCCGCTTGGCTTGAGGCAGACAGAGAAGCCCTCAAGGGTACTGTAAGCTCCAACCCCGAAAGAGAACAGCTTGACTTCCCCATCAACGAAACGCTCATTGTCGAATTGTATTCTAAGTAATATTGGATTATTGCAATTTAAAAGAAGGAGGTTCGTCACGTGTTTGAATTTGAAAAGCCTCGCATTGATATAGCTGAAATCTCTCCTGACGGAAAGTACGGCCGCTTTGTGGTTGAGCCTTTGGAAAGAGGCTATGGTATAACTCTGGGAAATTCTCTCAGAAGAATACTTCTTTCATCACTTCCCGGCTCGGCTGTAAGCAGTGTGAAATTTGATAATGTATTACATGAATTTTCTACAATTCCCGGTGTTAAGGAAGATGTTACGGAAATTATCTTAAACCTTAAAAACCTGGCAATAAAAAACAACAGCGAAAGCTTCGAGCCCAAAACGGCGTATATCGACTTTGTGGGCGAGGGCGAGATTAAGGCAGGCGATATTAAGGTAGACCAGGATGTGGAAATAGTTAATCCTGACCTCCATATTGCAACCTTGAGCGGCGGCGCAGACAGCAAGCTTTTTATAGAAATTGTCATTACAAAGGGCAGGGGATATGTGGAAGCAACACGAAACAGAACAGACAAATCCATAAGGGTCATACCTGTGGATTCTCTCTATACCCCTGTTACACGAGTTAATTTTTCTGTTGATGATACTCGTGTGGGACAGATTACCGACTATGACAAGCTGACCATAGAGGTATGGACAAACGGGACGATAACTCCCGATGACGCTATAAGCCTGGGAGCAAAAATTTTAAGCGAACATCTCAACTTGTTTATAGATCTTTCCGACAATGCCAAGAATGCGGAAATTCTTGTGGAAAAGGAAGAGGGCAAGAAGGAGAAGGTTCTTGAGCTTACCATAGAAGAGCTTGACCTTACGGTTCGTTCCTACAACTGCTTGAAGCGTGCCGGAATAAATACTGTTGAGGATCTTGCAAAGAAAACAGAGGAAGATATGATGAAAGTACGAAATCTTGGACGCAAGTCTTTGGAGGAAGTGCTTAACAAGCTTGCCGAGCTGGGACTTACCCTAAGCCCCAGTGAGGATTGACAGATTTTAAGGAGGTTTAGTAATGGCCGGTTATAGAAAACTTGGACGTACATCAAGTCAGCGTAAAGCCCTTTTACGCAACCAGGTTACAAACTTATTATACAGAGGAAAAATAAGAACAACTGAGTCAAAGGCTAAGGAAGTAAGAAGTATAGCTGAAAAGCTTATTACGATCGCCAAGAAGGAAGCCAACAATTTCGACACAGTTGAGGTTACTGCAAAGACGCCCAGAAAGGACGCATCGGGCAAGAGAGTAAAGGAAGTTGTAGACGGCAAGAAGGTTACCGTATATGACGAGGTTAAAAAGACTATCCGTAAGGATCAGCCCTCAAGACTTGCTGCAAGAAGAAAGATTCTTGCTTATCTCTATCCCGTAACCGAAAAGCCCGCCAACGGCAGAAAGGCAAGATCAAACACAAAGGCTGTTGATATGGCAGCTCTTATGTTCGACACAATTGCACCCAAATATGCTGACAGAAACGGCGGATATACAAGAATAATCAAGCTTGGCGCAAGAAAAGGCGACGGAGCAGAAGAGGTTATTATAGAGCTTGTATAATATAAAGAAGGACCGACTTGGAATCGGTCCTTTTTAAATGATTTTTATGCGGTTTTTTATGGTTTCTGTTGCCTGTGGATATTTGTCGCAGTTTCTGTCCGAAAGTGTTTCCAAAAAGCTGTATATGTTAAGTTTTATAGCCTTAAAACGGCTAAGCTCGTCAGTAAGCTCTTTGTTATAGCCGCCGGAATTCTTTTCTATTTTTTCCTTGCAGTCTTTTTCTTTGCATTCCCAGAATTCTATGCGTGACGTTTTATTGTCGAAAATGTCATAACTAAAAACGACGCATATTGTTTTGTCTGCCCAGTTGTTGTCCTTCATAAGCTCCAATGCTTCAAACATACAGGATTCTGACTTTAAATATGAGTCTGAGAGAAGGACTATTACCAAATCCTGATCTCCGATGGTTTTCATATATTCCGTTATGCTTGCGCCTTTTTCAAGGGTTTTGCGGTCTATATGGACATCGGCTATATCACGTATACTGTTTTCTATGTATGTGGCGGCTTCCGAGTCGTCCCAGCTGTATGATATGAAAACGGAGGGCTTGTGGCTTTTGGCTTTGTTCTGCTTAACCGGTGTAGGTGTTTCCGATATTACTACGGATTTTACTACATTATTATTGCCTTCTATTATTATATCGCCGGAATTAGATTTGATTTGTTTTCCGAAAAATTTCATAAGCTTATCACCTTTTCATTATTTATATATAGTAGAATCAATTATATTGTTGTTGCCGTTAACAGTAATGCTACCGTAATCGATACGGGTGGTTTCTGCTCCGAACAGTCGTAACAGGGCGAAGATTACGCATGGCTCTATTATCATCTTCACGATTTCGGTTGTTGAAATTACCGATGTCTGACCGAATACTGTTTTTGACTTTGAACAGAGGTTTTTGCGGGAATTTTTCAGTTTTTCATATTGAGCGGTAAGATCGGCGTTTTTGTTTTGGAGTTGAATTATCTGCAGCTTTAGCTGTTCTATTGCCAGATTGGCTATGCTGAACATATATTTTTTATATTCGTCAATGTTTATATCCAGATCGACAGTATTCAAAAGCTCAAGAATCTCCTGGGATATGGAATATGCCATTGCATAATCACCTGTCGACATATAGATCTCATGAAGTGTGCAGTATATGTCAGCTTCAAATTTTTTTGCATTCGGAACCTTTGATATATCCTTCTTGGCTTCCATCATAAAATTGGCAGCATTTTTGGCATTGTTTCTGTCAGCCCACAGAATTGATACAAAGCCATGTATGATATATTTTATATAGGGATTCAGAAAGGCACTGTTATTTATAATTTCCAAGGCACTGCTTATATAACCTTCTGCTTTTTCCGGCTGATTGCTTTCACGCATAAGCTTTGAGGCGAGGAAAAGTACCATTGCTCTTTCTTCTGATTTGTCGGGCAATATGAAGGTCAAATAATATGCCCTTGACAGCGCTTCAAAAGCTTTGGAATATTTGTTCTTTTCTATGTAGCTGTTTGAACTGTTTATAAGGGCTTCTATTGCATCTCCATCATTTATTCCTTCACTGTAATACCTTACGGCACTTTCGATTGAGCCGAATACATCATAGCCGCTAAAATCATACAGCAGAAATCCTATTAATATGGTGTGTTTATCTGCGGGAAATGTGTTGTCAAATTTGTAATCTATTTTGGGCAAGGATAGATTTTCAGCTGACAGTTTTTTTTCAAGAAAACCGGCATAAAATTTCAATGCATCAAATTCACTTTTGGGCTTGACTGCCGATTTAATTTTTTTGTAATCTTTTTTGGCATTATTATAATAGTTGTTTGATATAGCCGTACTCATAACAAGCTGAATCGTATTATTATTCATATATACTCACCCCACCTGAACAAAATATATAAATTACACCTATATTATACAATATAAAACAGCTTGTGTCAACAATGTGAAAAAAATAATATTTTTTAAAAAGCCTTAAAATATATTGACTTTATCGTGATAGTGTGGTAAAGTGTTAGCATAATAATTTAATTGGAGGTAATTATAATGAAAAGATTTTTAGCTGTTGTTATGGCGTGTGCTATGGTAACGGGCGTTGTAGGCTGCGGTTCACCCAAGGAAGGCGAGGTTTCGGAAAACGGCGCTGAAACTCAGGCGGAAGATGAACAGGCTGAGGGCGACAGCGACGCAATTGTTGTCGGTCTTGACGATACATTTGCTCCTATGGGCTTCAGAGATGAAAACAACGAGCTTGTGGGCTTTGATATTGAGCTTGCTCAGGCAGCAGCCGACAAAATGGGCGTAAGTGTTGAATTTCAGCCTATCGACTGGGATACTAAGGAAACTGAGCTTGAAACAGGCAAAATCGACCTTATCTGGAACGGTTTTTCATACACTGACGAGAGAAATGAAACAATGACTCTGTCGGCGCCTTATCTTGACAACAGAATGATAATTATTGTTCCCAATGATTCCGATATTGCTGCAAAGGCTGACCTTGCAGGCAAGGTTGTTGGACTTCAGGACGGTTCTTCGGCTGCAGACGCTGTAAATGCTGACGATATGGCAGGAGAAATAGGTGAAATCGCTACATATGATACAAATGACCTTGCTTTTGCTGACCTTAAGGCAGGCAGAGTTGACGCAGTTGTTGCCGATGAGGTTCTTGCAAAGTATTACATCGAAACTTCCGGCTCTGACTTCACTATCCTTGATGAGGACTTCGGCTCTGAGGTTTATGTAATTGCTGCAAAGAAGGGCAATACTGAGCTTATGGACAATCTTGACGCTGCTCTTACAGAGCTTGGCGAGGACGGAACAGCCGCTGAGATTTCTGAAAAGTGGTTTGGTGAAAACATCTATATTCACTGATTTATACTGACATTTATGCAAAGGGCTTGGGAAGTTCTCAAGTCCTTTCTTTATATAGCAAGGAGGTTTTTTATGGCTAATCTTAAGGAATGGATCCCTCTTATGCTTCAGGGCTGCGGGCTTACCGTAAAGCTGTTTTTTATTGTAATTCTGCTGTCCCTGCCGCTGGGGCTTATAATGACGTTTTTATATACCGGCAAAAATGCCCTTATAAGAAAAATCCTCGGTTTTTACATTCTTATTATGAGGGGTACGCCGCTGCTTTTGCAGATTTTCTTTATATATTTCGGACTTCCCTTTGTGCCCAAAATAGGAGCTTATCTGACCATAAACGACAGGTTTACGGCAGGCTGTGTGGCGTATGTTCTGAATTATGCGGCATATTTTGCCGAGATATTCAGAGGCGGACTTCTGTCTGTGGACAAGGGGCAGTATGAGGCGGCAAAGGTTTTGGGTATGTCGGAGGTTCAGACTACATTCAAAATAATTCTCCCTCAGATGATAAGAATATCCCTTCCGGCTGTTTCAAACGAAGCTATCATACTTGTGAAGGATACTGCGCTTATAACCACCATAGGGCTTGCGGATCTTCTCAAGGTAACAAACAATATAGTAAACAGAACCACCAATATAGCCGCTTTTATAGTGGCAGGCTGTTTTTATCTTGTTATGAGCTATTTTCTTACGCTTGCATTCAAATACCTTGAGAAACGCTATGCTTTTTAAGGAGGGGTAATATGAAAAAAATGATAGAGGTCAGACATATAAGAAAAAGCTTTGACGGGCTTGAAGTGCTTAAGGACGTAAGCTTTGAGGTGGAGCAGGGCGATGTTGTGGCTATACTCGGTCCATCGGGATCGGGCAAGAGCACTATGCTCAGAAGCCTTATAGAGCTTGAACATATAGAGGACGGAGATATTATAATAGAGGGCGAAGCTCTTTGCAGCGGCGGCGTGTATGCTCCGAAGAAAAAGAAAAAGGCTATTCTCGGCAAAATGGGTATGGTTTTTCAGCTTTTCAATCTTTTTCCCCATATGTCCATAAAGGACAATCTTATGTGTGCCTGTCTTTGCGCAAATCAGGGAACAAAACAGGAGCTTTCACAGCTTGCGGAGGAGCTTCTTGCAAAGGTTGACTTGTCTGACAAGGCGGACGCTATGCCATCTCAGCTTTCGGGAGGACAGAAGCAAAGGGTGGCTATTGCGAGGGCGCTTATGAGAAAGCCCGATATTATGCTTTTTGACGAGCCTACCTCGGCTCTCGACCCGGAGCTTACAAAGGAGGTTCTCAATGTTATAAAGCAGCTTTCGGAAGAAAAGATGACTATGCTCATAGTTACCCATGAAATAGGCTTTGCCGTTGAGGCTGCAAACAAGATAATATTTCTGGACAAAGGGTATGTCGCCGCAAGCGGAACTCCCGATGAGGTTGTGAACAATTCCGGAAACGACAGAATAAATTCATTCCTTGACAAGGTTATGTGAGGGGGTGTCTTTTATAGAAACAACATTATATCAGAAAACGAAGGACATTATAAACAGATATGGCTTTATATTCAAAAAGAATTTCGGTCAGAATTTTCTTGTTGACGACAGGGTTCTGGATAAAATCATAAGGGCGGGAGAGATAGACGCCGATGATGCCGTGCTGGAAATAGGCCCCGGAATAGGGACGCTTACCGAGGCTCTTGCAATGAGCGGGGCGAGGGTTACGGCGGTGGAAATAGACAGAACCCTTATACCCATATTGGAAAATGAGCTTAGGGGCTTTAAAAATGTTCGTATCATAAATGAGGACATTCTCAGAACAGATGTAAGGGGACTTTCGGAGGAATATGGCAGACCCCTTAAGGTTATTGCAAATCTGCCTTATTACATAACTACTCCTATTATTATGAATCTCCTTGAGAAGGAGCTGCCTGTGGAGCTTATTGTGGTTATGATTCAGAAGGAGGTCGCCATGCGTATGCAGGCGAAGCCCGGCAGCAAGGACTATGGTTCTCTCAGCATTGTTACGCAATATTTCGCCGATGCTTATGTTGCCGCAAACGTGCCGAGAAATTGCTTTATGCCAAGACCAAATGTGGATTCGGCGCTTATAAGGCTTAAGCCCCATGACGTAAAGCCTGTTGAGGTTTCTGACAGAAAAATGTTTTTTAAATTTGTAAAGGCGGCATTTTCCAAAAGGAGAAAAACACTTGTAAATTGTATAACCACAAGTCCCGATTTTGACATTTCAAAGGAAAAAATGACAAGGGCGCTGACAGAGGTTAATATGGACGAGAGAGTGAGGGGCGAAAGCCTTTCCATTGAGGAGTTTGCTCTGTTGTTTAAAAGCTTATTCGGGTAATTAATAATATTGATCCGGCATATATTATAAAAAAACTATGTCGGTGATTATATGATCTTTTCCAGAGATTACAGCAGAGCTATTCTTACACTAAGACAGGACGACGGCAGATTTTCCGCTGACAGGCGAGGTATATATGGACGCGCTGTGGTTGAAGTGAGGGGCGGTAGGGCTAAAATAATGCTTTACGCCCAAGGCATAAAAAACGGCTGTATTTGCAGCCTTTATATTGTCTGCCGCAGAAATGACAGGTTTATACCTATGAAGGCTGTTCTTGTGAATATAAAAAACGGCAGAGCCGAGGTCAAGTGGGATTTCAACCCCGACAATATATTGGGGAGCGGTATGAAGCTTGAGGACGCAAAGGTTCTGGCGGTTATGACGGACAGCGGCGAAAGCGTTCTGTCGGCTTATTTTGACAAGCCCGTAAAATGGCGGACGGAAAAAACCTCCCCCGTAAGGGCATCGGCGGCAGAGGAGGCGGAAGAACCTGCAAAGGAAACGGCTGAAGAGCCTGCGGAGGCGGCAGAGAAGCCGGACAGAGAGGAAAAAACTGCGGAGGCGGCAGAGGAGCCGGACAAAGAGGAAAAACCGGAGGAAACGACAGATGAGCCGTGTGAGACTGAAATATCCGCTGATGAGGAGAAGCCTACCGAGGAGCCATCTGTCGGCGAGGACGCAGGAAGGACTTCGGCAGGAAATATTGATTTTACGGAGGTCGTGAACCTTTTCAGAAAGGATCTTGACGAGCTAAGAAAGTATGCATATATGCAAAGACCCGTACAGGAGGAAAAAACGGTCTGCCGCCATAAATTTGATATTGATCACATATTTGAGGAAAGAGAACGTATTGCGCCGCCCTTTGACGGAGAATTTCGCAGAATTTATCTGAGAGATCTGGCTCTTGTGGACGAGTATGCATATAAGCTTGAAAACAATCCCACTGTAAGAAGATGCGCTCTTGAGGGTGGCTTGCTTATCGGCAGGCTTTCCGATGGTTTTGCGCTTTGTATTTATGACAGAAGCGGCAGTTTCAAGGACTGGAAGCTGTTGGGATTTGACGGCTGCAAACAGGGCCGCAGCGGCGAAGTATACGGAATTATGAAAATCGGCAAGGAGAAACCATATGAGAATACGAAAGAAAAATTGGACGGAAACGGAGCTTGACACAAATGAATTTCTTGTGAGAGAGCCTGAAAGCTTTAAGGGCAGATGGCGGGAAAAATTCGGAAACGACTTACCCATACATCTCGAAATAGGCTGTGGCAAGGGTAAGTTTGTGGCTGAAATGTCAAAGCTTAATCCCGATATAAATTTCATAGGTCTTGAGAAATTTACCCTTGTGGTGTCAAGAGCCATAAGAAAATGCAAGCTTCTTGAGGCGGGAGATAATGTATGTATAGTTGAAAAGGACGCCGAGGGGCTTGAGGATATATTTGAAACAGGGGAGATAAAAAGAATATATCTCAATTTTTCCGACCCATGGTCCAACAGGAAAAAATGGATCAAAAAAAGACTTACGAATCCCAGATTTCTGGACAGATATGAAAATATATTCGGCGACAGGGGCGAAATATTTCTGAAAACGGACAACAGGGAATTTTTTGAGTATTCCATACAGGCATTTTCCGAAAAGGGCTGGGTAATAAGGAATGTAAGCCTTGATCTTCACAACAGCTCCTTTGAGGGAAATGTTATGACGGAATATGAAACCAAATTTGCCGGACAGGGTATGCCTATTTACAGACTTGAAGCCTACTATAACAAAAGGGGAGAGTGATATTATAGCTAATAGGCTTATATTGAAGCTTGCAAGCATGGTCTACCGACCTTCCCGTTCCGAAAAGGACACTTGGGAGAGGGGCGGAAGCTCTGACGAAATGGAAAAGGAGCTTGAAGCAATTCTCAGAAATGACAAAAACTGACATTGCGTCCCTGCGGCACGTTACAGGGGCGTTTTTTTTGTTGAAATTACAGGGATTTGTGATATAATATAACAAACCGAGGAGTTGATTTTATGAACAGCAGACTTAAAGAAAAGCTTATAGACATAGAGCCTTATGTGCCCGGAGAACAGCCCAAGGGTGAGGGCATAATAAAGCTTAACACAAATGAATCTCCCTATCCTCCCTCGCCGAGAGTTTCGGAGGCTCTTAAAAATATAAATTATACCGAGCTTAAGCTTTATCCCGATTTTGTATGTACGGAGCTTAAGGAGGTTTTGGGGGAAAATTACGGCGTGAGAGCAGATGAGGTTTTTTTGGGAAACGGCTCGGACGAGGTTCTGGCGCTGTGCTTCAAGGCGTTTTTCAATTCGGATATGCCTGTGCTTTTTCCCGATATAACTTATTCCTTTTATAAGGTATGGGCGGGTTTTTTCAATATTCCCTATGAGGAAGTACCCCTCAGAAGGGATTTTACACTTGATACAGAGGGCTTTCTGCGCAGCAGCGGCGGTATTGTTATTCCCAACCCCAATGCGCCGACAGGCATATGCGAAAGACTTTCCGACATTGAGAAAATAATAAGCGGAAACAGGGACAGCGTTGTTATAATAGACGAGGCTTATGTTGATTTTTCTGATAATGGCAGCATAGCCCGACTTGTAAATAAATATGACAATCTTGTAGTGGTTCAGACATATTCAAAGTCTAGAAATCTTGCCGGAATAAGGTTCGGCTATGCCTTTGCAAACCCCGGACTTATCAGGATTCTTGAGGGGGTCAGAAATTCATTCAATTCCTATACCGTAAATACCCTTACAAAAATATTGGCGTATGAAAGCGGCAGGGACAGGGGCTATTTTGAAATGTGTGTGGGAAAAATCAGAAAAACAAGGGCTTATCTTATGGAGGAGCTTTCAGAACTGGGCTTTGATGTTTGTCCGTCCTCGTCTAATTTTGTTTTTGCCACAAGAGCGGACACAAGCTGTAAGGCGCTTTTTGAATATCTCAAGGGAGAGGGCATATATGTCAGACACTTCGATTCTCCGAGAATCGACAATTATTTGAGGATAACCGTGGGAACGGACAGGGAAATATCGGCGCTTATTGATTCAATAAGGCATTTTCTGAATAAATGATATTGTTTTTTTGGAAAATATGATGTATAATTAAGGAAACACTGAATATTACGAAGGAGGTTTTTTTATGAGTTGTTTATATTGTGACGATAAGGCGAAGCTGGATTCCCTTATGATACCTATTTGCGACCTCAAGGTTTCAAAGCTTTATCTTTTCAGGGAGCAGACCTATTACGGAAGGTGCGTTGTGGCATATAAGGACCACGGCAGAGAGCTTTATGACTTAAGCGATGAAGAGGTCGCTGAGCTTTTTGCAGACGTAAAGAGAGTGGGAGCTGCAATAAACAAGGCTGTCAAGCCTGCAAAGGTAAATTACGGAATGTTCTCCGATACGCTTCCCCATCTTCATGTACACATCGCTCCCAAGCAGGAGGGCGGACATACCTTCGGGGGAACCTTCGAGATGAATGTTGTTCCGCCGAAATATCTTACAGACGATGAATATGAGGTTATAATAAACAAAATAAAGGAAAATCTGTAATATCAATAAGTCCGATGGTAAATATCGGACTTTTTGTTCTGAAATTTTTCGGTAAAGGACTGATTTCAATGTATATTATTGCGGGACTGGGAAACCCCGGAAGAGAATATAAGTATACAAGGCATAACACGGGCTTTGAGGTTATAGACAAGCTTGCATATGATTATAATATAAATGTAAACAGGTCAAAATTCAGCGCCATGTGCGGAGAGGGAATTATAGGCGGCGAAAAGGTTATTCTCCTGAAGCCTCTGACATATATGAACCTTAGCGGAAACGCTGTGGCGGCGGCTATGAATTTCTATAAACCGGGGCTTGACAAGCTTATTGTGTGCTGTGACGATGTTAATTTGCCCGTAGGCAGCATCAGAATAAGAAAACAGGGCAGTGACGGCGGACAGAAGGGGCTGAGAAATATAATAGAAATGCTTGGCAGTGACGGATTTTGTCGTGTGAGAGTGGGCGTGGGGGAAAAGCCTGCGGCGATGGAGCTTAAAAACTGGGTTTTGTCCGGCTTTATGCTTGAGGAGAGAGATGATATTATAAAGGGAATGACAGATGGGGCCGATGCTGTATGTATGATACTCAGAGGCGAGGTAAACGAGGCTATGTCGAAATATAATAAAAAGAAAAAGGTTATGGAAAATGAATGAGTTAAATGATATACTGAATTTTTCAGAGGCCTTTGAAAGGCTTTGTGACAGCAGCAAAAAGGAAATATATGTGACGGGGACGGCAGACGGGCTGAAGCCCCTTATTGTTTCAAGGCTGTGCGGCGAAAAGAATAAAAAAGGAATTGTTGTATGTGAAAACGAGATAAGGGCGAGGGAATTTTACAATCGCCTTTCTTTGGTGTGCAAAAATGTTTATTTTTATCCTGCAAAGGATATAGTTTTTTATTCCGCCGATATAAAGTCGGCTGATATTGTAAAGAAAAGATTTGAGGTTTTATCCGCCATATTCAAAGGTGAGGCAGATGTGATAGTCCTGTCGGCGGATTCTCTTTTTGACAGACTTGTTTTTCCCGATGTGCTTAAGAAAAACATAATAAGACTTGAGGAAGGCGGCACGGTGGATATTGAAGAGCTTGCATCAAGGCTTGTTTTTATGGGCTATGAAAGAAGCGCCCAGGCGGAGGGGGCAGGTCAGTTTTCCGTAAGAGGGGGCATTATAGATATTTTTTCTCCCAACAATGCAAATCCCGTGAGAGTGGAGCTTTGGGGAGATGAAATCGACACCATAAGGACGGTGGACATATTTTCACAGAGGTCGCTGGAGAGGATAAGGGGATTTGAAATATATCCTTTCAGAGAGCTTGTTTTTTCCGACAGGGAGTACAACAGGGCTTTGGAGCTTATGAAAAATGAAAGCAGAGAAATATATGAAAAGCTCAGGGTTCATAAAAGCTTTGGCGGCATAGAAAAGTACATCAATTTTTTCTATGAAAAAACAGCATCATTTTATGACTATGCCGACCCTGACAGCATAATTTTCTTTGACGAATACGGCAAAATAAATGTTGAAGGCGACAGGATATACGATGAATTCCTCAGAAGTACGGCGGAACGCACGGAAAAGGGGCAGGCTCTCAGAGGAGAAGCGTATATTGTATATTCCCCGGAGGAAATACGCAAAAATTCGGAGGGCTTCGACAGGGTATATCTGTCGGAATTCTATGATACGGAGGGAGAGCATGAGGTTATAGACTTCCGTTCAAAACAGCGGAACGGCTTCGGGCGGGATATGCACGGGCTGGCGGAGGAAATAAGGGGCTTTTTCGCCTCCAAAAAAACAGTCGTACTCTTTGCTTCTTCGACTCAGGCAATCAAAGGGCTGACGGCAGCCCTTACGGAAGAGGGAATAAGCTGCAGCAGCGAGGGAAGTCTGCAAAAGAGAGTGGCAAATATATACAGGGGAGCCTTGCCCTCCTTTGAGATGAGCGGCTGTGTTGTTCTCAATGAAAACGGAAACAAGGGCAGACTGCGCAGGAGAAGGCGGAAGATATTAAAGGATTCCGCAAAAATAACGAGCTTTTCTGACCTTAAGCCGGGAGATTATGTGGTTCATGAAAACCACGGCATAGGCGTTTATAAGGGCATAAGTCAGGTTGAAACCGATGGCATCATAAGGGATTATCTTTGTATTGAGTATGCCGGCGGCGACAGAATATATGTAAGCGTGGGTCAGATGGAGCTTGTGCAGAAATATATAGGCGGCGATGTCTCCAAAATCAAGCTTAACAGCCTTGGGGGTACATCGTGGGCGAAAACAAAGGCTAAGGCACGCACGGCAGTCAAAAAGCTGACCTTTGACATTGCAAAGCTTTACGGCAAAAGGCAGTTCAGAAACGGATATGTTTATTCCGCGGATACAGTCTGGCAGAGGGAATTTGAGGAAAGCTTTCCCTATGAGGAAACGGAGGACCAGCTGAACGCCGTAAACGATGTGAAAAGGGATATGGAAGCAGGCAGAATAATGGACAGACTTATATGCGGCGATGTGGGCTATGGCAAAACGGAGGTGGCTCTTCGGGCGGCTTTCAAGGCTATAAACGACAGCAAGCAGGTCGCTTTTCTTGTTCCGACAACTATTCTTGCAAATCAGCACTATACGAATATAAAGGAAAGGTTTGCAAATTATCCCGTAACAATAGAAATGCTTTCGAGATTCAGAACACAGAAGCAGCAGAAGGAAACGACGGAGGGGCTTAAAAGCGGCAGAGTGGATTTTGTAATAGGCACTCACAGGCTTTTGTCGAAGGATATAGAATTCAAGAATCTGGGACTTGTTATTGTGGACGAGGAGCAGAGATTCGGCGTGGGACACAAGGAGAAGCTGAAGCGCATTACGGAAGATGTGGACGTGCTTACTCTCAGCGCTACGCCCATACCCAGAACTCTCCATATGAGCCTTTCGGGAATAAGGGATATGAGTGTATTGAACGAGCCGCCGGAGGACAGGCTGCCGGTTCAGACATATGTTATGGAATACAGTGAGGAAACAGTGAGGACGGCTGTTTTAAGAGAGCTTGCAAGAGGCGGACAGGTTTATTATCTGCACAACCGTGTTCAGTCGATAGAGGAATGCGCCCAAAGATTGAAGGAAATATTGCCCGAAGCAAAAATAGGTATAGGTCATGGGCAAATGAATGAACGTCAGCTTGAGAGCGTGCTGAACAGCTTTGTGGAAAAGGAAATAAACGTTCTTGTATGCACCACCATTATAGAAACGGGAATGGACATACAGAATGTGAACACTATAATTGTGGAGGATTCCGATTATATGGGGCTTAGTCAGCTTTATCAGCTAAGGGGCAGAGTGGGACGCTCCGACAGGCAGGCGTATGCTTATTTTATGTACAAAAGGAATAAAATACCCAATGAGGTTTCCGAAAAAAGGCTGAGAGCCATAAAGGAATTCACCGAGTTTGGTTCGGGCTTCAAAATAGCCCTCCGTGACCTTGAAATAAGGGGAGCGGGAGATCTTTTGGGAGCAAGCCAGCACGGGCATATGAACAAAATAGGGTATGATCTTTACTGCAAAATATTGGAAAACGCTGTAAGAGAGCTGAAGGGTGAAAAGGAGGAGGAAATCTTTGAAACCCTTGTGGATCTCAAGGTGAACGCATTTATTCCGTCCACATATATAGACGATGAGGTTCAGCGTCTTGAAATGTATAAAAAGATTTCCCTCATTATGAACGAAAAGGATCGTGATGAAACAGGCGATGAGCTTATTGACAGATTCGGCGACTATCCACGGGTGGTTGAAAATCTTATGAAAACGGCCTTGCTGAAACAGACGGCGCACAGACTGAAAATGACCTCGGTAATTCAGAAAAGCGACTGCATTGTATTCACCTATAAGAATGGCGCAGAGGCGGACGCAGATAAGATTTTTGCCCTTGTAAAGGAAAAAAGGGGAAATATACAGATTACAAATGCATCGTCAGGGGCATATCTGACATACAGGACAGACGTCAAGGGGTCTGACATAATAGACGAGGCGGCGTATATACTGCATAAATTAAGCTGATTTACAAATATTTCCTTTACAAAAAAGCAGGAGTGGATTATAATTATATATATAATTATTACAAAGGAGGAAGGTATTATGTTTAAAAAATGTCTGGCTGAATTTATAGGAACGGCAGTTCTTGTGACATTTGGCTGCGGTGTTGCAATGACAAACGGACTCGGAGCAGGATATGTAGGCATTGCCCTTGCTTTCGGACTTGTTATTGTGGCTATGGCTTATTCCGTGGGGAATGTTTCGGGCTGTCATGTTAACCCCGCTGTTTCGGTGGGTATGCTTGTAAGCGGAAAAATGTCAGTAAACGACTTTGTGGCATATGTCGTAAGTCAGTTTTTGGGAGCAATTGCAGGCGGACTTATTCTTCTTGCGATTTTCGGCTCCAATGTTGCTGAGCTTGGCATGGGCACAAACGGCTATGGCGCTGCATCGGCTCTCGGTATAGGCGCTGTGGGGGCATTGATTGCTGAAATAGTTCTTACTTTTGTATTTGTTTTTGCTATTCTCGGAGTTACCGGCAGAGAAAAATTCGGAAATGTGTCGGGAATAGTAATAGGTCTTACTCTTACACTTGTACATCTTATGGGACTGCCTATTACGGGAACCTCCGTAAACCCGGCAAGAAGCTTTGGTCCTGCTCTTGTGCTTGCTGTTTCTGGAAACGGCTCGGAGGCTTTGGGACAGGTCTGGCTTTTCATTGCAGCTCCTGTTATAGGCGCAGCCCTTGCGGCAGTTGTCTATAAGCTGATGGACTCTGAAAAATAATATTTTCGCCTCCCACTTTCGGGAGGTTTTTTTATTGACATTCTTATACAATGCCTGTATAATACCGGTATATGCCCGGACTTTTCGCTGCATAACGCCTTTAGGCGTTATACTGCGAAAAGTCCGACCATCGGGGGCGACCAAGCCGGAGGGGGCGGCTGCGCCGCCCCCTCCGGCTTGGTCGCCCCCGATGGTCGGGGTAGGGGAGCAGTATACCTTTTTTTGGAGCGGAGAAATTTATGAAGGACAGTATAAGACTTTCGGATCACTTTACATATACACGGCTTATGAGATTTGTTGTTCCGTCTGTTATAATGATGGTATTCACTTCCGTTTATGGAATGATAGACGGATTGTTTGTGTCGAACTATGCAGGAAAGATTCCCTTTGCGGCGGTTAATCTTATGTGGCCGTTTATAATGCTTTTGTCGGCTCCGGGATTTATGTTCGGTTCAGGGGGAAGCGCAGTTGTTGCAAAGGCTCTCGGGGAGGGCGACAAAAAAAGGGCTAACGAATATTTTACCATGATAGTATTCGGGGCAGCGGCGACAGGCATAATACTTTCGGTTCTTGGATTTATATTTGTGCCTGTAATAGCCGGAGCGGTCGGAGCAGAGGGCAGGACATACGAGTGCTGTGTTGTTTACGGTCGCATATTGTTTTCGTTTTTATGGGCGTTTACTCTCCAGAATGTTTTCCAAAGCCTTTTTGTGACGGCTGAAAAGCCAAAGCTGGGACTTGCGGTGGCTATTGGGGCAGGCGCTGCAAACATACTTGGCGACTATATATTGGTAGGTGTTTTTAAAGGCGGCGTTTTGGGAGCCGGAACAGCAACGGGGCTTAGTCAGCTTGTGGGAGGCGGTCTGCCGCTGATTTATTTTGCTGTGCGAAACAAAAGCCGGTTCAGATTTGTAAAGGTAAAGCTTAATATGCGTCTGCTGTTCAAGGTATGTCTGAACGGCTGTTCTGAGCTTATGACCAATATTTCGCTGTCAATTGTGAATATTCTATACAACTTCCAGCTTATGAGGCTGATAGGCGATGACGGCATTGCCGCATACGGTGTTATAATGTATGTCAATTTCGTATTTATATCGGCATTTTTAGGCTATTCGGTGGGCACTGCTCCCATTGTAAGCTATCAGTACGGTGCAGCACGCACACAGGAACTTAAGAACGTGTTTAAAAAAAGCATTATTATAATAGCCCTTTGCGGCGTTGTTATGACCACCCTTGCCGTTAATTTTGCAGGTGTTATTTCGGGAATATTTGTGGGCTATGACCAAGGGCTTAAGGCTCTTACGAAAGAGGGCTTCAGTCTTTTTGGCTTTTCTTATTTATTTTCGGGAATCGGCATATATTCCTCCGCTTTCTTCACCGCTCTTGAAAATGGGTTTATATCGGCTTTCCTGTCCTTTTTACGGACATTTTTATTTCAGGCGGCGGCAGTTATTATATTGCCTGTGATTTTAGGCAGCGGCGGAATATGGCTTGCCGTAGTTGCGGCGGAGATGGCTGCATGTACTGTCAGTATATGTGTTTTTATTGCCGAAAGAAAAAGATATATGTATATTTAGGGAAATACCGTATAATTCAAAAAATCATTTTGCCGCAAAATGATTTTTTGGTTCCTTGAATAAGCATTTCCTCGGCGACTTGGCAATTATTATCTTGACAGGCAGGGTTTAATTGGTTATAATTAATTTATTCAAAGGCAAGGAAAACGAGAGTAGCGGCTTACGTGCAAAAGAGATGAGGCGTCCGAGGGCTGAAAGCGCCTCTTGCATCAGTGGTTTGTGAAGTTCACGTTGGAGCTTTTTCTCTGAAAATATTTATCAGTAGGAGAAAACGGGTCGTTCCGTTAAAGACATTAAAGTGCAGACCTTTACAGTCTGAAAATGGGTGGTACCGCGATAGCTTCGTCCCTTTGTGTGGGCAAAGCTTTTTTTATTTAAAATAAAGGAAAATATCCGCCGCTGTTCTCTAGGGCTTGGCGGAGCTTCCTAAAGAAAGGAAAGTTTATAAATGAAAGACAAATTGATGGAGGTCAGGAAGAAGGCCGCCAAAAGTCTTGGGGAGATCTCAAGCCTCAATCAGCTTGAAGAGCTCAGGGTAAAATTGCTTGGCAAAAAGGGAGAGCTTACTTCGATTATGAAGGAAATGGGAAAGCTTTCAAAGGAAGAAAGACCGGTTGTAGGTCAGCTTGCCAACGAGGTCAGAAGCTATATAGAGGGCGAGCTTGCCCATGCTAAGCTTCATCTTGAGGAGAAGGCTCTTGATATAAAGCTAAGGTCGGAAAAAATAGACGTGACTATGCCGGGCAAAATACCTGCTTATGGACACAGACACCCTATGAATATCGTTATTGAGGACATCAAAAGAATATTTATAGGAATGGGCTATGAAATAGCCGAGGGTCCGGAGATAGAGGACGCTTATTACAACTTTACCGCTCTCAATATTCCGGAGGGACACACGGCAAGAGATGAGCAGGACACATTTTATGTTGAGGGGCTTGGCGATTTTCTTTTAAGAACGCAGACATCACCTATGCAGGTAAGGGTTATGGAGAACAGAAAACCGCCTATCAGAATAATTGCGCCGGGACGTGTGTACAGGTCTGATGAGGTTGACGCAACTCATTCCCCCATCTTCCATCAGCTTGAGGGACTTGTTATTGATAAGGGAATAACCATGGGAGATTTAAAGGGCGCTCTTGAGGTATTTGCAAAGCAGCTTTTTGGCGAGGAAACAAAGGTGCGTTTTCGTCCCCATCACTTCCCGTTTACGGAGCCGTCGGCAGAAATGGACGCCACCTGTTTTGGCTGCGGCGGCAAGGGCTGTCGTATATGCAAGGACAGCGGTTGGATAGAGATGCTCGGCTGCGGTATGGTACACCCGAAGGTTCTTGAAATGTCGGGAATAGATCCGAAGGTTTATTCGGGCTTTGCTTTCGGCATGGGGCTTGAGCGTGTTACTATGCAGAGATATGGCATAAATGATCTCAGACTGCTGTTTGAAAATGATGCTAAATTTTTAAGACAGTTTTGATGAAGCCGTATTAAGGAGGAATTAAAATGGATTTACCCATCAGTTGGCTTAAGGAATATGTGGATATTGACTGTGATGTCAATACTTTTATGGATAAAATGACTATGGCAGGGCAGAAGGTTGAGGGCTTTGCCGACAACGTATGCAACAAGGCGAGAGCTATCAGAAACTGTGTAGTGGGAAGAATAGAGAAGATAGAAAAACATCCCAATGCCGACAAGCTTGTTGTATGTCAGGTCAATATAGGAAAGGAAGAAAACATTCAGATAGTTACGGGAGCGCCCAATGTATTTGAGGGGGCTTATGTTCCTGTTGCTCTTGACGGGGCGGTTCTTGCGAATGATGTCAGAATAAAAAAGGGAAAGCTCAGAGGTGTTGAGTCAAACGGAATGATGTGTTCCATAGAGGAGCTTGGCTTTACGGAGCACGACTTTCCCGATGCAGAATACGGCATATATATTCTGAGGGATAAGCCTGAACTTGGCAGTGACATAACGGAGGTTTTACAGCTGACGGACGATGTAATCGAGTTTGAGATAACAAACAACAGACCAGACTGTTATTCCATTATCGGACTTGCCAGAGAGGCGGCGGCAGCATTCAACAAGCCCTTCAAATATCCCGATATAGAGGTCAAGGCCTTGGCAGAGGGAAATTCTTCCGACTTTGTTTCGGTGGAAATAAAGAATCCGGAGCTTTGCCCCAGATATATAGGCAGAGTCGTAAAGAATGTAAAGATAGAGCCTTCGCCGCTGTGGCTTCGTCACAGACTTACTGCGGCAGGCGTAAGACCCATAAACAACATTGTAGACATAACGAATTATGTTATGCTTGAGCTTGGACAGCCTATGCACGCATTCGACATAGACACCATAGACGAGGGAAGAATTATAGTAAGGAATGCCGAGGACGGCGAAAAGTTTACGACGCTTGACGGACAGCAGAGAGTTCTTGATTCATCAATGCTTGTTATATCAGACCCCAACAAGGCGGTTGCTGTTGCGGGAGTTATGGGCGGAGAAAATTCAAAGGTATCCCCAAATGCGGCGGCAATACTTTTTGAGTCTGCCAATTTCAACGGACCGAACATCAGAATAACAGCCAAAAAGCTTGGTATGAGGACAGACGCTTCGGCAAAGTATGAAAAGGGGCTTGATCCGAATACAGCGTATGATGCCGTAAACAGGGCTGTTCAGCTTGTGGAGATGCTTGGCTGCGGAGAGGTTGTGCCGGGTATGGTAGACTGTTATCCGAACAAAAGAGAGCCGTGGGAGGTTGAATATTCCGCAGAAAGCATAAACAAGCTTATAGGCTTTGATCTTTCCGATCAGGAAATGACAGACATTCTTAAGCTTGTTGAGGTTGAAGCTGACGGCAGAAAGGCGAAGATACCTACGTTCAGACCCGACCTTGAATCCGAAGCGGATCTTGCCGAGGAGGTTGCACGTTTTTACGGCTATGACAAAATTAAAACAACGCTTGCCGCAGGTACGCCTACTTGTGGAAAGAAGAGCATTTCTCAGCTTATTGAGGACAAAACGGCAGAGGTAATGACGGCGGCAGGACTTTCCGAGGCAATGACATTTTCATTTGAAAGCCCCAAGGTATATGACAAGCTGCATATTCCCGCTGACAGTCCGCTGAGGAAGGCTGTCAGAATAACAAATCCTTTGGGTGAGGATTTCAGCATTATGCGTACACAGACGGTGAATTCGATGCTTAATTCCCTTTCCCTCAATTACAGCAGAAGGAATGGCGAATGCAAGCTTTTTGAAATGGGCAGGGTTTATATCCCCGAAGAGGTGCCTATGAAGAAGCTGCCCTATGAACAGCCAACTCTTACGATAGGTATGTATGGCGAGGACGTTGATTTTTATACAGTCAAGGGTATAATAGAAGAGCTTGCCAAGGTGCTCGGCTTTAACGACAAGCTGTATTTTATGCCAAAGTCAGATATACCTTATATGCACCCCGGAAGATTGGCTGAGGTATTTTACGGAAAGGAAAGCCTTGGGTATGTCGGCGAGGTTCACCCATTGATCCTCAAAAACTATTCCATAGGAGTTAAAGCATATATAGCCGTTATGGATATTGCAAAATATAATAAGCTTGCAAGCTTTGAGCATACCTTCAAGCCCTTGCCGAAATATCCTGCGGTTGAGAGGGATATCGCTATGCTTGTGGACGATGATACTACGGTTATGGAAATCGAAAATATCATAAGGCAGAAGGGCGGCAAATATCTGGATCAGGTTAAGCTGTTTGATGTTTATAGGGGCGATCAGATCAAAAAAGGATATAAGTCCGTTGCTTACAGCATTAAATTCCGCTCTGCTGACAGAACACTTACCGATGACGATGTAAGCAAGCCTATTGAAAAAATAATAACTACTCTCAGAGATAAGCTGGGGGCACAGCTCAGGGACAAATAATTGCCCGGTCTTTTAAATCATCTGTGATGATTTAAAAGACCGACCGTCGGGGGCGAATACGGCGGCGACAAAGTCGCCGCCGTATTCGCCCCGAACGGGAGGAAAGGGAGGTATTTTATGAAAAAAAGGTTGTCAGGACTTATATTATTTATTATTATATGTGTGGCAAATGTATCTGTTGTATCCGCCGCCTGTGCGAAGCTTACGGCAAAGACAGAGGCTGACGGCAGAGAGGTAAGCTTTACAGGCTTTGAAGTGGACGGCAGAAAGCTTATAAGGGTGTGGGATCTTGCAGGCATTCTTAAAAACACAGTTTGTATGTGTGATCTCAGCTGGAGTGTGGAGGATCATCAGATTATTCTTACACCTATGTGCAATTATTCGGGCAAATGCTTTGACATAAACACCGGAGCTGCGGTGCCGTCATATTCGGCAGGAGTTTTATACCTCAATTATAACGGAACTGTGACGGAAATTCCGTCTTATTTGATAGAGGGAAACAATTATGTCGAAATGGACGCCTTGGGGGATATTATGGGGTATGAAGTCCGTACAGGCGACAACGGAAATCTTATTGAATTATCCGCAGGCGGTTCTGTTTTCAAGCAGGTCAGGATAAATAGGAATACGTTTGAGGGAAGCAAGTGTATAGCACTTACATTTGACGATGGACCGATGAAAGGATCTACGGAAAGAATACTTGCTGCCCTTGACAAGGTGGGCGGACACGCTACATTTTTTGTTGTCGGCGAGATGGTGGACGAATATCCTTATCTTGTCAGAAGCATTGTGGAACAGGGAAGTCAGATAGGAAATCATACTTATAGTCACGAGTATCTTTCCGGACTCAGTGATGAGGGCATACAAAGCCAAGTGAACAGAACATCAAATTCTGTGTATGCTGCCGCAGGAGTTTATCCTTATATAGGCAGACCGCCCTATGGCGCTATTAATCAGGTTGTAAAGGCGGCGACAAATATAGATTGGTATACATGGAATGTTGATACGCTTGACTGGAAATACAGAGATTCGGAGTACGTCTATAACTATGTTATGGAAAATGCCAAAGACGGAGATGTGATTTTAATGCACGATCTTCATCCTACCACAGCGACAGCTATGGAAAGAGCAATTCCCGACCTTGCGGCAAAGGGATTTAAGCTTGTTACTATTGATGAGCTTGCCGACGCAAAGGGAGGCAAGGAAAAAATAAACGGGTATTACAAATAATTTAAAATTGGCGTTCCGTGGGGGTCAGCCCTGCCTGAAATCGCCATTCAAAACGTCTTTGACGTTTTGAATGGCGATTTCAGGCAGGGCTGACCCCCACGGGCCGGAGGGCGAGGCGTGGAAAAAGCCCGAACAGGCAAGCTTGCCTGTTCGGGCTTTTTCC
>CANQXR010000022.1 GCA_947627855.1 uncultured Clostridia bacterium
TTTTTTGTTTTTTTATTTTTGCTGTAAATTATTCGTTTCCTTGCTCATTTTCCTCTTGACATTTCACCACCGGACTTGTTTTTAATATATATATTTGCATATTATGTATTTTTTAAACAGCCTTTGTCAAGCTGCCTTATGCCCTGTAAACCCCTTTTGATAAAAGGGTATGTCTGCTGCGGTGTGGACATACCTGTCGGCTATAATATGGCAGAGCCTATTGTGTATACCAGAAAAGCAGCAAGCCACGCAACGCCGCATTGAAGTATAACAATACCGAATGCCCATTTTCCGCCAAGCTCTCTTTTTATGGAGGCTATTGCAGCCACACAGGGAGTATACAAAAGGCAGAAAACCAACAGAGCAGCCGCCGACAAAGGTTTTAAAACCGAAGAAACAGACGCTGCTGCGCCGAAAAGTACGGTAAGTGTTGAAACAACGCTTTCCTTTGCTATAAAACCCGAAATAAGCGCCGTGGATATCCTCCAGTCCCCAAAGCCGAGAGGTCTGAAAACAGGCGCTATAAAGCCCGCCACAGCCGCCAGCATACTGTTGTGTGAATCAGTGACTATGTTAAGCCCAAAATCGAAGGTCTGCAAAAACCATATAACAATTGAAGCAAGCAGTATTATCGTAAACGCCTTTTGCAGAAAGTCCTTTGCCTTTTCCCACAAAAGCCTTGCCACATTTTTTGCCCCCGGCAGACGGTAGTTGGGCAGCTCCATTACAAAAGGCACAGCCTTGCCCCTGAAAATTGTTTTTTGGGATATAAGCGCCGTAACAATACCTGCGAAAATTCCCGTAAGATATAACAGCATCATCACAAAGCCGCTGTATTTCGGGAAGAATGCCGCCGTAAAAAATCCGTAAACAGGCAGCTTTGCCGTACAGCTCATAAAAGGTATCAGCATTACAGTGAGCTTTCTGTCCCTTTCCGATGGGAGCGTTCTGCTTGACATAACCCCCGGCACGGAACAGCCGAAGCCAACAAGCAATGGCACAATACTTCTGCCCGAAAGTCCTATTTTTCTGAGGAGCCTGTCCATAACGAAGGCAACACGAGCCATATACCCCGTGTCCTCAAGAAGAGAAAGGAAGAAAAACAGCGTTACGATTATAGGCAAAAAGCTCAAAACACTGCCTACGCCGCTCATAATGCCGTCGACAACAAGGGAGCGCAAAACCCCGTTTACATTTGCACTTTTAAGTCCCGCATCCATAAGAACCGTTATATGGTTTATGAAAACCTCTAAAACTCCCTGCAAATAGGCTCCTATGACGTTGAAGGTAAGGAAAAATATAATTGCAATAATAGCTATAAACGAGGGTATCGCCGTATATTTTCCCGTAAGAACCTTGTCAATTGAATTGCTGCGCTTGGTTTCTCTGCTTTCCTTCGGTTTGACAACACATTCCGCCACAAGCCGTTCTATAAATGAAAATCTCATATCGGCAATGGCAGCGCCCCTGTCAAGTCCCCTTTCCTTTTCCATACGGAGTATTATCTGTTCCATTGTCGCCTTTTCGTCCTCCCCAAGCTTAAGGGAGTCAAGAATCTCCTTGTCGCCCTCCACAAGCTTTGTAGCGGCAAATCTGACGGGTATGCCCGCTTCCTTTGCGTGCTTCTCAATAAGATGCATAAGGGCATGCAGACAGCGGTGGAGAGCGCCTCCGTTGTCCGTAGGGTCACAGAAATCCTTTCTGCCGGGCGTTTCGTTATACTCGGCAATATGTATGGCATGATCCACAAGCTCGCCTATTCCCTCGTTCTTTGCCGCAGAAATGGGCACAATAGGTATGCCTAAAATTTCCTCCATTGCATTTATATATACCGTTCCGCCGTTGCCCCTTACCTCGTCCATCATATTAAGAGCCAACACTATGGGTACGTCAAGCTCCATAAGCTGCATGGTAAGATAAAGATTTCTTTCTATGTTGGTCGCATCGACTATATTTATAACGGCCATGGGCTTTTCTTCTATTATGAACTGCCTTGACACTATTTCCTCGTTTGTATATGGGGATAATGAGTATATTCCGGGCAAATCCGTAACAAGGGCGTTGGGTCTGCCCTTTATTGTTCCGCTTTTCCTGTCCACAGTCACACCGGGGAAATTCCCCACATGCTGATTTGCCCCCGTGAGCTGATTAAAAAGTGTTGTCTTGCCGCAATTCTGATTTCCCGCAAGAGCAAAGGTAAGTGTCTTTCCGGCATTCACAGGCGTCTTTTTTCCTTTTTTGTTTTCTCCGAAGCCCGGATGTCTGCGTTTCTTTCTTGTGTCCTTTCGGGTTATTCTGTTGCCGCTGTCCTGTTCGGATATTTTATGAACAGTGATTTTCGCCGCATCGTCAAGCCTGAGCGTCAACTCATAGCCGTGAATGCGAAGCTCCATAGGATCCCCCATGGGAGCCAGCTTAACAAGGGTTATTTTTGCCCCCGGTATAACGCCCATATCAAGAAAATGCTGCCTTAAGTGCCCTTCTCCGCCTACGTCATCTATAATTGCCGAATGTCCTATTTCCAAATCTCTGAGCGTCATATTCGGGTTTTCCTTTCTTAAAAATCATTGCCGCCGTGTATGAATACAAAAAAAGCATAAAATATATAAATTCCAACAACCTTCCATTTTATATCAATTATATCACAGCGTCATATATAAGTCAAGTTTGCCACATAACGTCAGACTTCGTTTTAAAATCAATACCCTCTGCCATAAACCCCACCTCAGACCAACCGGACTGCGGCTGCGGAGCCGAGGGGGAGGTGCGGACGGGGAGAAAGCAGTGAGCGGACGGAGCCGCTCACTGCTTTCTCCCCGTCCGCACCTCCCCCTCGGCTCCCCCGCTGGTCCGCTCTTTGTTCCATTCTCCGATGGAACAAAGAGCGGGGCAAAAAAAACAAACAATTATTTTTTAAAAATTTTCTTAAATCGGTTGACTAATCTTAAAAAATATAATATAGTTGTAAGTAGTAATATGCGATTAACTGATTATAGAATTATAAATACGGAGAGATATAAATGGAGCTTAAACCACTTAGAATAGGCAATTTAGAAGCAAAATATCCCATAGTACAAGGCGGAATGGGCATAGGTATAAGTCTGTCATCTCTTGCAGGAGCCGTTGCCAAGGAGGGTGGAATAGGAGTAATATCCGCCGCTCAGCCGGGCTTTATGGAGGACGATTTCTATACTAATACGGAAGAAGCAAATATGCGCACTCTTTCCTATCATATAAAACGTGCAAAGGAAATATCCGGCGGCGGAATAATAGGTGTAAACCTCATGGTCGTTTCAAAGCAGTACGACCACTATGTAAAATGCATCATAGAAAGCGGCGCCGACCTGATAATCTCAGGCGCAGGACTGCCCCTCGACCTTCCCAAAAGCGCAGCAGGCTCAGACATAAAGCTTTGCCCTATTGTTTCCTCTGCAAAGGCAGCAAACGTAATACTCACAAGATGGATGAAAAAATATAAAAGACTTCCCGATATGATAGTTATAGAGGGACCAAAGGCAGGCGGTCATCTGGGCTTTAAACTTAATGAGCTTGAAACTATAACCTCTATGGACGAGGAAATCAAAAAGATACTTGCTGTAAGGGATAACTTTTCAAAGCAGTATGATAAGGAAATTCCCGTTATTTTCGGCGGCGGAGTTTTTACGAGGGAAGATATAGATCATTGTCTTGGTCTTGGTCTTAACGGTGTGCAGATGGCTACACGCTTTGTTGCAACACAGGAATGCGATGCCTCCCTCGCTTTCAAAATGGCGTACATAAACGCAAAGGCAGGAGATGCAAAAATAGTCAAATCCCCTGTTGGAATGCCCGGCAGAGCATTGAATAATGTGTTTGTCCAAAATGTTGAAGCAGGCAAAAATCCAAAGGTAACAAGATGCTTTAACTGTATGCACCACTGCGACCCAAGAACAACCCCCTACTGCATTTCTCTTGCACTTTTCAACGCCGCAAAGGGCGACCTCGACAACGGTCTTATCTTCTGCGGAGAAAACGTATACAAAGTAAACAAACTTACAACGGTACATGAAATATTTGAGGAGCTTACAAAATGAAAAAAATAATATCAACGGATAAGGCACCTGCCGCAATAGGCCCCTATTCTCAGGCTGTGCAGGCAGGAAATATGCTGTTTATATCCGGTCAGATTCCTATTGACCCCAAAACCGGCGCTCTTACAGGCAATACAACTGAGGAACAGGCAAAACAGGTTTTCAGAAATATCGAAGCTATTCTTGCCTCCTGCGGACACAGCCTTGAAAGTGTCGTTAAAACAACAGTATTTCTCAGAAATATGGAGGATTTTGCAAAGGTAAATGAAGTCTATAAAAGCTTTTTCAAAACAGACTGTCCGGCACGCTCAGCTGTGGAGGTTTCGGCACTTCCCAAAAATGCTCTTATAGAATGTGAAGCAATTGCTTATCTGGAAAATTAAAAAAAAGGCGCCATCGGGCAAACCGGCGGCAAAAAGACAGGGGCGGATAAATCCGCCCCTGTCTTTTTGCCGCCGGTTTGCCCGATGGCTTTAAGATACCCTATCTTTCGGCGCCCTCCTTTATGCCCTCTTCCCTTATAACGGAAACAAAGGTGCGGCACACTATTTTCAAGTCTGTGCAAAAGCTCATATTCTTCACATATTCACCGTCATACGCCGCCTTGACATCAATAGGCAGCTCATCTCTGCCCTTTATCTGCGCAAGCCCCGTAAGCCCCGGCGTGATATCGTTTGCCCCGTATTTATCCCTTTCGGCTATCAGGTCATACTGGTTCCACAGCGCCGGTCTGGGACCGACAATACTCATATCGCCCTTAAGAATATTGAAAAGCTGCGGAAGCTCATCAAGGCTGGTTTTTCTGAGTATCCTCCCTGTTCCGGTGATAAATGCGTCCGGATTTTCAAGAAGATGGGTAGGTATGTTCTTCGGCGTGTCGGTATACATCGTTCTGAATTTATATATTCTGAACAGCTTTTTGCCCCTGCCTACCCTGTTCTGACAGAATAAAGCACCTCCGGGAGATTCTGTCCTGACAACAACAGCTATAACCAACATCGGCACTCCAAGAATAACTATCCCCAAAAGCGAAAGTATTATATCTATTATCCGTTTGATATACCTGTACATAATAATCTCCTTAATATAATATCTCCGTTTCCTCTCCGTTGTCACGGTTGTTGAAATTCGGAACAAGCTCCTTTATAAGCGCCAGTGTATCGCTGTTGTCGCCGCAGGATTTTTCAAGCCGCTTAAGCAGACTGTCAAACCTCTTTTCATCGATATCTATGGGCTTGGCTATAAATATCTTCTGATGGTAGGTTTTTGTCATATTATCCTTTTCCTCGTCAAGAATAAGCTCCTCATAAAGCTTATCACCGGGTCTTAAGCCCGTATAGACTATTTTTATGTCCTCGTTTGGCTTGAAGCCGCTTAGCTTTATGAGATTAACGGCAAGGTCGTTTATTTTCACAGGCTCTCCCATATTCAATACAAATATGCTGCCGCTTCGTCCCATTCCGCCTGCCTGAAGAACAAGCCTAGCCGCTTCGGGAATGGTCATAAAAAATCTTGTTACGTCCTTGTGTGTTACCGTTACGGGACCTCCGTCGGCAATCTGCTTTTGGAAAATATGAATAACCGACCCATTTGAGCCAAGCACATTCCCGAATCTGACAGCCATAAATTTGGTTCTGCTTTTATCCGCCGCTCTTTGGATTATCATTTCCGTTATTCTCTTTGTCGCTCCCATTACATTCGTGGGATTGACCGCCTTATCTGTCGACAGAAGTACAAACCTCTCTGCGCCATACTTTTCCGCCGCCCTGACCACATTAACAGTGCCGAATACATTGTTTCTGACAGCCTCCTTTGGCACAGTCTGCAAAAGAGGAACGTGCTTATGCGCCGCAGCATGAAAAACGACAGCCGGCTTGTATTTTGAAAATATCCTGTCCACAAGAGCCTTGTCACATACAGTCCCCACAACTATAATTATATCCGTATTCCCGCCCCACTTGTTTTTCAGTTCAAAAAAAAGCTCATAGGCGTTATTTTCATACATATCGAATATAATAAGTCTTTCGGGCAAAAATCCGCAAATCTGTCTGCAAAGCTCCGAGCCGATAGAGCCGCCTCCACCGGTCACAAGAACGGTTCTGCCCTTCAGATATCCGCTTACGTCCTTTACGTTTATTTCAATTTCATCACGGAAAAGCAAGTCGGTTATTTTAACATCTCTCAGCACTCTTGTGCCGCCGCCCTCCGATAAATCGCTCATAGGCGGTATCATCTTAAGGGTGCAGTCAGTCTGCGAGCAGTTGTCCATTATTCTTTTAAGCTGAATATTATCCGCCGACGGTATGGCTATTATGATTTCGTCTATCTCATATTCCTTTGCCAGCCTTGGCACATTGTCTATATTGTGCGTAACTCTCACGCCATGTATAATAGAATTGTTTTTGGCAATGTCGTCGTCAACAATAATTGCCGTCATTCTGTTTTCATAGCCCTTGGAGCACTGCAAAATGCTCCTCACCACATTATATCCCGCAAAGCCTGCGCCTATGACCATAACTCTTTTCGTTCCCGATTTTTTAATTACAGTGTTTTCTATGTGTATGAAAACTCTTTTAAAAAATCTGTATCCCGACCTTGAGAATACAAACAATACAAAATTAAGGCAAAGAGCAATCGCAAGCATTCTTTTGGGCAGCTCTATAAGGTTTTTGCCGCTTATATAGAATTTGTCAAATAAAAGTATAAGTGTATATACGACAACCTGACTTATAAATATCTTTATAAGCTCCTCCATATTGGCATATTTCCATATTTTTGAGTAAAAGCCAAAAAGGGTATATACAGCGACTGTCGTTATGCTTGCAAAAACAGCCGCATAGAAAAACCAGCGCCATACATCTGCGTTTATGGTTATATATCCGCCGCCGGGTATACTTCCCCCATACCACATACTCAGTGAAACAGCCAAAGAAATATTTATGACCAATATATCGAGTACAATATATAAAATCAAGGTTCTTATACTTTCCTTTTTGGTGGTGAAGTCAGAATTCATAATCATTCCTCCGAAAGCACTGTTCTGTTAAGTCCGCAGCCTATTCCCAATAAAATCCAGAAATAAGGCGCAACGGCAGCCGTTGAATCGCAGGATATGCCTGCCGCCAGATAGCCTGCAATCCCTGCAATAATTGCCGCCCTGAATACATTCAGTCCGTCATCTTCAGCTCTGAAAATGCTTCTGAGGGTGGATATAATATATATCGTCGCAAGGATCACAAAGGCAGCAAGGGACAGTACGCCTGTGTTGACAGCCGTTTGGAGATATAAATTATGGGGCTTATCCACAATAACATATGGATTTCCCAAAAACCGTGTTTTTCCCACTATGTCATTCTGTGGAAATTCAAGAGCAAATGAATCGGGACCGGAGCCTACAAGGAATATTTTGGTTCTGAACAAAAGAGGCAGTGTCCTCGACCATATATATCCTCTGCCCGAACCGAGAAATTCAAGTCCCCCGAAGCCTACTGCGTCAACCTCTGTGTCAAGAGGATATTCCTGTCCCATTTTTGTAACTCCCACCATGCCATCGTCTGTGGACTTAAACATAAAGTCGGTGGTTGATATTCCGTCAAAAGCCTCAAAATAAACTATACCGTCAGATATGAACGCCTTCGAGCCTGCCAGCGGATATATGTCGTAGTTGTAATTGGCTACATCATTTTCATATGTTATGCCTGTATAGTCAAGTCTGTTTCCGTCAACTGTAAGAACAGGCATATCGTTTTCAACGGTTATTCCTATTTCGTGGTTTTCCGTTATAATAATTGCCTTATCCCCGTCTGTTTTTATATCCCTCCAGTAATAAGGGCTTGTCTGCTCTGTCTTTCCCGTAAGAGTTTCAAATATTATGCCCGCTTTTCTGAAGCTTAAATTATCAGCTTTTGCCATAACAGCCCCTACGCATACTATCTCGGCAACGAGCAGAACAAAAATAAGCTGTGTTTTGCCCACTGTTTTCAGCATACCCTTTTTTATAACACAGACAAGTCCGAGTATGACAGAGAAAACAACCGAAACCATAACGCCAAGAAGAGCGCCTGCGGAGTCAGAGCCTATAAGATTGACAACGCCTATAACGGCTGCGGCTGCGGACAGAAATTTAATACGGCTCCTGAATGGGAGAAAAAGCGCCAGAACTCCGGACAAGGGCAGAGTGAGGGCAAAGAAGCTTCCCACATAGTTGGGATTATACAGTACGGAGTAAATGCTTTCAAAGCGTGTTGTAAGCGTACTGCCCTCGGTGAAAAATCTGCCGTAAACCAATTTTGCAATAAGTCCGGTTTTGAAAATATCAAAGCCTAAAAACTGCCCTGCGCCTATAATGCCTATTACAAGAGAGCCTATAAGTATGCAGCATATCAAGAAAACGAGCTTCTTTTTGCTTTTTATAAAAAACATTGCTGCGGAAAACAGGGCGATATAGCAAAGCAGCATTATCATTCCCTCATATCTTTCCGTTATGCCGTGTACGGCGACATATTTGTATGAAGAAAACAATGTTGAAAGAACAACAAAAACGCCATAGCTTAATGCGGCAAAAAATGCGGGAGCCTTGAGGTCAACAGTCTTTCTCCCCAGCTCTGAAAGAAAATCAAGCAGCCCTGTAAGCACAATAAGAACAGTCAGCCCGATTATCGCACAGCTTTTGCAGTATATGAATACATCGTTGAATTTACCGGAACCTCTTATAACGCCGTATTCATAGGAAGATACATCAACTACCGCAAGATGTACTATAAGGGGCGCCAATATAATTATGGCTCCGAAAAGAAATGAAATTATAATGTCGTTCGGATTTTTATTTTTTTTGTCCTTTTTCATTGCATATCTCCAATTCCGACAGCCTGTTTTACTATGAAACACAAGGCTCTCTGTTTTTTTCAGATTTATAGACAGTTTAACATATTTTACGGTATTTTACAATAGAAACACCGAATTAATATATACGTCAGCCGAGCAGCATATCGAAGGTTACCTGTCTTGTTTCGGGTATGTCCCTGAGAACGCCGTTTTCCTTCAGAAGGTCAACGACAGTCTTGCCTATGCTCGTTCTTTCATATATGTCCTCCACGGTTTCAAAGCGTCCGCCCTTTCTTGCCTCGGCAATGCTTTTTGCGGCATTATCCCCAAGCTTCGGAATAGTGGCAAGGGGCGGAAGTATGCCTCCGTCACAAAGCAGGAATTTCGTTGCATCAGACTCATACAGGTCCATAGGCACGAAGCTTAGCCCTCTGACATACATCTCATTCACAAGCTCCAGTGTTGTTTTCTCGCTTTTTTCGTTTGCCGTTGCGTCCTGTCCCAATGCATCTATTTCCCTTATACGGTTCAGAACCTTATCCCTTCCGAAGCAGCATACGGAATAATTGAAAAATGCAAGCTTCATAGAAAAATATGCTGCATAGAAGGCGGCAGGATAGTGTATTTTAAAATACCCTATTCTCACTGCGCTTGTAACATACGCCGCAGCGTGACCCTTCGGGAACATATATTTTATTTTCTTGCAGGAGTCTATATACCACTCAGGCACATCATGCTCCCTCATAAGCTGTTCCTCTTCGCCTGTAAGTCCCTTTCCCTTTCTTACCTTTTCCATAATATTAAATGAATCGGCATTTGGCAGTCCCTTTGAAATAAGATATGTCATAATGTCGTCACGTGTTGCAATAACCTCCTTCAGGGTTGCCGTACCGCTTTTTATAAGCTCCTGAGCATTGCCCTCCCATACGTTTGTGCCGTGAGAAAGCCCTGAGAGCCTTACAAGCTCCGAAAAGGTTGTGGGGTGGGTTTCCATAAGCATTCGCCTTGCAAGAGCCGTACCGAACTCAGGAAGCCCCAGAGTGCCTGTTTCAACGCCTATTTCCGCCTTTGTGGTGCCGAGGGCATCGGGGGATATGAAAAGCGACATAACCTTTTCATCGTCCATAGGTATATCCTCAGGGCTTATCCCCGTCATTTCAGTATACATATGCATAATTGTAGGCACATCATGTCCCAGCTCGTCAAGCTTTAAAAGTCTGCCGCTTATGGAGTGATAATCAAAATGGGTTATAACAACGTCCGAATCCGTTTTGTTAGCCGGATGCTGAATGGGGCAAAAATTATAAATAGAGTTGTCACCGGGAACGACCATAAGCCCGCCGGGGTGTTGACCCGTGGTTCTTTTAATGCCAACGCACCCCGAAACAAGACGGCTTATTTCGGCGTTGTTTGCTTCAATTCCTCTTTCGTCCAGATATTTCTTTACAAAGCCGTATGCCGTTTTGTCCGCCAGTGTTCCTATTGTTCCTGCTTTGAAAACAAAGCCCTCGCCGAAAAGGGTTTCGGTATATTTATGGGCATTTGCCTGATATTCACCCGAAAAATTGAGGTCGATATCCGGCTCCTTATCACCCTCAAAGCCAAGAAAGGTCTGAAAGGGTATAGCCTGTCCCTCTTTTATAAGCCTTTCGCCGCATCTTGGACAGGCTTTGTCGGGAAGGTCAAAGCCGCTTGTGCCCGCCTTCGCCTTTACCTCATCGGAGTCAAAGTCGGAGTATTTGCATTTTGGACAGATATAATGCGGTTCCAAGGGATTGACCTCGGTTATACCTGCCATTGTAGCCGCAAAGGACGAGCCTACGGAGCCTCTGGAACCTACCATATAGCCATGCTCATTGGAGTCCTTTACAAGCCTTTGTGCGATTATATAAAGGACTGCATAGCCGTTTTTGATTATGGAGTTAAGCTCCGTTTCAAGTCTGTCGGCAACCACTTGGGGCAGAGGGTCTCCGTAGATTTCCTTTGCCTTGCCATAGGTAATGTCCCTGAGCTGTTCCTCCGCTCCGTCAATATGGGGCGCATAGGTTTCCTTCGGTATGGGCAGTATGTCCCCTATCATATCGGCTATCCTGTTTGTATTTTCGACAACCACCTCATATGCCTTTTTCTCGCCGAGATAGCTGAACTCATCAAGCATTTCCTCAGTTGTCCTGTAAAAAAGAGGCGGCTGGTCGTCAGCATCGTCAAAGCCCTGTCCTGCCATAATTATTCTTCTGAAAAGCTCGTCCTCAGGATCAAGGAAGTGACAGTCACAGGTTGCGGCGACAAGCTTGTTGTATTCCTCCCCAAGACTGACAATACGCCTGTTTATTTCTTCAAGCTTGTCCCGACTTTCCACACTCTTGCCCTTTCTGTGGGTATTGTTTATCATAAATTCGTTGTTTCCGACAGGCTGAATTTCAAAATAGTCGTAAAATTCCGCAAGCTCCTTTATTTTCTCCTCGGGAGCGTTTTCATATATGGCTGTATAAAGCTCTCCCGCCTCACACGCCGAACCTATAATAAGCCCGTCACGCAGCCTCAGAAATTCGCTCTTCGGAATTCTCGGACGTCTTTTGAAATATTTGAGATGAGCATCGGAAATAAGCTCATAGAGATTTCTTACGCCCTGCTGTTCCTTTATCAATATTATGGCGTGATAATAGTTGTTTATATTGTTTTTGTCTATATTCTTTGCGCCGTAGACATTTATGTCCTTTATGTATTCAACGCCGTTTTCCCTGAGAGCCTCAGCCATTTTCATAAAAATTCCGGCTGTTGCCTCAGCATCGTCAACGGCACGGTGATGGTTTTCAAGGGATATCCCCAAATGAGAGCATACTGTGTCAAGCTTGTGGTTTTTCAGACTGCCGTAAAGAGTTCTTGCAAGCCCAAGGGTATCAAGAACGGTGTTTCTGACCTCAATGCCCTTATCGGCGGCAAAACGTCTTATAAAGCCTATATCAAAAGCAACATTGTGTCCCACAAGAATGCTGTCGCCGGCAAACTCCAGAAACTCCGGAACGACCACATCTTCTCCGGGCTTGTCCTCAAGCATATCGTCCGTTATTCCCGTAAGCTTTACTATCTTTTCGGAAAGTCTGCGTCCGGGATTTATGAAAGCCGAAAATCTGTCTGTGATTTCGCCGTTTTTGATTTTTACGGCTCCTATCTCTATAATGCGGTCGGTTTCCTTTTTAAGACCTGTTGTTTCAAGGTCGAACACCACAAACTCATCGGAAAAGCTTTGCTTGCCCGGATTTTCGCAGATAGAGCCGAGGTCGTCAATAATGTATGCCTCACAGCCGTATATAACCTTTACGCCGAATTTTTTGGCGGCGTCCATAGCTTCGGGATAAGCCTGCACAACGCCGTGGTCGGTAAGGGCAATAGCCTTGTGTCCCCACTTTGCCGCCCTTTGCACATAGGACGTAAACGAAGAAACCCCATCCATATCGCTCATATTGGTGTGGAGGTGAAGCTCCACCCTTTTAACATCGGCATTGTCGAGCCTTTCGTCAGAAGGCTCTCTGCCCTCGCAAAGCTCCTTCATCATAAGCACCTTTTCACGGTCGAAGCTGTCATAGGTAATAATGCCCTTTACGAGAATATACTTATCCTTTGCAAGAAGCTTTTCGAATACTTCGCCGTATTCTTCGGGAGAAGTGAAAAATTTGACGGTTATTGAAAAAGTATTGTCCGTTATCTGAGTTTTGACAATATATTTGCCTTTTTTTGTTTCCCTTGTTTCCGTATTTATGACCTTGCCGTTAAATACAACCGTTTCTCCCTCGTTTATATTGCCCCTTATGGGAACAGGCTCATCGCTTATTTCTGCCTGTTTAGCCTTTATACGGGGAATTCTTGGGGCTGTTTCATTTCTTGTAAAAACAGGGCGATAAACCTCCGGCTCCTTATATTCATATTCCGGCTCCGAAGTCTTTTCAACACTTTTTTTGTCGGTTTTTTCGCCGTCTGTAAATACAACGGTGCAGTTTCTGTCAAATCTGTCCTCAAGAAGTCTGCTTATAACCTTGTCGATTTCATTTTCATACAAAAGAAAAGCGCCTATCTTTTTAAGCCTGAAGTTAAGCCTGTTTTCAACAACCTCGCACTCGCTGTCAACAAGAGCAAAATAGCAGAATCTGTTTATATCCCTTATTACAGCAAGTATATTTTTGAAGTATTTTTTTATAATATCCCTTATATCGTCATCGGTTTCATATTTAACCGAAATATCCGTATTCTTTACAAAGCCGAAATTTTCCTTAATGCTGTTTACAAAAAGGGATATATAATCTTCATTGACTATATGTTCTCCCTTAAGCCTTATTTTCATAAGGCTTTCCGACCTGTAAAGACTTACCTCCTCAACCTTAAGGCTGCGCAGGCTGCTTTTTACAATGGAGGGCATCTCAAGTCTACCAAAAACCTTTGTAAAATTCTTAACTTCCATAAAAATCAGTCCTTAAAATTTATCAATTTCCTTCATAAGCTCCTCTACAAGCCTGTCCTCGGGAACCTTTCTGAGTATTTTGCCTTTTTTGAAAATAAGTCCCTCGCCCTTTCCGCCTGCAATTCCTATATCAGCCTCTTTCGCTTCTCCGGGACCGTTTACGGCACAGCCCATTACAGCCACCTTTATGCTTTTGTTTATATTTCTGCATTTATCCTCAACAAGTCCGGCTATTTTTATGAGGTCTATCTGTGTTCTTCCGCAGGTAGGACAGGATATAAACTGCACGCCGAAGCTTCTCAGCTCCAGAGCCTTAAGGATTTCCTTTGCGGCTCTGACCTCTTCAACGGGATCTCCCGTAAGGGACACCCTTATAGTATCTCCTATTCCCCTTGAAAGAATGGCGCCTATTCCTACAGCGGATTTCACCGTTCCGCCGTAGACCGTCCCTGCTTCGGTAATTCCCACATGAAGGGGATAATCCACGCTTTCCGAAAGGAGAGTATATGTATCAACAGACTTGCTTACACTTGATGCCTTTATGGAAATAACAGTATCGTAAAAGTCATATTTTTCCAACAGCTTCACATGACCCAAGGCGCTTTCCACAAGACCTTCGGGGGTCACTCCGCCGTATTTTTCGAGTATGCCCTTTTCAAGGGAGCCGGAATTTACACCTATCCTTATGGGAATATGTCTTTCCTTTGCCTTTTCCACAACGGCTCTGACATTTTCCTCTCCGCCTATATTACCCGGATTTATTCTGAGCTTGTCAACACCGCCGTCAACAGCGGCAATTGCAAGGCGATAGTCAAAGTGTATATCTGCCACAAGAGGTATATTTATTTTGTCCGTTATTTCTCTGAGGGCATCAGCTGCCGCCATATCAGGTATGGCAACCCTTGCGATTTCACAGCCTGCCCTTTCAAGCTCATTTATCTGAGCTATGGTTCTTTTTGCGTCCCTTGTGTCGGTATTGCACATCGATTGTATGGCAACAGGCTTATTTCCGCCTATTTTAACGCCGCCTAAACTGACAATGCGTGTCTTTTTTCTGTTATACATATTAATCCCCCTGTCAATATCAAATCGGTCAGCCACAAGACCACGTTCCGCGACACGCCAATCAAGCTGCCGCAGGCAGCTTGATTGGCGTGCCGCGGGCCGGGGCGAGGGGCGGAGCGGAAGCCGAGGGAGGCGGACAAGTCCGCCTCCCTCGGCTTCCGCTCCGCCCCTCGCCCCGGGCAACCCCGCAGTCTTTTCGGCAATTTATTTTATGAAAAAATGTTGAAAATATCGTGAAAAGCCACCAAAACGCCAAGCCCCATTATGAAAATAGCACCTATAAGGTTTATTATGCCTTCTTTTTCGGGGGCTATGGGTTTTCTTCTTACGACTTCTATCAAATAGACAAGTATTTTTCCGCCGTCAAGAGCCGGTATGGGCAGAAGATTCATAATACCCAGATTGGCGCTTAAAAGAGCGGTTATGTTGAGCATACTTATTATCATTATAAGAATGCTTACGCTTACTGACTGACTGTAAACCTCGCCTATTACGGCGGTAAGACCTATGGGGCCTGCAACACTGTCCATGGAAAGTCTGGCTGTAAATAGCTGTACAAGTCCGACAGCTGTCATTTTTATAAGGAAAAACATTTCAAAAAAACCGCAGTAGACTGATTCGGCAAGCTCGGTTTTCGGAAGTCCCTCCACAGGGTAAAGAAAGCCCGATTTACTTTCGGGAAGTATGCCCAGTCTGTATACGCCGTCATCGTCAAGCTTTGGAGCGATAACAAAATCAAGGCTTTGTCCTGCCCGCTCCACGGTTATATTTATGGCGTTGTTGCCGCTTTCATTTATTTTGTATGAAAGCTCGGAATATATTCTGATTCTTTCGCCGTTTATATGGGTCACCCTATCCCCTGCCATTATTCCGGCTTCGGCGGCAGGATAACCCCGGCTTACATTTTTGATTTCCGTTGTCTGATACTGCACTGCGAAATTAAGAAATGAAAGTACAATAACGGCAAGAAGAAAGTTCATAAACGGTCCGGCGGCGCATATAAAAATTCTTTTATAAACACTTATATCAAGAAAGCCAACCTTGCCTGTTTCTTCATCGGAATAATCCGCCATTCTGCAAAATCCTCCCAATGGCAGCCATCTTAACGAATATACGGTTTTTCCAAGCTTTGCCGAAGCCGCTGTGGGGCCGATCCCTACTGCAAATTCCTCCACTGTCACCCCGGAAAGTCTTGCAGCCGCAAAGTGTCCGCCTTCATGGATAACAACTATAACGCAGAATATAAGCAAAGTAATAATAATACTCATGTCACACCTCTGTATTCCTCGCATATTCTCTTGCCCAACTATCGGCTTCAAATATGTCGGAAAGACTGTAATTATATTTAACAGTATATGCAGACATAACCTTTTCTATAAGCTCGGCGATTTGGTAAAGCTCTATGTCGCCGCTGAAAAGCCTTTCCACCGCCACTTCATTTGCGGCATTCAGAACAGCGGGCATTGTTCCCCCTGTATCGATTGCCGAAAGAGCAAGCTTAAGGCATTTAAATACATTAAGATCAGGCTTTTCAAAAGTAATTCTCCCTATTTTGAAGAAATCAAGCTTCGGAAAGTCATTCGCTATTCTTTCGGGACAGCTCAGGGCATATGCAATCGGAACACGCATATCCGGCATACCGAGCTGAGCAATGACAGCGGAATCTTCAAATTCAACCATGCTGTGTATAATGCTTTCGGGATGGACAACTACATTTATATCGTCCACATCCACGCCAAACAGCCATTTTGCCTCTATGACCTCAAGTCCCTTATTCATCATTGTGGCCGAATCTATTGTAATTTTTTTTCCCATGTCCCAGTTGGGATGATGAAGAGCCTGATCGACGCTTACGCCCTTAAGGCTTTTGTAGCCTCTGAACGGTCCGCCGGAGGCTGTCAGATGAAGCCTTTTGATTTTATTTCCCGAATTGCCCCTCAGACACTGGAAAATGGCGGAATGCTCGCTGTCCACCGGATAGAGGTTTACGCCCTTTTCGGAAACAAGCTTCATAACAAGCTCGCCGGAGGTCACAAGTGTTTCCTTATTTGCAAGAGCTATGTTTTTGCCTGCATTTATGGCGCACACTGTGGGCTTAAGCCCCACATTACCTACCAAAGAATTAAGAACCGTATCAGCCTTGTCAATTGTCGCCGCTTCAAGAAGTCCGTCCTCACCGCTGACAACCCTTGTATCTGTATCTCTGACACGAATCTTAAGCTCCGCCGCCTTTTCTTCATTCATAACAGCGGCAAGGCGAGGTCTGTATTTTCTTATCTGATTTTCAAGAATATCTATTCTTGAGCCTGCCGTAAGCGCCTCTATTTCAATGGTTTTCATATTGTCACAGACCTCTAAAGTCTGTGTGCCTATGGACCCCGTAGAGCCTAAGACAACCAACTTTTCTGTCATAATAATTACATCTCCCGATTAAGGTCAGAGCTGCGTATGCAGAATCTGACATATAAAAACAAATGCTGAAGTGAACAAAACGCTGTCAAATCTGTCAAGGACTCCCCCGTGACCCGGAAAAAGCGAGCCATAATCCTTGATGCCCGAATGCCTTTTTACAGAGGACGCCGCAAGGTCGCCTATCTGTGCAAAAAAAGAGCCGACAGCGCCCACCGCAAAGTATATTGCGGCGCAGTATAACGACCTTTCTATGAGTACATAAGCATATATTGCCGTTACAACCGAAGTGCACAATACTCCCCCGACTGCCCCCTCCACAGACTTTTTGGGACTGAGAACGGGAGCAAGCTTATGTCTGCCCAATTTTATTCCCGTAAAATATGCCCCTGTGTCGCTTACAAAGGCAAATATAAATATAAGCCATACATATTTTAATCCTTCGGTATAGCTTCTGACAACTGCAATAACCGTCAGAAGAACGCCTACATACAGAAAGCCAAAAACACTGTTGGCAGCATCGGCGACTGTACAGCCATTGAAATCGAATACAAGAATAAAAAGAATGCCCATAAAAACAGCCATATATGCCGCACACCAAAGCATAGGGGGCAGATTCATATATAAAAATGAGGCAAGCAATATTTCCGAAAAGAAGCCCAAGGCATGGACTGCCTTCAGTTTTCCGCTGACAGCCGTGTAAAACTCATACATTCCTACAACCGACATAAGGGCAGCCGCAATATAAAGAGGCAGTCCGCCCACATATACAAAAAATATAAGTATCGGCAGTCCCAAAACCGATGTAAGTATTCTTACAAGCATTTACTTCACCTCGTTTCTTCCTCCGAAGCGTCTGTCCCTGCCGTTAAAGGATTCAACGGCTTTCATTAAGTCCTCAATCCGAAAATCGGGCCACAGCTTATCGGTAAAATAAAATTCACTGTATGCAAGCTGCCACATAAGGAAGTTTGACAATCTTTGCTCACCGCTTGTCCTTATAAGCAGCTCAGGATCGGGCACCCCCTGTGTATCAAGTCTGTCGGTGATTGTTTTCTCAGTGATTTCCGAGGGCGATATTTCCCCTGCTGCGACCTCATCGGCAATCTTCCTTACTGCTCTTGTGATCTCGTCACGACTTCCGTAATTCATGGCTATATGTACGAATATACCCTTATGGGAAGAATAAAGCTCCTTTACAAGCAGCATTTTCTCCTGGATATCCGGGGCAAGCCTTGACATATCGCCTATAAAATCAATTTTGAAATTGTTGTCCTTTTCGTTTTTTATATGGTCATTCAGATATTCCCGAAGCAGATCCATAAGGTTTGAAACCTCTTCCTCAGATCTTTTCCAGTTTTCAGTGGAAAAAGCATAAAAGGTAATATGCTTAAGCCCCAAAGCATCGCAGTCATTTATTAATTTTTTCAGGTTTTCGGAGCCTTTTCTATGCCCCATCATTCTGGGAAGAAGCCTTTTTTTTGCCCATCTTCCGTTGCCGTCCATTATTATGGCTATATGCTCCGGCAGGTTCATAATTATCACACCTTCTTTTTATATGCCCCACCTTTTATGCCGTTTCATATGAAACGGCTTAAAAGGCGGACCGTCGGGGCAATAAGCAGCGGCTTACGCCGCTGCTTATTGCCCCAAGCCCAAACAGTCAACCTATGGGATCAATTCAAAAAAGGGGCAATAAAGCCCCCTGTATTAAATCGCCATAATTTCTTTATTTTTTTCCGCAATGAGCTTTTCAACTTTTTCGATATATTTGTCAGTAAGCTTTTGGATCTCCTTTTCAAGATCCTTAAGGTCATCTTCGGTTATTTCGCTTTTCTTGCTTTGTTTTTTAAAGTTGTCCATGGCATCACGCCTTATATTTCTGACAGCAACCTTTGATGCCTCGCCTTTCTTCTTTACGTCTTTTGAAAGCTCCTTACGTCTTTCCTCAGAAAGTTCGGGGAAGATAAGGCGTATAACCTTACCGTCATTATTGGGGTTTATTCCCAGATCAGACCCCTGTATAGCCTTTACCATAGCCTTGATAGTAGAAGCGTCATAGGGCACGATCTGAATTACTCTTGCCTCCGGAGCTGCAATATTTGCAAGCTGATTTATAGGCATAGTTGTGCCATAGCACTCTACCTGAATCTTGTCAAGCACCTTGGGATTAGCCCTTCCGGCTCTTATTCCGTCAAGCTCGCTTAAAAGACTTGCACAGGTTTTTTCCATCTTTACTTCGTAAGATTTTGTTAATTCCGACATTAAAATACTCCTCCCTTAATAATTATATTTTCGCCAAGACGCTGCTTCCGCGGGGCAAGCCCATCAAACCGCCGCAGGCGGTTTGATGGGCTTGCCCCACGGGTCGGGGGCTGGGGTCGGGAAAATGACCCCGTTGGGGTCATTTTCCCGACCCCAGCCCCCGAGCAGCCCCTGAGATTATCGCAGCAAATCGGGGTAATACCGCAGCCTGTTATACATAAACCTTGGTTCCTATTTTTTCGCCCATAGCAACCCTGAGAATAGCTCCGTCCTCTGCCATGGCAAATATAACCAAAGGTATACCCTGTTCGGCGCACAGATTAGCCGCCGCTATATCTATAACTCCAAGATTCTTCTCAACTATTTCCCGACATGATATTTCATCTATCTTTACGGCATCGGGATTTTTCGTAGGATCGTCCGTATACACGCCGTCAACGTGCTTGGCATACAATATGGCATCGGCTTCAAGCTCCGCTGCTCTCAGCGCAGTTACGGTATCGGTTGAGAAAAACGGGTGACCTATACCTGCGGCAAAAATAATTATTTCGCCCTTTTTCATATATCCGAGAGCCTTATCCTTGGAAAAAAGCTCCGTCATATTGCCAACGGTTATAGGTGTCATAACTCTTGCCCTGACTCCAGCCTGTCTGAAGCAGTCGGCAAGGTATATACCGTTCATCACGGTTGCAAGCATACCTATTGAGTCAGCCTTTGTTCTGTCCATAAGAGAACCTGCACTGCGTCCGCGCCACCAGTTTCCTCCGCCTACCACAAGAGCCGTTTCTATGCCCTTTTCCACAAGACTTTTTATCTGTGCAACGGTTTTTGCGGCGGTAGCATCGTCAAAGCCTGTTTCCTTTTCTCCCGCAAGAGCCTCACCGCTCAGCTTTAAAATAATCCTTTTATACATAATACAACACCTCATTAAATATAAGATATCACACTTTGCAATAAATTTCCATATTATTTTGAAAATTTTTTAAATTTTATTACCTTTGCGAAATTTCAATACCGTCACCGGAATGATTCTTATATTCGGTATGATAATTTACAGTACCTATAACGTCAGGCTCGCCTGCTTCAGATGAAACAGATGATATTACGCTTATATCGTATTCATCGGGCTTATCGCTGTAAAGTCTGTAATTGCACGCCGCATTGTCATGAGAATTTACATTTTCTATGTAAATTGACGGATTTGAGTTTGTTGTAATTCCGTTGTTCCCATTATCATACGCTTCGCAGTTTATAAGTCTGTGTTTGACGCCTACATTTTCGCCGCCCATTTTAAAGCCGTTCCAGCCGCCCGAAGCATAAGGCTCCTCACTGCCGTCCTCCATAAGTCTGAATCCGTTTTTGTAGGATTTGCAGTTTTTAAGAGTAACAACACCTATGGGTCCACTGTTTACCTTTGTGTAAAGATCCCAGCCATCGTCTACATTATTGTGGGATAAGCAGTTTTCAAACACATTTCCCTCTCCGACAGTAAGCTTAGCCCCGAAGCCATCGGCATTTATCATTGATGGATCGCAGTTATTATATGCCTCACAATTGATGATAAGATTATCAGATGGCCAATTGCTTTTATCCGGCAGTGCAAATGTTCTGCTGAGCTGAAGTCCTATGTCGCCGTTATCGTGGAATATGCAGTCCTTTATAATACAATTGCTGCCGCCCAGATGGAAACACTTTATATTTTCGCCGGAATTTCTGAACTCTATGCCGTCAAATATCCAATAATTGCCTGAAACCTCAGCGCCGCCGCATTTATTCTGCATATCAAATACGACCTTCGCTCCCTCGTCCGCCTTTACGGTTTTGGGCAGCCCCTCGGAGCCGTTGTTTCCATAGGGAACAGTCAGCGTATCCGATCTCAGATAAGTACCCTCAAGAAGCAGCGCTGTCTGTCCGGGCTGCAGAAATCCCACAGCGGTATCTATATCATAAGGCTTATCCTTTGAGCCTTCTCCCATAAAGCTTCCATCGGGAGATACATAAACCACAGGTGAATTCACATCAAAGCTTCTGCATACAACCCTCTTTCGGAGTATAATGCTGTCGTTATATTCCGATCCATTCTCAGGAGCCGGCGTAAACTTTATTGTAAAGAAATTCTCGCTTTCCCCTTTAAGTCTGGTGTCTATAAGCTTCTGTCCGTCTATTTCTTCATTAACAATGACCTGCTTGTTGTTAAGGCTCACACTTATTTTTCCCTTAACGGAGGAATTAAGCTCAAGGGCATAGTCGGGAGATACAACATACTCATCTGACTCAACTGAAATATCTGCGCCCTCATTGCTTTCCTCTTCGCTCTCCACACTCATATCCGAGGACGGAGCGGTTATATGAAAATCAACATCTGAAACATTGATTTCCGCCCATCTCGAAGCAAAAAAGCCAACATATATATTTTCACTGTCCTGAGTTGTGAGAAGTGTTCCGTCACTTATGAAAGAATCCATTGTTTCGCCGCTTGAAAGATCCTTTGCACAGGCATAAACGCCGCCGTTTACTCTCCTCAGTGTAATTCTGTATCTGTTGCCCTCCTTGGGAAATGCAGACGAAATTGGATAAGGACCTATTTTTGTTCCGCCGCCGTCACTTTCCTCAACGCCGGTTCTGCCGACAAGATTTATTCTGTTAAGATCAGCTTTCTCCTCGCTGTAATTGGAGCCTGCATAACCTCCGGCTATTACCATATTTGATGCAAAAACCTTGCTTTCGCACTGAGGAACAGCTATTCCCTCACTGTCAGTTTCCCCTGTAAGAGGTATTGCATCTCTTGCCATAATACCGAAAGCTTCCTGACCGTTTCTTTTTGTGTCGTCGTTGTCGTGCTCCAGATATTTGACAACCTCCACATCGGCACTTAACTCGAAATCCTTGTCAGCCCCTAATGCTGTATAGTAGTATGCAATTCCGTCATGGTCAGCGGTTATCTTGCCATTGCCGTCCCACGCCTTTACGTTTATAACTCCCTCTGATGTACCGTATTTTTCGGCAATAACGCCAATGGGATCCTTTTCGGGATTTCCCGTGTAACCGCTTGTGGACTGTCCGAATACGGCTGTTCTCCATTTAACGTCAGGCTTTTCAATAACGGAAACAGGCAGTACAACAGCGTCAAGTCCACTGTCGGCAGGCACTATCCTTATGCTGCCTTCGCCCGGTGAAGCTGTGGAAAAGCCGTCAAGATCAATTGTATAATCATCTGTTTCAACTATATCACCGTTGTCATAAAGCAGATCGACCCTCATTCCATCAGCAGAGAATTCCTCGCCAACATAATATGTTGTTCTGGGATATACAGAAATTCTTATGCCGCTTTTCTGCTTTTCGGCACATTCGATTTCAAATTCCGCAGTGACTTCAGGGTCGGCGAGAGGCGAAACTGTGACCTTCTTAGTCCCCGGAGCGGTTATTTTGCTGCCGCCCTCAACTCTCACGGTGTAAGCATTTTTCTGAAGCTCTCCCGAAAAAACAGGCTCACCGTTTTTATAGAATTCGCCGAAAACCTCCATGCCCACAGGATCAAAAACATCGCCGAGATAATATTTGGTCTTGAAGGGAAGCTTCCTGACCTCAACAGAGTTCAAACTGCCCTTTTCAATCTCCAGATCGAATTTTCCGAAAGCTCCGCCGCCGCTTATGCCATCAGTATCCTTTCTGTAAACCTTTACTGTGCTTTCATCGCTTTTTATTATGCTGCCGTCCTTAAGTTCAGAACCGCCCTGTATAAGTGTAAGCCCGGACGCATCCAAAACCTCGGCAGTATCGTTATTATATGTAACAAGCGCCTCAAGTCCATCGCTTTCAAAAACCTCACCCGTAACATACTTTGTCCTTACGGGGGCATAATTCACATTTACCGACTTAACTCCAAGCTTTGAAACATTCACATCAAAGCCGACCTCAATTCCGCCCCTTGCAAGACGTACTCTCTGTTTTCCTATTCTGTTCGGCGAATAGCCCTTTACAATATAGTCGTCTACCTCATGGGAGCCGTCCTCAAAATCACCTATAAGCTTGGCCTCGCCCAGATCTATATCTTCTCCGTAAACATACTCCGTCTTTGGCGTACCCGACAGACTGAGAGAAAGAAGCTTTGGTATTTTTGTATAGGAAACATTGCTGAATGATGCCTTTGCATTCCTTGCCACATAAACACAAGGATAAATTTCATCGGAAAAGCTCTTCATTTCAATCGTTTCCGAATTTTCGCCACAACTCAGCGTATATGTATTCCCCGTTTTTTCTATCGACAACTCAAAAACGCCCAGATCGCTGCCGGAATTGGCAAAATTCTCCGAAAGCTTGCCATAAACTGTCTTTGTTTCGCTGTTATCCCTGCCAAGGGCATAAATTGCCATATCCTCCGATGACTTTGCAGCATAAGCACCGTCAAAAACAGCATTCGTATATGCCTTGTCATCTGTTTTATTGTAAAGCTCATCAAGAACGGCAATACCTGCCGAAGCCTGCTGAGGATTGCTTGCGCCCTCCGCTGTGTTAAGCTCTTCGATTTCAAGAGTTGCCTTGAATGAAAAATCCTCCTCAGCTGACGAGCTCAGCCCCAAATATACAATGCTGTCCTCTCCATCGGAAAACTTGCCGTTGTTCGGCTTTGTCGTGGAAAGCTTAAGCCCCGAAATATCATAGCCATCGCCGCCCTCTTTTCCTGTCCAGCCAAAAACACTGTCCGAAGCGCCCTGAATGGTCGCACTGCTTGCTCCGACATTCTGAACATCACTTGCAAAAGTCTGTAAAATGCAGCCCTCCGCCACAACTGCCGCTGCAAGAAAACCGCCCAATATTCTTTTAAACTTAAACATATGAACCACCTCATAAAAAATTAACATACCTTGTTTATTTAATTTTAACCTTTTATACAGTAAAAGTCAACAATTTTACGTATCTGATGCAATATTTGGTCTGCTTATCCCTCCGGCTTTGCATCACGCCCTTTTCATCTTTCGGTGCCGACCATTTAACGGGTAAAATACTCTGTATCGGGAGCCGCTGCGCCCACGCCGACCGGACACGTTCCAACGCCGTCAGAAGCCTGCGGCTTCTGACGGCGTTGGAACGTGTCCGGTCGGCGTGGGCGCGGCGGCGGGGCGGGGGAACAAACCGAGGGGCGGACAAGTCCGCCCCTCGGTTTGTTCCCCCGCCCCGGCAACCCGAAAAATACCCTCACACTTTTTATAAATGTGAGGGCATAATAATTATTTTCTTTTTATACGGTGTTTCTGAGGCGAAAGGGTTATATCTCTTATGGGATAAGGTGCATTAAGAACCGTTTCGACAGCCCTTACAACAGCCTCAGCCGACAGACAGAACTCCTCATTCTTGTCACACTCAAAATCTGCATTCCGATAAAAGTCCGTATCTGTCATATCGGGGTGAATAACCGAAACTCTCACTCCATATTTCCTTGCCTCATCAAATATGCTCTCGGAAAATGCCGTAAGCGCCGCTTTAAGCGCTCCGTAGGCTGCCCCATGAGGACTGGAGCCTTTAGCTGTCACAGAGGATATATTTATAATTCTTCCGCCCGACCTTTTAAGCTCTCTCAGCATAAGAGCCGTAATTATCATAGGCGCTTCAAGATTAACAGCCGTCATTTCATGAATTTTTTCCGGGGAAATTTCCTCATGAAGTCCGAAATAGCCCACTCCGGCACAGTTCACAAGCACATCAACGCCGTTTCTTATTCTTTTTATTTCTCTGCACAGCTGCTCCCTGTTTTTCAGATCTGTCCGCACAGCCTCAAAATTACCTATAACAGGCATTTTGTCAAAGCTTCTGCCTATTCCGTACACAAAATATCCTCTTTCGGCAAGAAGTCTGCATATTCCAAGACCTATGCCGGAGGTAGCCCCTGTAATTACCGCTTTTTTCATAATCATTTAAGCTTGAATACCGAAAATTCCCTTTCGTCATAAAGCGTTGCCCAGACAACGCCGTTTTCAGCAGCATAATATGTATATCCCTTTTTGGGAAGATCACAGCCGAATATTTTCTTTGTTCCGGAGTCTGTCGATACATTTCCGCTTTTGTTAATATGGCAATAATTTATAGTATCCATATTGCTCCACATAACAAGTATATCATTATCGGAAATCTTTCTGACAGTGACATTCTTTATTTCAACGCCCTCGTCAAGATATTGCACTGTGCCCTCCATACTGTCATACTGAGAAGCGGGAACCGTACTTACAAACAGCTTTGTTACAGCTGAATTGTCAACTGTACCTATTGCCGCAACACCTGAATCGGTAGTTTCAAAGCCCTTCATATCAACGGTTTCGCCCTTTCTCGGCTTATAGAGTATTCCCTCCGGTATATATGCGTTAAGGTTTGATTTGGAAATATTCATTACGGAATGCTCCGCCCTGTTTTCCGGATCTTCCGGGTCAACCTTGAAAAGTCCTATGCCCTGTCCCGAGCATACGGCAAAGAAATATGTATTGTTGTCATATATGGCTGACATACTTCTTAAAACTTCGTTTCTGTCGCCTCCGTTATAGCCAAGCGTCATACCGCCCACGCCGAATGAAAGAAGCATGGAGTTCTTGTCCACAACAAAGCTTCTGTTGTTTTTATAATAGCTGTTTTCATATCTGTATTCGCTTACGACATCATTTATAAAAATCTTGTTTCCCTCAAGCTTGAGGTGATTTTCATTGCTTACAAATATATCTCTTGCGTAAACCTGATCTCCCTTAAGTATGAGAGTGCCTGTCCTGTTAAAGCTTACGTCATATTTCATAAGCTTATATACGGTAACACTTCCGCGGCAGTCTTTATTGTCAGAGCCAAAAAGGAGGTAGTGATAGGTGCCGTCATATGCATAGCCGCCGAGCTTGCCATCTGTTATCTTTATTTTTTTGCTTTCCTTGAGGGTTCTTCCCATACTGTCAAAAATATCCACATTTAAATAGCCGTCAGTCTCGTTTATGATTCCCACGCTGCCGTCCTTCTGAACAAATGTGTAGGTCTGTTCTCCCGAATCGGTAACAGGGTCAAAGCTCAATGAATTATTAATGACACTTACTTCCGCCGCGCATATATTTACGGCAAAAAGCATACAGAATAAAACCGATAATATAATTTTTTTCATATTTGTCCTCCTTTGATTCGTATTATAAAGATATGTTTATTATAGCACAAAAAATTTACATTGTCACCAATAACTTTTTCATTTGACAAATTCTTTACTTTGATTTATAATTAATTAAGATTTGTAAAGAAAAAGTAACCTTTTATTAATATAAACCGCCATACCCCACAAAGGAAGTGAAGCAAATGACATATACCGTTCTCATACTGGACAACAATGAAGACTCCATAGAGCTTCTGAGAATCTTATTGAATGGAGAAGGCTATAACATTATTGTTGCAAAAAACGGTCGGGACGCTCTTGAAAAAACAGATGATACCATAGACCTTATAATTATGGATATTGCCCTTGAGGGGGAAAACGGTTTTCTTGTGTGCAAAGAGCTTCGCAGCAAGACGAATGCGCCTATAATCGTTCTTTCGGAAATCGATGGCGAGTCGGAAAAGGGATTCGCTTTTTCGGCAGGCTCCGACGACTATATGACAAAGCCCTTTTCATACAGCGAGCTTGAATCACGCATAAAAGCCCATATAAGACGCTATTATGTATATTGCGGAAAAGAAACAAAAAATGACGGAAGCATAATCAAAATAAAAAATCTTGTAGTCGACACCGGCTCTCAGCTTGTAACCGTGGATAACAGGCGTATACCTCTTACAACAACGGAATACAGCATATTGGCGCTTATGATAAAGGAGCGCAAAAAGATTTTCTCATCTGAGGAGATTTACGAAAAAATCTGGAAGGAACCGTATTTTTACAATGCAAACAACACAATAATGGTTCATATACTCAAACTAAGAAAAAAGATAGAAAACGACAGCAAAAATCCCGAAATAATAAAAACGGCCTGGGGCAAGGGCTATTATATAGACTGAGGTAATATATGAAAACAATTTTAACCGACATAAAAACAGGAAAACTGAAGCCTTTATATCTCTTATACGGCGAGGAAGGAAAGCTTAGGGAGGACACTGTAAAAAAGCTTGAAAATGCTGCGCTTGACTCCGACGGCATAAAAGACAGCTTTGAAGGCAGCTTTGATGCCGATGAGGTTGTCAATTCCGCAAACACGCTGAGTCTGTTCGGGGGTAAAAGACTTATAACAATCAAGGATTCGGGCTGCTTCGGTGGCTCAGGCTATGAAAAGCTTATAGACTATTTCAACGATCCCAATCCCGACTGCGTTATGATATTCAACGAAAAAAAGGTCGATAAGCGAAGCAAGGTATATAAGGCATTCAAAAAAGCAGGGCACGAATTTGAATGCAAAAAGCCCTCTGTTAAGGATATAAGAGCCTATTTTGCCAAGGAGGCAAAGTCAAAGGGTGTGGAGCTTGACTATGACGCTCTTGAAGCCCTCACTGCCAACTCTGAAGCCGATCTTGCCGCCTGTGAAAACGAATTTGAAAAGCTGTGCTGCTATTGTATGGAAAAAAAGCAAATCACAGCCGATGATGTGGAAAATATAGTTACCAAAAAAACCGAAAGCAGAATTTTCGACCTTATAGACAGCGTAGGCTTCAAAAGTCCCGGAAGAGCCATAGAAATACTCCGAAATATGATGCTTATGAAGGAAAGCCCTGTCGGTGTTGTGGTTGCTCTTGCGAAACAGTTCAGAACAATAATGCAATACAAATTTCTTGCCGGCAAAATGTCAAACAGTGAAATTGCAAAACGTCTGGGGCTGCATCCCTTTGTTGTGGGCAAGGCTGCAAAGCAGGCGAAAAACTTTACAAACGCCATGCTTCTTTCGGCTCTCAGTGACTGCCGTAAGCTTCTTGAAGACAGCTTTTCGGGAAATATGGACATTGTAAGCGGAATAGAAGTGCTTATACTTAAATACGGAGCAAAATAAGGTGATAAAAATATGAAAGCAATGGTTTTGGCTGAAAAGCCCTCAGTCGCCCGTGATATAGCCCGTGTTCTGGGAGCATCGGAGCGTGGCGACGGTTTTTTATACAATGATAAATATATAGTAAGCTGGGCATTGGGACATCTTGTCGGGCTTTACGACCCCGAAGACTATGACGAAAGTCTTAAGAGATGGAAAAGGGACAGTCTGCCTATAATACCCGATGAAATAAAGCTTAAGGTTCTCAAAGGCGGAAAATCCCAGCTGAATACCCTTAAAAAGCTTATGAACAGCAAGGACGTGGAATATATAATATGCGCAACCGATGCAGGACGTGAAGGCGAGCTTATTTTCAGATATATATACAGCTATGTCAAATGTAAGAAGCCCTTCAGACGGCTATGGATCTCGAGTATGACGGACAAAGCCATAAAGGACGGCTTCAAAAATTTAAAGGACGGCAGCGAGTACAACAACCTGTATAATTCGGCAAAATGCAGAAGTGAAGCCGACTGGCTCGTAGGCATAAACGCCTCAAGAGCCTTTACGCTTAAATATAATGTTCTGTTGAGCATAGGCAGAGTACAGACTCCTACCCTTGCCATAATATGCTCAAGACAAAAGGAAATAGACAGCTTTGTCCCGGAGGATTATTTTGAGGTAACCGCAAATTTCGGCGATTATAAGGGCATCTGGACGGACATAGCGAAAAACGACACCAAAATAAAAAACGAGGAGCTTGCGGATAGGATAATTGCCGAAACAAAGGGCAAAGACGGCATCGTAAAAAGCATAAAAAATGAAGAAAAGCGTCAGGCTCCTCCCCTGCTTTACGATCTGACCGAGCTGCAGAGGGACGCCAATTCAAAATATGGCTTTTCGGCACAGAAAACCCTGAATATAGCTCAGAATCTGTATGAAAAAAGGAAAATGATAACATATCCGAGAACAGACAGCCGCTATCTGTCAGACGATATGATCCCCAAAATATCATCTATCCTTAAAATACTTGGCGGTACACAGGCATACGGAGGCTTTGCGGCTTATGTACTGGGGCTTGACAAACTGCCTGTCACAAAAAGGATAATCGACAATTCCAAAATCACCGACCACCACGCCATTATACCCACAGACAGCAGACTTGACACAAACGGGCTGAGCGATGAGGAATTCAAAATATTCGACCTTATTGCAAGACGGTTTATTGCTGTTTTTTATCCCTATTATGTGTACAATACCACCACGATAACCACAGAGGTAAATTCGCACTTTTTTATAACAAAGGGAACAACGGTGACAGAAAAGGGATGGACTGCTCTTAACATTGCAGGAAAAAAGGAGAAAAAGGAAGAGCTTCTTCCTACGCTTGAGGAGGGCAGCGCCGTCAATGCAAAAAGTGTTGTAAAAAAGAAAAAGCAGACCAAGCCTCCCCTGCCCTACACAGAAGCCGCCCTGCTTTCCGCCATGGAAAATGCCGGTCGCTTTGTGGAGGACGAGGCTCTTAAGGAACAGCTTAAGGAAAGCGGTCTGGGCACTCCTGCCACAAGAGCCGGCATAATAGAAAGGCTTATAGCGGTGAAATACATTATCCGCAAGGGCAAAAGTCTTATACCGACCGAAAAGGGAATGAAGCTTATAGAGGTCTGCCCTCCGGAGCTTAAAAGCCCCGAAACCACCGGAAGATGGGAAAGAGGTCTTTCTTCCGTTTCAAAGGGCAAAATGGAAACGGAAAAATTTATGGGCAGCATTAAGAGATATGTCTGCTTTCTTGTGAATGCGCCCTTTAAATCGAATACTAATATAGTGTTCAGTGCCGAAACAACCACTAACAGTAAAAGCTCAGGGCTAAAAAGCTTTGGCGCCTGTCCTTTCTGCGGCAGCGCTGTTTTTGAAAACACAAAGGCTTTTTATTGCAGCAGCTGGAAAAGCGGCTGTCGGTTTACTGTATGGAAGGACGAACTTAAGGAATATGGCGGAAGTATTGACGGCAGGTTCATAGCTTCTCTTCTTGCTCAGGGCAGGCTTGAAAAAATACCACTGACTTTGCCTCAGACGGGAGAGAAATGTACTGCGGATATATATATAAATAAAAATATACGGGGTCTGCTGGAGCTGAAAAATATTACACGGGTATGATGACAGGGTTCCGTGGGACAGCCGTTCAGCCCGCCGCAGGCGGGCTGAACGGCTGCCCCACGGGTCGGGGGCGAGGAACAAGTGAAGGGCAAACAGGGCGGACCCGTCCGCCCTGTTTGCCCTTCACTTGTTCCTCGCCCCCGAGCAGCGCCGCAGGCTAGTCGGCTGAATTTTTAAAAATAGGAGAACGAACAATGACAAAACTGCAAAATAAAATAATTGATATTTTTTTTGACTTAATAAGATTTGATACGGCTTCCGATCCGTATTCCAAAAGCTTTCCGTCAACCGAGGCTCTCAGCAACTTCGCCGAATATCTTGCGGGAAAGCTTGCTTCCATGGGATTTGAAAACATAAGAATAGACGACCATTCATATGTGACTGCCTTTCTTCCCTCAAATACGGATAAGGACTGTCCTGCCGTCGGATTTATTGCTCACACGGATACCAGTCCCGACTACAACGGAAAAATGATAAAGCCGCTTATTCACGAAAATTATGACGGAAAAGACATAGTGCTTAAAAACGGCGTTATATTAAGCCCCGATGAGTTTCCTTTCATGAAAAATTACATAGGGCAGTCAATTATAACTTCTGACGGAACAACCCTTCTCGGAGCCGATGACAAAGCCGGAATAACGGAAATAATTTGTGCTTTGAAATATTTTATAGACAATCCTCAGATAAAGCATGGCAACGTAAAAATAGCGTTCACACCTGATGAGGAAATAGGCAGGGGCGTTGATTTCTTCAGCACGGAAGATTTTGCCTGTGACCTTGCATACACCATAGACGGCGGCGAATTGGGTGAGTTTTCATATGAAAACTTCAACGCAGCCCATGCAAACGTACTTATAAAAGGCAAGAATGTCCATCCAGGCTCGGCAAAGGGCATTATGAAAAATTCGGCTCTTATAGCCTGCGAATTTGTTTCTATGCTGCCCGAAAAGGAAACTCCCGCCAAAACCGATGGATATGAGGGATTTTTCCATTTATGCGACTTCAAGGGAAATGTATCGGAAACAAAGCTTGAATTCATAATAAGGGATTTCGACAAAATAAGCTTTGAAAACAGAAAAGAGCTTATGAAAAAAATAACGGCTGATTTAAACAAAAAGTATGGCGAAAATACGGTTGTTCTGGAAATGGACGACAGCTATTACAACATGAAGGAAATAATAGATAAATATCCTTCTGTAAAGGATATTGCCGTAGAAGCCATAAGGCTTGCCGGTGTTGAGCCTAAAATTCTGCCCACACGAGGGGGCACTGACGGCTGTTGGCTCTCCTTTGACGGGCTGCCTTGTCCTAATATATTTACCGGAGGTCATAATTTCCACGGTCCGTACGAGCTTGTGGTTCCGGAATCAATGGAAAAGGCTGTCAGGACAATAATCAACATTATTCTTATTATCGGAGGAAATGAGTATGAAAAGCTGTGAAAGCTGTCTTAATTACAGCTATGACGAGGAAACGGATCTGTATGAATGCATTATATCAATGGACGAGGACGAGTATTTCAGATATATGACAGACAAATTTGCCGAATGTCCGTTTTACCGCTTTGACAATGAATACAAAATTGTAAACAAGCAAATATAGACAAAATTGCCTGATCAATGATTTTTGAGTCTGTTTTTAAGAATGAAGCAAAGTATTACGAGAAACAATACATATATTATAAATAATTCGCTGTCATAGGCACAGGGATACATCAGTATAAAGTCATATATGGTATGGAGCAGAAAAGGTGCAGCAAATGCGTATATTATGAAATGCCTTTTTCCGAATCTGGCAATAGCGGCAAAATATCCCATAACCGATGCAAATATGCCATGACAGGGTATTGAAAACAAGGCTCTCATAAGGGCGGTTTTAAAACCTCCCAATACAGGGTGGAAAACATAGCCTATATTTTCGGCTCCGGCAAAGCCCATACATATAAACACACTGTACACAATGCCGTCAAAGGGGCAGTTAAAATTGGGATCGTTATAAATAAGCAACATAAAAAGAATGAGTTTGAAAAGCTCCTCCGGAAAAGCCGCCGTAACTGCTGACTGATATAATATGTTTATAAAGTCATTGTCAATAACAGCCGATGATGCTCTTTGCTCAAAAAGCACTATGGGAGCCGCCCACAAAGCGCCGTATATCACACATAAAAGAACCGGATAACCCGGCTCTTTGTGTGTATTGTCATATCTGTAAATATAAGCGCAGAACAAAAATACGGGAAGCAAGGCAATTTCCAGAAGCATGGGCATCTCTCCTCATACCCTATATTACCCTTTCCTTTTCTTTAATATTCTGATATCCGAGCCGAAAAAGGGAATCACCCTGTATTCGCCTACAATTCTTGAAAAAATTCTTTCAGAATAAACCTCCTTGATTTTTTCGATAGATAAATTGGTCGATATAACGGTGGGCTTTTTGTTTATAAGCCTGTAATTTATAATATTGAAAAGCTCTGCTGCCGTTATCTGATTTATGGTTTCGGTGCCGAGGTCGTCTATTATAAGGACAGTACAATTGAAAATGCTGTCTTTATATTCCCTTTCCGAATTAATATCAAAGCGGTTTTTAATAAGCTTATCAAACAAAGAAAACGCCGTATCGCAGACCACATCGGTATTTACGGAAAGAAGCTCCTTTGCTATGGAGTGGCACAAAAAGCTTTTTCCAAGACCTGTTCCGCCGGTAAAAAGCATATTTCCCTTTGGAGCATTTGCGAAGCTTCTGCAAATTTTAACGACCTCCTCCATGTATTTTCTCACAGACGTGCCTATTCTCGGATTTATTTCATCGGAATAAAAATCCAGTTTTAAGGCTTCAAAGCATTCGCCGTCATTTTCGCTTTTCATAGAGGAATCCTCATACATCTTTTCCCTTACACAGGCTTTAAAGCAGGAGCACTGTTCATCGTCTACAAATCCTGTATCTCTGCATATGGGGCAAACATATACGTTTTCCATATAATCGGCGGGATATCCAAAGTCCGTAAGCAGCTTTTTCTTTTCTTTTATAAGAGCTTCCGTGCGGGATTTTATATCATTCAGACGCTGCGCCCTGTGGCTGAGATCATCTGTTTCAAATACCCTTGCCATAAGTGCGCTCACGCCTCCAAGCTCCTCGCAAATCTGTCTTATCCGTGGAATCTTCGCAAATATTTCCTCTCTGCGTCTGTCTGCAAGCCTTAAAGCTCTGTTCTGCCTGTTATTGTATTCATTCATTATTCTGCCGTAAATCTCAGGTGTCATCAGCTTGCTCCTTTAAAAGCTCAAGAGCCAGATTATCAAGCTCCTTTGAGTCATATTCTCTCTCTTCAAAATTACTGAATTTGTTTGTTATTCTGACGGGCTTGTCCGCATTGCTGCGAACGGTTTTTTTCGCCTTTGCCTTATGCTCTTCGCTGTATTTTTTTGCTTCATCGACAGTGGTTATGTTATTCTTAAACCAGTCTGTCAGCATTGTATCGGCATATTTCCAGCTTGCTTTGCCGGTATTTATTACGGAATCCTCGCAGGCCTCGATTACAAGTTCCAACGGAAGCTTATATTCTGTAAGCCATTTTTCCATATATTTTTTCTCTTTTTTATTGGCGAGCCGCCCGATTATGCCGAAAGCTCTGAGAATTTTTGTAAAATCGCCGTAATAAAGCTTAAGATAATCCTCTGCCTGCTCAGATGTTGTTATGCCTTTTTCCGCCCAGTCAACAGCTATTTTTTCTATGTAGCTTATATTTGTATGGTTTGTGTCGGCGCAGTGACCCAAAAGAATTGTTATGACCTCTATGGGAAGTCTGTAATAGTCATAAAGGGAAAGGATCGTGCTTTGTTCTTTCTGACCCAAAGCCTTGCCGAGTATTGCGCCTGCGGTTGATATAAGACCGGAAATTTCGCTGTTTACGCTTATAAGTCTTGCTACCTCAACTGGAGAATAATCAGGCTTTACAGGCTTGTCGAACATACCCTCACTGTCCCAGAATGCTATTATTTTGCCTATAACATCGCCGTCCAAAGCAAATCTGTCGGAAAGCTCAGAAACAGAGGGCAGTCTGCCCCTTAACGAATTCCTCATTATGTAGATATATACAACAATATATGTACTGTCCACGTTTCCGGCATACCTGTCTATAAAGCTGTTTAAAACAGGTGTAAAATTGATTGTTTTTTCAGGGTCTATATAATACATATCAAATTCTCGCAGCTCCTGTTCTGCGTGCTGCTTCAGCTACGGCCTTGGCAACATTTTCGGCAACTTTTTTATTAAGAGGTGAAGGTATAATAACGCCCTTTGCAAGCTCCTCTCTGCTCACAAGCTCTGATATAGCGGCAGCGGCGGCAAGCTTCATCTCCTCATTTATCTCCCTTGCTCTTACATCGAGGGCGCCCCTGAATATACCGGGGAAAGCAAGCAGATTATTTATCTGATTCGGATAGTCTGAGCGTCCTGTTGCTACGATCCTTGCTCCTGCTTTGACAGCTACATCGGGCATAACCTCCGGCACAGGATTAGCCATGGCAAATATAACGGCATCATTATTCATGGATCTGATCATTTCTTCGGTAAGCAGTCCGGGGGCGGATACTCCTATAAATATATCTGCTCCCTTTACGGCATCAGCCAGGCTGCCCTTTATACCTCGTGGGTTTGTAAGCTCTGCAAGAGCCTGCAGATATTTGTCGGAATAGTTATTATTCCTGTTTATAACGCCGTTTATGTCGCAAAGGGTAATATCCTTAAAGCCTGCCGTAAGAAGAAGCCTTGCAATTGCAGTGCCTGCCGCGCCTGCTCCGGACATTGCCACTCTGCACCTTTCCGGCGACTTGCCGACAATTTTAAGCGCATTTCTTATGCCGGAAAGAACAACCACCGCCGTACCATGCTGGTCATCATGAAAAATAGGTATATCAACGGCTTTTTTAAGCTTTTCTTCAATTTCAAAGCACCTTGGTGCGCATATGTCCTCAAGATTGACTCCGCCAAAGCTGCCGCAGAACATAGCTATCGCCTTGACGACCTCATCGGGGGTAAGGGTTTCGACACAAAGAGGTATGGCATCAACTCCGCCAAATTCCTTGAACAATACGCATTTGCCCTCCATAACAGGCATACCTGCCACCGGACCTATATTTCCCAGTCCCAGAACAGCCGTTCCGTCCGTTATAACGGCAACGGTGTTATGTCGTCTGGTATATGTATATGACAAATCTGCGTCCTTTTTTATTTCAAGACATGGCTCAGCCACTCCCGGCGTATAGGCAACCGACAGATCCTCAGTTGTTTTTATAGGGCAGCGGCTTCTGATTTCAATTTTTCCACGCCATTCCTTATGCTTTTCAATTGCTGCTTTCTTATAGTCCATTTTTTATCCTTCCTCTGTAATTCTTATTTATTTATCAATTATATCATTTTTCTTGGCATATTAAAAGGGTAATTTGAAAATTTATGACATAATAATTTTAGCCGTCCATCGCAAGCCGCCTTCGGCGGCTTGCGATGGACGGCAGCGGGGGCGGGGCGGCGAAGAAGCAAGGGGGACGGACAAGTCCGTCCCCCTTGCTTCTTCGCCGCCCCGCCCCCGCTGCCGTGCAGTCTTATCGGCTATTGCTATAATTTATTCATACTGTAAAAAATTACTGAAAAAAATTAAAAATATGTGGAAATATTGTCTGAAGTGTGTTAGAATAAATTAAATGAAGTATATCTTCTTAAAAAACATTAACAAATTTAATTTTATTGGAGGGATTGTTTATGGCAATAAAACTCAAACTGGCCGGTGTAAAGAATTTTGTAAGGGACGAGGAATATGCAAAAATCCAAGCCATGGCCAAAACGGCAAATGATCTTGTTTATTCCAAAGAGGGAGCAGGAAACGACTTTCTCGGCTGGGTAAATTTGCCCTTTGACTACGATAAGGAAGAATTTGCAAGGATCAAAAAGGCCGGCGAAAAAATCCGTTCAGACAGCGAGGTTCTTGTTGTTATAGGAATTGGCGGTTCTTATCTCGGCGGACGTGCGGCTCTTGATTTCATAAAGGGTATGTTCTACAACAGCAAAAAGCACCCCGGTCTTCCCGATGTATATTTCGTAGGAAACAACATAAGCTCAGAATATTTAACGGACATAATAGAAATGATAGGCGACAGGGATTTCTCTATAAACGTTATCTCAAAATCAGGCACGACAACGGAGCCTGCCATCGCTTTCAGAATTTTCAAAAAGCTTCTTGAAGACAAGTACGGCAAGGAAGAAGCAGTCAAGAGGATCTATGCCACAACCGACAAGGCAAGAGGTGCTCTTAAAAACTTCTCCGATAAGGAGGGCTATGAAACATTCGTTATTCCCGATGACGTTGGCGGTCGTTTTTCCGTTCTTACACCCGTAGGTCTTGTACTTATGGCTGCTGCCGGAATAGATATTGACGCAGTTATGCAGGGTGCTGCCGATGCCTGTGAAAAATACAAGGGACTTGACAACGACTGCGCAAAGTATGCCATCACCCGTGCACTGCTCAACAAGAAGGGCAAGGTTATTGAAATTCTCGCAAATTATGAGCCTTGTCTTACTATGTTCGGCGAATGGTATAAACAGCTTTTTGCAGAGTCCGAAGGCAAGGATCAGAAAGGAACATTCCCTGTTTCCGCAAATTTCTCAACCGATCTGCACTCAATAGGTCAGTTTATACAGGACGGAACAAGAAATATGTTTGAAACCGTTCTTTGGGTTAAAAATTCAAAGAAGGATTTTGAAATTATTTATGACGAAGAAAACATTGACGGACTTAACTTTGTTGCAGGCAAAACAATGCAGTATGTAAACTCCAAGGCATATGCTGGAACATATCTGGCTCATATTGACGGCGGAGTGCCTACAATGGTTATTGAAATCGAAGATACAAGCGCATACAGCTTCGGCGAAATAGTTTATTTCTTTGAAAAGGCTCTTTCAATAAGCGGATATCTTCTTGCTGTCAATCCCTTCGATCAGCCCGGTGTTGAATCTTACAAGAAGAATATGTTTGCCCTTCTCGGCAAGCCCGGCTATGAAGCAGATAAGGAAGCTCTTGAGGCTCGCCTTATAGACTGATCAACAAAAAATCTTATATACAACCGGCAGCTTTGTCTGCCGGTTTTTTTAGGAGGAAAACCATGAAAAGGAAAGCAACTTTATTATTATCGGTTTTATTTGCGGCATCTCTTACGCCGATGAGCATTCCGGCATCTTCGGAAAACACTGTAACGGAGGTAAAAACCGTTGACGAAGGTGAGCTTATCGAGGAGGTATATCTTGATATAGAACCGAGGTCACGCATATCTGACGGCGATACCATAACACTGGAATTTGAAAACGCATATATACCGCAGGAGGGTGAAAAATGCAATACAGGGTCGGAAGAAGAAATAATATATTCCATACCCTCCTTTTCGGATCCGAAATACATAAATGATAAGAACCGCGGTTGGTATGAAAATTCTTTAAACAATCAGAATGACGATGGCTCCGATCAGGGACAGATGGAAAAGGTGCAGAGTGAGGATCAGCTTGATTTGCTGCTTCTGAGAAATTATGATTTGGATATATACAAGGATAATTATATTCCATGGGAGCTTACACGCATAAGCGACACGGAATTTGAGGTTAAACTGCACGGAATAAATAAGCTGTGCGGGGAAAGAGTCGGCAAAACCAAGCACAAGCCATTCTATCATATTCCCCTTTCGGTCGCAGCTGACGGAAACGGCGATCCGACTGTACGCATAGAGCCGGGCAAAGCGGGCATAAGTGCCAACACCGTTGTATTTGCCAAACTGCGGACTGATGCAGAAGAAAATGAAAGCAGTACGGAAAAGGATACTGAAAATGAACAGACAACCGAAGAAATTACCGAACAGGAAGAAACAACTGAAGCACACGAGGAAAATCCTGTAAAGGAAGTGAGGGTTTCCATAGGCAAAAACATAGTAACAATTGATGAAAAGGAATATGAAATTGATGCTGTGCCTTATATACAAGCCGCTTCGGATTCAACGCTTGTTCCGCTGAGGTTTGTGGCTCTTGCTCTTGGCGGTGAGGATATGGAAAGTGCCGACAGCAGCAGCACAATCAAATGGAACGAAGCAGACAGAACAGCCGAAATCACATATGGCGGAAATACAATATGCTTTACGGACAACAGCGGCATAATCAAAATAAACAATACGGAAACTGAAATGGAAAACGGAGTAAAAGCCGAAATCAAAGACGGCAGAATGTATATACCCTTCAGAGCTTTGGGAAATGCGCTTGGAGTAAATGTGGATTGGAACAGTGAAACAAAAACGGCTGTTTACAGAACAATATAAAAAGCTGCCGCATTCCGCTGCCGCCGCCCTGCACAAACCGTCAGGGACGGTTTGTGCAGGGCGGCGGCGCGGGTCGGGGGCGAGGCAGGGCAAGGGCAAGGGCGAGCGGGGGAAGGGGCGGACAAGTCCGCCCCTTCCCC
>CANQXR010000023.1 GCA_947627855.1 uncultured Clostridia bacterium
TGCGGCACGGGTGGGGGCGAGGGGCAGACAGGGCGAGGGGGAGAAGGGAGCGGAGGGCTTGCCCTCCGCTCCCTTCTCCCCCTCGCCCTGTCTGCCCCTCGCCCCCGGCAACCCGCAGGCTGGTCAGCGGACGGTTTGATGGGTTATTCTATTGAAATCAGCTTATAATCGGCTTTTTTTATGGTCTTTTTCAGTATTTTGTCATCTATGGGAGAGTTAAGCCTTATATGTGCTGTTCCTTCTGTGTGGCTTACGACTGCTTCATCTATCTGAGGGAGTGTTTCAAGAGCCTTTTTTACTCTTGCCTCGCAATGATTGCACATCATACCCTCTATTCTGAGGGTTTTCTCATTCGTTTCATTATCTTCGGAAGATGACGGTTGGGATTTTATTTTTTTATCCCTTTTTACGCTGTGGATATCCATGAGGTTAAGTCTGAGGGCATTGGAAACAACGCAGAAGCTGGAAAGGCTCATTGCCGCTGCTGCAAACATAGGGTTGAGCCTTAAGCCGAACAGCGGAATAAGAGCGCCTGCGGCAAGGGGTATGCCTATTACGTTATAGAAGAATGCCCAGAAGAGATTCTGATGTATATTGCGAAGAGCGGCTCTGCCAAGGCGTATTGCCGCCGGAACATCGCTCAGTCTGCTTTTCATAAGCACTATATCGGCAGCATCTATCGCCACGTCTGCGCCGGCTCCTATGGCTATTCCCACATCGGCTCTCGTAAGTGCCGGAGCATCGTTTATGCCGTCCCCTACCATTGCCGTTTTGCCATGTGTCTTAAGGGTGCGGACTGCATTTTCCTTTCCGTCGGGCAGAACTCCGGCTATTACATCGTCTACGCCTGCCTGCGCTCCTATGGCGTTTGCCGTTTTTTCATTGTCGCCTGTGAGCATGACAACCTTTATGCCCATATTCTTAAGCTCATTTACTGCGGACGGGCTGTCCTCCTTGATTATATCGGCTGCGGCAATTATTCCCATAAGGCTGCCGTTTTTGGCAAAAAGAAGGGGTGTTTTGCCCTCCTCCGAAAGCTTATGGGCTTTGTTTTTAACCGTTTCGTCAAGCTTTATTTTTCCGCCTATATATTTCAGACTTCCTCCCGTTATTTCGCTGTCGTTTAATTTTCCCCGCAGACCGTTTCCGGCGAGGGCTTCAAAGTCGCTTATTTCCGGCGGGTCTATATTAAGGCTTTTGCTTTTTTCGAGTATTGCCTTTGCAAGAGGGTGTTCGCTTTTTGCCTCCAAAGCGGCTGCCGTCCTTATAAGGGTTCTTTCGTCAGTGCCGTCTGAGGGAATTATGTCGGTGACATGGGGTTCTCCTTTTGTGATGGTTCCTGTTTTGTCAAGCACGACTGTTGTTATTCTGCCTGCCTCCTCCAATGAGGCGGCTGTTTTGAAAAGTATTCCGTTTTTTGCGCCAAGGCCGCTGCCTACCATTATTGCTACGGGGGTTGCCAGACCGAGGGCGCAGGGGCAGCTTATTACAAGAACGGAAATTCCCCTTGCAACGGCAAAGCCCATGCCCTCGCCCAAAGCGAGCCATATTATTGCCGTAAGAAGGGCTATTACTATAACGACAGGCACAAACACGCCCGAAACCTTATCGGCGATTTTTGCGATAGGCGCTTTTGTTGCGGCGGCATCGCTTACCATTTTTATTATCTGGGATATGGTTGTATCCTCGCCCACTCTCAGCGCAGTGCATCTTATATAGCCGGAGGTGTTGAGAGTGCCGGCGGAAACCTTATCTCCCTCAGCCTTATCCGCAGGAATGCTTTCACCTGTAAGCGCCGCTTCGTTTACGGCGGTGTGTCCCTCTGTTATAACTCCGTCAACGGGTATATTTTCGCCCGGTCTTACAACAAACATATCACCCTTTTCGACCTGCTCTATGGGGACGGTTATTTCCTCACCGTTCTTAAAGAGGGTCGCTGTTCTGGGGGCAAGGCGCATAAGGCTTTTAAGCGCATCGGTCGTCTTTCCCTTGGATCTCGCTTCAAGGGTTTTTCCTACGGTTATCAGCGTAAGTATCATTGCGGCGGATTCAAAATAAAATTCATTCATAAATGGCATCGCAGCTTGCATTGAAAGTCTGCCGGCGGCATCTGTCATTTCAAAAAGGGCATACACGCTGTATACAAAGGCGGCGGAAGAACCGAGGGCTACCAGTGTATCCATATTCGGCGCTCTGTGCAGAAGTCCCCTGAATCCGCTTATGAAGAATTTCTGATTTATGACCATTACGGCAATTGTGAGAAGCAGTTCGAGAAGTCCGAGAGCCACAGGGTTTTCGTCAAAGAATGGGGGTATGGGAAAGCCGAACATCATATGCCCCATTGAAAAATACATAAGAACAGCAAGAAAGCCAAGGGAACACAAAAGCCTTTTAACAAGCAGAGGAGTAGTTCTGTCCTCAAGGGCGGTGTTGTCCTTTTGTGGTGCTGAGCCTTCCAATGCTGCTCCATAGCCGGCTTTTTCAACGGCGGCTATTATTACGGCAGGCTCAGCTGTTCCTTCTACGCCCATGGAATTTGTAAGCAGACTTACGCTGCATGAGGTCACTCCCCTGACCTTCAGAACAGCCTTTTCAACTCTTGCGCTGCAGGCGGCGCAGCTCATTCCCGTTACCTTATATTTTGTCATATACATTCACTCCTTTTCTCACATAAGACGTTTCATAATTTCTGTAAGCTCGTCTATTACATCGTCACGTCCCTCTCTTATTCCATCGGCAACGCAGCTTTTTATATGGCTTGAAAGAAGCTCTCTGTTGAATGAATTTATGGCTGACGAAACAGCGGAGGACTGCATCAGTATGTCCGTGCAGTAGGCTTTGTTTTCAAGCATATTTTTTATGCCCCTTATCTGTCCTTCTATTCTGTTAAGCCTGTTTATAAGCTTTTTAAGCTCTTCGGGAGAGCGCTCCTTTGTTTTATATGTCATGTGGCAGCATTTTTTTTCATCTGTCATAATATCACCTCGTCACCATTATATACCCCCTTGGGGTATTTGTCAACGATTTTTGCGCCCCGTATCTTATGTGGGGATACGGGGCGGTGGGTCAGTGTTTATGGCTTATATACAGATAGCATATATAATATATTATGACTTCGGCGCATATTGCATAGGCGATAACAAGCCCCTCTGTTTTTCTTTCCGTCAGAAAAAGCACAATCATTGCAATTGCCGAAAAAATTGTGAAAAAAAAGAATGTGCAGCTTTTGGCTCTGTTGGATATCCATATGTTTCTTTCGTCCTTTTCCGCAATCTCGCGTTTTTTCATAAGGCGCTCATCTTTCATAAGCCTTACGTTTCTGAATATCTGCCCAAAGCCGCACACAGCGTATGCAATTCCTGCGGCTCTTATTAAATCTCCCGTATTGTCTTTTACAAGGTATGAAACTCCGAAAAGAACAAGCCCTGCGGCGACATACACCGCAAATAATAATATCCTCTTTTTTATTTTGTCTTTGAATTCCATTATTATTCCTCCTCAAAAATAAATACATCTTCTATGGTACACCCGAAAAATAAAGAGATTCTGAAAGCCAACGGCAGAGAAGCGGTATATTTTCCGCTTTCTATAGAAATTATGGTTTGTCTTGTGACATTGCAGGCGTTTGCAAGCTCGTCCTGCGTGGTTCCGTTTTTCTTTCTCAGCTCTTTTATTCTGTTTTTCAAATCATCACCTCCGGCTTGGTATTATGTATAGTTTGCTTTACATTTTTATAATAGCACAATCAGGAGCGTATGTCAAGTATACTTTACATTTTATCGGGGAATATATAAAAAAAGAACCCATACCCTTTCGGGAATGAGTTCCTGAATTTCTTTATTCGGCTACATATGGCAAAAGTGCAACGTGTCTTGCTCTTTTTACGGCTACCGTAAGCACTCTCTGATGTTTAGCGCAGTTTCCTGTTATTCTTCTTGGAAGAATTTTGCCTCTTTCGGAAACAAACTTACGAAGTCTGGCTGTGTCCTTATAGTCAATATGATTTATACCTTCAGCACAAAATGCGCAAACACGCTTTTTTCTTCTGCCGCGTCTTTTATTTATCATAGCGTTCTATCCTCCTTGACTTGTTGTTTATAACAATATTGTTGTAAACAACAACATTGTTGTTGTGAGCAACAACATTGTTGTTGTAAGCAACAACACATATCATTCAATAAAATCAGAATGGCAGATCATCGGGGTCTACACTGTCTTCGACCTGATAAAAACCATCATCATTGTTGTTGTAGGTGTTGACCTTGGGAGCCGGAGCGGGAGCAAATGAATTTTCCCGATAGGACGGGTTTGCTGATTTTCTTTCAACAAACTCGGCTTCCTCGATTATTACTTCGGCGCTTGTTCTTCTCTGACCCTGACTGTCCTCCCAGTTTCTTATCTGAAGTCTGCCGCTTACACCTATCTGCATTCCTTTAACAAAATATTTCTGAATAAATTCGCCTGTTTTGCCAAAAGCAACGCAATTGATGAAATCTGCGTCAGCTTCGCCATCACGCTTGAAGCGTCTGTTTACCGCAATTGAGAAACGGCAGATAGCAAGAGGTTCCGCCGACTGAGAATATCTTGTTTCGGGATCTCTGACAAAACGGCCTACAAGCAAAACCTTATTCATATTTACACCCTCTTGATCATTCTTCTACCTTTGTGATAAGGTAACGAAGAACATTGTCCATAATTCTCATACGCTTTTCAACCTCAACAGGAACATTGGCATCGCCTGTGAAAGTTACAAAATTGTAGATTCCCTCTCTGAGCTTCTGAATTTCATATGCAAGTCTTTTTTTGCCCCAATCGTCAACCTTTTCAACTGTACCGCCGAAACGCTCGATTAAAGACTGAACTCCTGCCTGAGCAGCAGCATAAGCTTCTTCTTCTAAAGATGGATTATAAACTACAGCAAGTTCGTACTTGTTCATCTTTTTTACACCTCCTTCTGGTCTTTGGCCCTTTCGGTAAAAGAGCAAGGTCCGGGATAATGAATATCCTGTTATACAAAGCGGTTAAAATACCGCTACAAAATGGTATTTTAACACACAATCGTAACAAATGCAAGCATTTTTTTAAGAAAATGCCAAAACGGCTCAGAAGGAAGGGAAGGTGTTTTTCCGGTCTACACTAAATTTTCCGGATTAAGGCACATAAGCTCCGGAACGACAAATATGCCGTCCTTTCTTACAAGCACATCGTCAAAATATATTTCCCCTCCGCCGCAGTCGGCTGTCATTATAAGCACAAGGTCCCAGTGGACGGCGCTCCTGTTTCCGTTGTCCGCATCGTCATAGGCGTTGCCGGGGGTAAAATGTATCGAACCTCTTATCTTTTCATCGAAGAGTATATTTTTCATGGGCTTTGTTATAAAGGGATTTACGCCTATGGCAAATTCACCCACATATCTTGCTCCCTCATCGGTGTTGAATATTTCGTTTGCCTTTTCCGAATTGTTTGCTTCGGCGTTTATTATTTTGCCGTCACGGAATGTAAGGCTTACGTTTTCAAAGTCAAATCCTCTGTACGGGCTTGGCGTGTTGTAGGTTATTTTGCCGTTTACGCTGTTCTTTACAGGGGCGGTGTAGACTTCGCCGTCAGGTATGTTCATTTCGCCGGCGCACTTTATGGCAGGCATACCCTTTATTGAAAACGTAAGGTCGGTGTCCTTTGCCACAAGCCTTACTTTATCCGTTCTTTCCATATAGGAAACAAGGCTGTCCATCGCCTTGGACATTTTTGAATAGTCAAGATTGCATACCTTATAGAAAAAGTCCTCGAATGCCTCCTGACTTGTGCCCATGCTCTGTGCAAGTGCGGGACCGGGATATCTCAGCACTACCCATTTCTTTTTCAGGCGTATTTCCGTTACGGGACGCTGATATACCGTTGTATATATGCCAAGCTTGTCTGATGGCACATCGGAAAGCTCCGACTGGTTTGCATTTGCGCCTATGCCTATATAAGCGTCCATGCCCTCCATTTTTTTCATATCGATGTCTGCAAGAAAACGCCATTGCTCCTCTGTTGAGTTAAGCAGAAGCTCTCTTGTGACTGAGGAATCCGCAAGGTCAGCGTAGGGAATTCCTCCTGCCTTATATATTTCCTTTATAAGCAGCTTTACGAGGGGAAGGCAGTCGCCGCTTGCGTTTATAAGAACCCTTTCCCCTTTCTTTACCTTTATAGAATAGCCGACTATGTTTTTTGCAAGCTCTGCGGTTCTCTGATCCATAAAACATCTGTCCTTTCGTTATATATTTGCCCTTTCAGGACTGCGCAGCGTTATGCCGCAATGGTCATAGGCAGGGCGATGGAGCATACATATGACGCTATAAGTAATAAGCCCAGAATTCTGGAAAGCCATACATATTTTTTGGAAAACATAACACAAATGGCTATAACCGTTGAAATTACGCCGAAAAGTATCATGAACAGCGAAGCCGTCTCCTTGAAGTAGATGCTTCCGCTTGTGAGAAGAAGGTCGCCGAACACAAGTATTATGAAGTTGAATATATTGCTTCCCGTTACGTTTCCGATAGATGCGTTGAAGTTTTTGAGCCTTACAAGGTTGATGGATGAGGTTAGCTCAGGCAATGACGTGGCTACGCCGAGGAATATTGCCCCTGCAACGGTTTTGCCGAGCTGGAGTTCGTCCGCTATTATATCCGTTACCTTTGTAAGCACTATACTTACTATGACAAGCAATACTGCAAATATAACAAACCTGACCATTATCTGTCCCGGCGTCATATCGGTTGCAGGTGCATCGTCACTTCCGCCCTCGTCATCGCCGGCAATAAGCTTTACATTTATAATGTAGACAATGAGTATTATTACCGAGGCTATATCAACTGAAAATATAACAAGGTTAAGGGTGGAATTCTGATGTGTAACGCCGAAATATGTTGCGCCGAACATTACAAGGGTGAGCAGGAGCGTGAATATGTGAGTTTTTGAAACCTTGGACTCCTTATATGTCTGTGCGGCAAAAAGAAGGCAGATGCCTATTATAATAAGGTTGAAGTTGTCGCTCCCCAATACGTTTCCCAGAACAAGGTTTGGTTCGTGTACAATAAGAACAGACGTAATGCTTGTGAAAAGTTCGGGCAGGCTTGTTACTGCGGCAAGCATTATACCGCCTATAAACGCTCCCGAAAGATTTGTTTTCTTGTCAAGCTCGTCTACATAGAATGAAAGCTTGATTGAAAAATAAACTACCATAGCAGCTAAAACAATGTAGCTTAAAAACAGTGGCGCCATAAATAATACCTCCATTAAAAAAATCTTTACATTATAATTATAAACCATAGGACGAAAGTGTCAATAAATATTTGCCTTTTTTTACAGTACGATAAGCCCGTTTGTATAGTCCGCCCCCGTATTTTTGCGGCTTTTGAGCATATAGAGGTCAGTGGCAAAAATATCCTTTTCAAGGCAGCGGCGACCGAAGGAATCGAGGTGTTCCATATCCTTTTTTACATTTATGACAACGGGAAGCTGCGCCCTTTCGGACAGCTCTCCCAGAATATACCTTTTTTCCCTTCTTACTCCCAGCACTCTTATATAGGGCACGCCTTTCGGAGGGTATGCGTCCTCCTTTTTTATGCCGAGGAGAATGTGCATTATACATCTTCTCAGCTTTGCGGCAGTATATCTTTTTGACTTAAGACTGCCCACAAGCCCCTCCGTATTTTCAAAGGAACAGTTTTCATATATTTTATTTTCAAGCCCCTCGGTAACATCGCATATTTCCCTCAGTCCCGATTTGCCAAGCCTCAGTATTTCATATCTTATTTCTTCTCTGAAGCTGTCGGCGCAGACAACGCCCCTTTCAAGCTCTCTGAAATATATTCCGGCTATATCCTCCGACATACAGCCCACAGCCTCCGCCCTGCTGTTCGCAATAAGCGCCTTTCTTGCGGCTGATGCGGAAAAGCCGTCCCTGATGCGCCTTATTCCCACAGGCTTTACGGGGGATTTCATTCTGTGCAGATATTTTATATATTCCGCTGCCAAAATGTTGTTTGGCAGGGACAGCACGCCGTCGGGAAGCTCCAGAAGCTGTCTGACGGCTTTTTCCCTTGCGGCGGGAAAGCCAAGCCCTGTGGCTGAATATTTTTTTATAAGAGCCTTAAACTCCGGCGGTTCTTCCGAAAGGAGAATGCCGACTTTTTCAATATGCTCCGGCTCGTCCTCCTCGTGACCGAAAACCATTTTGTCAAATATGCCTGCCTTTGTAAGCAGGTCGCAGCAGCCGAATGCAAATACATCGGCGGAGCCTGACGCATATATTGCAGGCAGCTCAAAAACTATATCCGCACCTCCCGCAAGGGCCGTTTTTGTGCGGACAAGCTTGTCGGAAACCGCAGGCTCTCCTCTCTGCACAAAACAGCCGCTCATAACAGCGCCCACAAAATCTCCACTCTGACGTGCCTTTTCTATTATATAACTATGCCCCTTGTGGAAAGGATTGAACTCCGCCGCAATACCTGCTCCCATAATCATAAAAAAGCCCCCTTTCTGTTACAGCTTATTATATTATGCACAATTAAAACCGCCCTGTCAATTTCCAAATAATTATTTTTCCAACATTTTTCACAAAAAAACAGTGGGATAAATAAAAAAACAGTAAAAATTGCTTGAAAGACTTCTAAAAAGTGGTATAATAAAAACAGCAGGTTTTAACAAGGAGGTCAGAGCGCCTCCCATACCTTATTTAAATTATGAAAGGAGTTTTATAAAATGAGTTTTCTGGAAAAAACAAAGGCAAGGGCAAAGGCAAATATCAAGACTATTGTCCTTCCCGAAACAAATGATGTAAGAACGATCGAGGCTTGTGACAAGGCAATAGCAGAGGGCATTGCCAACATAATTCTTGTAGGCAAAAAAGACGAAATTTCAGCATATGAAAAGGACTATCCCAATGTTGCCAAGGCGACCGTTATCGACCCCGAAAATTATGAGAAATTTGACGAAATGACGGCTCTTCTGGTAGAGCTTCGCAAGGCTAAGGGTATGACTGAGGAAAAGGCTGTTTCCCTTCTTAAGGGCGACTATCTCACCTTCGGCGTAACTCTCGTAAAAATGGGCATTGCCGATGGTATGGTATCAGGTGCCTGCCACGCAACGGCTGACGTTCTCCGTCCCGCTCTCCAGATAATAAAGGCTAAGCCCGGCGTTTCAACGGTTTCTTCATTCTTCGTAATGGTGGTTCCCAACTGCGACCTCGGCGAAAACGGAACCTTCGTATTCTCCGACTGCGGACTTGAGCAGAATCCCACAAGCGACAAGCTTGCCGCAATTGCCTGCTCCGCTGCCGATTCGTTCAGGCTTCTCATCGAAAGCGAGCCGAGAGTAGCAATGCTGTCACACTCCACAAAAGGTTCGGCTAAGCACGCCGATGTAGACAAGGTAACGGCTGCCGTTAAGATGGCTCAGGAGCTTCGCCCCGACCTTATGATAGACGGAGAGCTTCAGGCAGACGCCGCTATGGTAGAGTCGGTAGGCAAGTCGAAGGCCCCCGGTTCTCCTGTTGCCGGCAAGGCAAACGTACTTGTATTCCCCGACCTTGACGCAGGAAATATAGGCTATAAGCTTGTTCAGAGACTTGCAAAGGCTGAGGCATACGGTCCTGCCACACAGGGACTTGCAAAACCCGTAAACGACCTTTCAAGAGGCTGTTCGGCTGACGATATTGTAGGCGTTATTGCTATTACCTGCGTACAGGCACAGGCAAACGGCTGATGAAATTCTGAGAAGCTCAGAACAAAGTGTTTAACATGGATCAGTATTTCACCGAATTTACATAAGGAGGATAATTTATAATGAAAATTCTCGTACTTAACTGCGGAAGCTCTTCCCTTAAATATCAGCTTATAGATATGGACAACAACAACGAGGTTATGGCAGTAGGTCTTTGCGAAAGAATAGGCATTGACGGCAGACTGAAGCATGAGGCTGAGGGAAAGGACGCATATATAAGCGAAGCGCCGCTGCCCGACCACAATGCCGCTGTAAAGGCTGTTATGGAGGCTCTTCTTGACAAGGACCACGGCGTTATCTCCGATGTATCGGAAATAGGCGGCGTAGGTCACAGAGTAGTACACGGCGGCGAAAGCTTTGCGTCATCTGTTGTGATCACTCCGGAGGTAAAGGCTGCAATTCAGGACTGCTGTAAGCTTGCTCCTCTCCACAACCCCGCAAACCTTATAGGCATAAATGCCTGTGAGGATATTATGCCGGGAGTTCCGCAGGTTGCTGTTTTTGATACGGCGTTCCATCAGACAATGCCGGAAAAGGCTTATATGTATGCTCTGCCCTATGAGCTTTACGAAAAGCATAAAATACGTAAATACGGCTTCCACGGCACAAGCCATAAATTCGTTACACAGAAATGCGCCGAGCTTATGGGCAAGAATGTGGAGGATATAAACATAATCACCTGCCATCTCGGAAACGGCGGTTCTCTTTCAGCCGTAAAGAACGGCAAGTGTGTAGACACCACAATGGGACTTACACCTCTCGCAGGTATCGTAATGGGTACACGCTGTGGAAATATCGACCCTGCAATTGTTAATTTCATTATGGAAGCAGAGGGTCTTAGCGGCAAAGAGGTTGACAACCTTATGAACAAGCAGTCCGGCGTACTTGGTCTTTCCGGCGTATCATCGGATTTCAGAGATCTTGAGGCCGCTGCAAATGAGGGAAACAAGAGGGCAAGAATAGCTCTTGATACATTCCACTATACGGTAGCCAAATTCATAGGCGAATATCTCGTTGCACTCAACGGTACGGACGCCATTGTTTTCACAGCGGGAATAGGCGAAAATTCAGCTTCAAGCCGTCAGGAGATCTGTAACTATCTCACCTTCCTCGGCATAAAGCTTGACCCTGAGAAGAATTCACAGAGGGGCAAGGCTCAGTGTATATCCACAGAGGATTCACCGATCAAGGTATATGTGATACCCACAAATGAAGAGCTTATGATAGCCCTTGACACAAACAGACTTATTACAGCCTGAACATTTAATAAAAAGCCCGTTTTGATATCAAAACGGGCTTGATTTTTTTATCGCCAACATATATAATCTTAGTGTGATATTATGTGGGAGAATTTTTCTCTTATTTTTTTAGGAAAGGTGTTTTAAAATGAATAAAAAAGAACTTCTCTATACCGGCAAGGCAAAAAAGGTTTATGCCACAGATGACCCGACCCTTTGCATATTTGAATACAAGGACGATGCAACGGCATTCAATGGTCTTAAGAAAGGCTCCTTCGAGGGCAAGGGCGAAATAAACAATCAGATGGCAAATTTCATATTCAGACTTCTTGAGAAGGACGGCATCAGGACCCATCTTGTAGAAGAACTGAATAAAAGGGAAACCCTTGTAAAGAAATGCGACATCATACCTCTTGAGGTTATTGTAAGAAATGTTGCCGCAGGCTCTTTCTCAAAGAGATTCGGCGTCAAAGAGGGCACTCCTCTCAAAAATCCCACTCTTGAATTCAGCTATAAGGACGATGAGCTGGGAGATCCTATGATAAACACATATCAGGCTCTCGCAATAGGGCTTGCCACAAAGGAAGAGATCGACCGCATAACGGAGCTTGCCTTCAAGGTAAACGAAAGCCTTAAAAAAATTTTCCTTAATATAGGCATTAAAATCATAGACTTCAAAATCGAGGTCGGCAAAACCGCTGACGGTGAAATAGTGCTTGCAGATGAAATATCCCCCGACACCTGCCGTCTTTGGGACGCCGAAACAAACAAAAAACTCGATAAGGATCGTTTCCGCTTCGATCTCGGCGAATTTTCCGATGTATATTTTGAAGTCTGGGGCAGACTTAATGACTTCTATAAGTGATGAATATTACGGAAAATGTCTTGAAAAGGAATTCTATCTGAGGGATACCCACACCGTGGCAAGGGAGCTTTTGGGCAAGTATATAGTAAGAGGGGACATTGTTGTTAAAATAACGGAAACCGAAAGCTATATAGGCAGCATTGACAAGGCGTGCCATGCCTACGGGGGAAGAAAAACACCGCGCACTCTGCCTCTGTTTGCCGAGGGCGGTATATTTTATGTATATCTTATTTACGGAATGTACTGCTGTCTTAATGTAATTACAGAGGGAGAGGGCACTCCCTGCGGAGTTCTGATAAGAGGGGGCGAAGTAGTGAGGGGCGCCGATGCCCTCAGCATAAACAGATATAATAAGCCCTATTCCCATATTACGCCATATCAGAGGAGAAATATATTAAACGGACCCGGCAGGCTGTGTATGGGACTTGACATAGACAGAAGCAAAAACGGTGTTTCCTGCCTCAGTCGTGAGCTTTATATTGCCCACGGGGAGAAAACGGAGGCGGACAGTATAAAAACGGGGAAAAGAATAGGCATAGACTATGCCGAAGAAGCCAAGGACTTTTTGTGGAGATATTATATAGGGTGATTTTTTATGATCAGGGTTGGAATAATGGGCGGCTCTTTTGATCCGGTGCATTCGGGACATCTGTGTATAGCCAAGGAGGCGGCGGAGCAGCTGGGGCTTGACGAGGTTCTGTTTATACCTGCAAACAGATCCTACAACAAGGATCCGGGTGAGAATACACAGCCGGAGGAAAGGCTTGATATGCTCAGACTTGCTGTGGAGGGCGATCCCTTTTTCAGGGTCTGCACTGCGGAAATTGAAAGGGGCGGAACCACCTACACCGTAGATACCTTAAGAGAGTTTAAAGAAACATGGGGGAAGGACAGGGAGCTTGTGTTTATTCTCGGAGCGGATTCCTTCCTTACATTGGAAAAATGGAGAGAGCCGGAGGAGCTTTTCAGACTCTGCCGGTTTGCCGTTGTTTCAAGACCCGGTTTCGATGATGACGGACTGGAGGAAAGGATAATAAAAGCGGAGGAAAAATATGATACAGTCATATATCGTTTTTCATCTCCGGGGCTTGATATATCCTCAACGGATATAAGAAAGAGGATATCCGACGGCAGAAGCTTCAGATATTTTATGCCCGAAGGGGTGTGGAAATATATAACCGACAACGATTTATACGGCTTCAGACCGGAGTTCTATCCCGAAGCGGCGGTGTATATTGAAAAGCTTGAAAGAGAGCTTAAGCCCTCCCGTTTCAGACACACACTGGGGGTTGCCGGAGAAGCAAGAAAGCTTGCGAGGGTATATTCGGAGGACCCCCACAAGGCATATACGGCGGGGCTGCTCCACGACTGTGCCAAGAATTTTGACAGGGAAAAGACATTTGAACTGTGCCGCAGGTATGGCGTGGAGCTTGACGAGGTTTTAAAGGCACAGCCCGACCTTATACACAGCTTTCTGGGAGCTGAAACGGCAAGGGCTGAATACGGCGTGAAGGACGGGGACATACTTAATGCCATAAAATACCACACCACAGGGCACGGCGGAGGTATGAGCCGTCTTGAAATGATAATATATCTTTCGGATATGATAGAGCCGAACAGGGCGTATTTCAAGGGGCTTGACAAAATACGCAAATTGGCTTATTATGATTTGGAATCGGCTATGGAGGAAGCGCTTGAACAGACTATAAGCTTCAACCGTGAAAAGGGCAGGCTTATACACCCTCTTTCCTCAGGCGCATACAGCTATTTTAAAGAATTAAACAGGAGGAAACCCATTGAGCAGAGAAAAGATTTTACAGGGAGTAAAAGCGGCAGTTGAAGCCCTCGAAGATAAGAAAGCGGAGAATGTCGTTGTACTTTATATAGGCAAAATAACCACAATTGCCGACTATTTTGTAATAGCAAACGCCAAAAACCCCAATCAGCTTCAGGCGATGGCGGACGCTGTTCAGGAGGCTATGTTCAAGGCGGGCATAAACAGAACCGGCGGAGAGGGCATAGGCAACAAAAACTGGGTATTGCTTGATTATAACGACATAGTCGTACATCTTTTCGATGAAAAAAGCAGAGAATTCTATGATTTGGAAAGGATATGGGCGGACGCCGAAAAAACAGAGCTTTAGGAGAAAAAGCATATGTATGTGTTCTGTCTGAAAAATGAACAGGTGAGAATTTTTATGAACAAATTCCTCAAGGGGAATATGATGGACGGCTTTACGGTTCTGGGCGTGGAGCTGTTTTGCACTGCACGGTTCAGAACAGACGGCAGGATAAATCCCCGTTTTCTTGGGGAAAACGAAAAAAGAACCTTCTGCCGCTGGGAGGAGCTGAGACCCTATATATACGGGCTAGTAAAGGGCAGCATAAAGCCGGAATATTTCAGAGCCGTTCTGGCCCTTGGAGGAAAAAAGGCGGAGCAGATCCATAGGAACGCGGCTTCTCTCCATCTCACCATATATTTTGAAAGGGACATAATTACCTTTACGGCAGGCACAGCTCAGAAGAATTTTTCCCTTAAGGGCGGAGAGGACGCAGCATGGGAGGATCACCTTAAGACCTTTTTCAGAAAAAACGGCTTTGTGTGTGAAACTCCGGTTTAAAAAAATCGTATATAATAAAAGAATTACAATATTTCAGGAAAGAAGTGTATAATGTATGAAAAAAGGAAGTTTATCTATAAACAGTGAAAACTTGCTGCCTATAATCAAAAAATGGCTTTATTCCGATACGGACATTTTTCTCAGAGAGCTTGTGTCAAACGGCTGTGACGCCGTAAACAAGTTCAGAAAGCTTGTTTCCATGGGAGAAGCCGAGGGCGGCGAAAGCTATAAGGTAGTTGTAAGTCTTGATAAGGAAAAGGGCACAATTACCGTTTCCGACAACGGAATAGGTATGACGGAAGATGAAATAAAGGAATATATAAATCAGATAGCCTTTTCGGGGGCAAATGCCTTTATTGACAAATATAAGGATAAAATAGGCGGAGAAAACGACATAATAGGTCATTTCGGTCTTGGCTTCTATTCGGCGTTTATGGTTGCGGAGCAGGTGGAGATAGAATCCCTTTCATATGCGGAGGGAGCGGCACCGGCTCACTGGATATGTGACGGCGGAATAGAATTCGAGCTTGGCGAGGGCAGCCGCACCGAAAGAGGAACAGACGTTATACTCCATATAAGCGAGGACAGGAAGGAATTTCTGAACGCATACAAAATAAAGGAGATACTCACGAAATACTGCTATTTCATGAATGTTGAGATTTATTTTGAGGATATTGACGAGATAAGAAAGAAAGAAGCCGAAACGGCAAATACGGAAATAAAGGAAAATGCGGGAAACGAAAAGGCGGAGGAGCCGAAGCCCATAAACGACATAAGCCCTCTTTGGCTCAAAAATCCCGGAGATGTGACGGAGGAGGAATATAAAAGCTTTTATCATAAGGTATTCACCGACTTCAACGACCCTCTTTTCTGGATACATCTCAATATGGACTACCCCTTCAAGCTTAAGGGCATACTCTATTTCCCCAAGCTTCGCAGCGAGTTTGACTCCATAGAGGGTCAGGTTAAGCTGTATAACAATCAGGTTTTCATTGCGGACAACATAAAGGAGGTCATTCCCGATTTCCTGCTGCTCCTTAAGGGAACCATAGACTGTCCCGACCTGCCTCTTAATGTCAGCAGAAGCTTTTTGCAGAATGACGGCTATGTAACAAAGATTTCAAGATATATAATCAAAAAGGTAGGCGACAAGCTTAATTCCCTTTTCAAAAAGGACAGGGAGGCATACGAAAAATATTGGGAGGACATAAACGTATTCATAAAGTACGGCTGTCTGAGAGATGAGGACTTCTATAAGAAAATAAAGGATTCTCTGCTTTATAAGTCCACCGACAAGGGCTACAAAACCCTTACCGAATATATCGACGCAAACGAAAGCAAGCTTGGCAAAAAGGTCGTATATGTAAGCGATGAACAGCTTCAGGCGCAGTATGTGAATATGTTCAGAGAAAACGGACTTGAGGCTGTCGTTCTTTCAAATCAGATAGACACGCCCTACATAAACTATATGGAAATGTATAACGAGGGTGTGAAGTTTGCAAGGATAGACTCTGAGATAACAGAGGTATTGAAGGACAAGGACGTATCTGAGGAAACCTCCGGAAAGCTCATAAATATGTTCAAGGATATTCTTGATGATGAGAGCCTTACCGTCAGGGTAGAAGCACTTAAGGCGGATAATGTTTCCGCAGTGATAGAGCTTAGCGAGCAGTCGAGAAGAATGCAGGAGATGTCAAAGCTTTACGGCTTCGGGGGCGAAATGCCCATGGCTCTTACACTGATACTTAACAGTGAAAATGATGTTATAAAATATCTTGCCGGTATGGACGATGAAAAGACGGAGGAAAAGGAGCTTATTGTAAAGCAGGTTTATGACCTTGCCTCACTTAGCCACAGAACTCTTTCGGCAGAGGAAATGACGGCCTTCATAGAAAGAAGCAACAGAATTCTCGGAAAAATAAAATAAAAAACAGCTCTCCCCACCATCTGTGAACAGAGTGGGGAGGGCTGTTATTTTTTCTTTTTTACGGAATATCCGAATTTGCCCAGATATTTGCCAAGACCGTAATATTCTCCGTGGCTGTAACATATGGGCAGCGTATCTTCATAACAGAATCTTCCGTTTTTGTCCATAAATTTATTTTCAACGCTTATGCCTGCAATTTCTCCCAGAAACATATGGTGAGAGCCAAGGGGTATTATATCCTTTACTCTGCATTCTATGGCTACGGGGGATTCCTTTATAATGGGACAGCCCGTAAAGCTGCCCTTTGCGGCGGTGAGCTTCATATCCCTGAATTTGTCCGTATCTCTGCCGGACTTTACTCCGCAGTAGTCCACGGCAAAGGCAAGCTCCTCCGTAGGCAGATTTATAACAAATTCTTCCGTTCTCTTTATAATTTCATATGAATACCTTGAAGGTCTGACGGAAATAAACGCCATTGCCGGGTCTGAATTAACGGTTCCCGTCCATGCTATGGTTATTATGTTTTTTTCGCCCTTTTCAAAATCGCCGCAGCTTACCATTACAACGGGCACGGGATTCAGTACGGTTCCCGGTTTCCAAAGCTCTCTCATATATATCCTCCTTATATGATTTTCATTTCAGAATCGGAATCGATGATTCATATATCACACTATAATCTGCATATTATAACGCTTATGTCATCTGCCTTGTATTTTTTGCTGTCCGATTCGTTATAGAATGTATCAAGGGCATTTTTAAGTATGTCCTCAAGGCGGCTTTTATTCCGGATGCTTTTTATGAGCAGGTCTTTGAGCCTTACGTTAAAGCCGTCCGTATCTTCCTTGAAATAAAAATCCGACAGCCCGTCAGTGTGAAGAAACAGCAGGTCGCCGTCGTTATATGAAACGGTTTTATCCGTATAGCTGACATTTCTGAGCATACCTGCGGGAATGCCGTTAAGCTCCAGCTCGGCTGCCTCCCTGCCGTCCTTGTCCGCAAGTATGGGGTAGGCGGCGCCGGAATTTGAATATGTTATTGTTTTGGCGTTTATGTCTATTATCAGATAGACTATGCAGACATACAAATCGCTTTCAGAGCCGTCAAAAATGGAATAAAAGGTTTCGTTTATCCTTTTCAGAAGCTCCGAAGGTCTTTTTATATCGTGGCATATTGAAAGAAAAACCTGACTCAGCATAAGTGTAAGGAGAGATGAAGATATGCCGTGACCGGACACATCTCCTAAAATTATGCCAAGACGGCTGCTGTCGAGAGTACATACATTAAAAAAATCTCCGCCGATGGCAAGGGCAGGCAGATATTTTGTTATTACCCTTGTATTTTTAAAGGTCATATCCAGATCCTTTATAATTGATCGCTGAACCTTCTGCGCCATACTCATCTGAAGCTCAAGATATTTGTTTGCTTCGGCAAGCTCCGCATAGCGGCTTTTCAGTGAATTTGTAAGATCCTTTATTCTGAAAAGGGACTGGAGCTTTGACAGAAGCTGTTTTCCGGTAAAGTTTTTCGCTATGTAGTCGTCACAGCCTGCATAGACAGCCTTATCCTCCTGCATACTGTCGCCGGGGTCAACCATCATAAGCACGAGCAGATCTTCATATTCAGGCTCTTTTTTTATTATTTTGCAGAGATCGAAGCCTGACATATCGCTTACGGAGGCTGAAACGGCTATAAGGTCGGGCTTTACCCGCGGAAGCTTCGTGAGGGCGTTATGACAGGTTCTTGATGAATGGACGGTGTAGTCCTTCATAGATAAATATGTTGTCACAGCATAAAGGGCGGTCAGATCATCATCAACTATAAGAATCCTATACATGAAATCCCACCCTTTTGCTGAATAATATCTTCTGTCCGCTTTTTTTGAATGTAATGGAATCGGCAAGAGCCCTTACAAGGCTTATTCCTCTGCCATGCTCCATAACGGACGGCTCGTCTGAATCCTTAAGTCTGTTGTAGTCGAAGCCCTCGCCCTGATCGCAGACTGATGCGTAGACAGTGTTGTTTTCAACGCTCAGAGTCAGCCGAACAAGCTTGTTCTGATTATTTTTGTTGCCATGAATCACCGCATTAACGAGCAGCTCGCTTAAAATAAGTCTTAAATCGAAAAGCTCATCACTGTTTACAATGGGTAAATTCTGCCTTATGTAATCCTGTGCGTCTTTAACGACCTTGTTCACCTGCCCGATGTTGCTGCTGAATACAACTTCAAATTTTTTCATAAGATCACCGGCTCCCTCGGTAAAACCGTTTAAAACAATTCCCTCTCCCTGTGTACCTTTTTCATGGTGATTAAAAGGTTCTTGTTGTTTTTTGACGTAAAGTTTGCTTCGTCCATAAGAGCCTTAATCATTAATATTCCTATATCGTCCTCGTCCAGATTTTCAACAGCCCTGTTCATTTCTATTTCTATAAGGAGAGATTTGTCGCCTGTTATAAAGGATACGCTGAAAAAGTCCTCCTTATATTCTTTGAACTGCTTTATTATGAATGTGCAGCCTTCGGAAACAGCCGCCTTTACATCTTCTATTTCTGCTGTTGAAAAGCCGAGCCTGTTTGCGATGGAAGATGCGGTGAGCCTTGCGGCGGAAATGTATGCGCTGTTGAGGGGAAGCGAAAACAGTATTTTGTCATTGATCAGATTTTTATTCATCAACATCACCTTCAATAATAAATAATTTATCAAGATTTGTTATTTTTATAACCTTATTGACATTGGGCATAAGATTTCTCAGACTCACGTTTCCCGAATATGCCTTCACCTTTTTAAGAAGTGCAACGAGTACGGAAAGTCCGGTGGAATCTATATAGCTCAGATCCTTACAGTCTATTATTATGTTCTGTTCCTTTTTATCCGTCATTTCAAGAAGCTCTTCTTTTACCGCTTCAGAATTGAAAATGTCTATTTCGCCTGTAAGTGAAACCTCCCAAATCTTGTTTTCGCTATTATCATTATATTTAATATTTTCGCTCATGATGATCCCTCCTTGTATATTTTTTATCAATTATATTATATCATAAAAATTTCTTTTTGTCAGCCAATATATTAAAATTTTTCTTATTTTTAATTTTTGGTTATACATGGTTAATCCGCCGGCGAAAATACTTGCGTTTATAATAAATTTTAATTTGATATTACAGCCCCATCGGTATTATAATATTATGCAAGAGGTGATGATTATGACAACCCTTGGCGACAGAATCAAAAGCCTGAGAATCGAAAGGGGACTTTCCATAGCCGAGGCGTCCCTCAGGCTTGGCATAAACAAAGGCTCTCTTTCAAGATATGAAAATGACATTGTAGAGCCTTCCCTGCACATGGCGGGACGTATGGCAAAGCTTTACGGCGTCAGCCTTGATTTTCTTGCCGGACTTGAATAAACACAGGGTCTTGCAAAACAGAGGGGCTTGTGATATAATGTTCTGATAAATATAATTTGCCGATTTCATATAAAAAATACATCGGCGTCAATTTTTATTATATCCGGAGGTAAATCATATGGGGATTCACGAATCGGGTGAGGATTATCTCGAAACAATTCTCATTCTGAAAAACAGACAGGGGTTTGTGCGCTCAATAGACGTTGCAAATGAGCTTGGCTTTTCAAAGCCGTCTATAAGCAGGGCAATGTCTATTCTGAGGGACAACGGCTATCTCACCATAGAGCTTGGCGGCAATATAGTCCTTACAGAAAAGGGAAGAGAGCACGCTCTCAGCGTATATGAAAAGCATACTGTAATTACGGATTTTTTCGTAAGGGTGTTGGGTGTGAACGAAAAAATAGCCGAAAAGGACGCCTGCAAGATAGAGCATGACATAAGCGACGAAACCTTTATAAAAATAAAGAACTATATGAAAAATATGTAATATTTCATTAACATTATTGTCATATTTATTATATTTTTGTATGCTAAATGTCAAATAAATGTATTTGTATTGAGGCTCTTTATCTGTTATAATAGAATAGTAATTTCAAAGCGAAAGGATGCGAGTATATGAAAAATAAAATTATAGTTTTTTTATCTGTTGTTTTATTCGTTATGTCATTCGGAATATGTGCCTATGCGGACGACCCTGTATATGTCACCCTTAACGGAAAGCCTGTACAGTATGCCGCCTCAGATGCTCAGCCTATGATATACAACAGCAGAGCAATGGTGCCTATAAGAGCCACGGCGGAGGCTCTGGGACTTACCGTAAGCTGGGACAAGGACACGGAAACAGCGGTTTTCACAAGCTCTGACGGCAAAAGAGTAATAAAGCATGAAATGCGGAGCAACCTTATTTACGTAAACGGAACACCGTCCTCCTTCGACACTCCCTCAATAGTCGTAAGTGACAGAATACTTATGCCTATAAGAATGCTTGCCGAAGCAATGGGAGCGCAGGTAGACTGGAACAATCCGTCACGTACTGTAATTATAAATTCCGCAAGTGCCGCTTCGGAGCAGCCCAAGATAAATTCGGCACAGGCAGTCAGCGCCACAGTCGAAAACGGTGATGAGGCGTCCATAGTCTGTGTTGCCAATTCCTCAACGACCACCGTTAAGCTCAACTATGCTTCAGCGGGAAAGGACGTCGGAGAATTTACGGAATTTGTTGAAAACGCTGACGGAACAAGAACATTTACAATCGACTTCACTCCTGCCGACGACAATACGGCAAACAAGATTTATTATGTATATCCCGGCGACGGAAGCAAATATTATGACTTTGCAAGCGTTCTTCTCACCGTAGAGGGCGAGTCGGATAGCAAGAAAAATGATAAGACAGACGACGGCGCTCTTTCGGAATACATAAAGGAAGTAAAGCTTGAGGATACGGAAATTGAAGAGGGCGAATATGTCAAGTTCTCCATAAGGACAACTGACGAGGTAAAAAGGCTGAAAATAGAGCCGAGCTATTCGGCAAGCTCCCTTTCTATTTCAACCTATGACGAGGACGGCGATGAGCGTATATTCGAGGGTAAGTCAAAGGTGACCACAACGGGCAAATGCTATCTTTATATATATGTATATCCCGAGGACGGAAATAATTTCACAAAGGATTACAGAACGATAACAATAGAGGGCTATGGCGATGAGGACGAGGAGGACGAAAAAGAGCTTGAAATTTTCGACATATATCCTGCCTCAAGCGAAACGACCAGAGGTGAGGAAACTCAGCTTTATATATATACCTCTACGGATATAAACTATGTTGAGGTTCTTGATGAGGACGATGATGTGGTAGCAAAGACAGGCTTTAAGCAGGACACCGTTGCCGGTCAGAATATATATCTCTTAAGCTGGAACGAACGTAAGGCAGGCACCATAAAATATAAGGTGGTTGCTTATAACAAGGCGGAGGAAACCACAAGCGAATCTATACGCATTACCTGCCGTGATGAGCTTAGCGGACCCTTTGTTATTGATATACAGCCTGAGCGTGATGATATAGAATCAGGCAGAGAGTCGAGGTTTACCGTAAGATGTTCAAACGACACTACCTCCGTTGTTATTAAAAACAACAACAATAAGACCCTTTATTCGGAGAGTGACGAGAAATCCTCATCTTCATACAAGAGATATTCCGCAAGCATTCTTATAGGCGATGTAAATACCTACTACACCGTATATGCCTATGACAAGGACGGAGACTCATATAAGAGAGATTTTTACATCTACGGCGTAAGCTATGACGAGCCGGAAATTACAAACGTAAACTACGACTCAGCCATATATGAGGGCGACAGCCTTGATGTTGACGTATATACAAATACATCTGTTACAAGAGTATGGATAGAGGACGAGGACGAGGACACTGTTACAAATGTAATTAAAAAGCCCACCAAGGAAACCTCTAACGAATATGTATGGAGCTTCAGTTTCAAGCCTGATGATGACGGAAACCGCTCATATACAATATATGCGTCAAATGAGGACGAAGTATCCTCCGATGAGGAAGACTACGACACCAAGACTATCAAAGTAAAAGTAAGATAAATCAGCCTCCCCGATATTTCAGCACATATCGGGGAATTTTTTTGACAGAATATAAGGAGTATTATGAAAAATTACGGAATAAAAAAGCTTTGCGGAGCAATAGCGGGATATATACTGCGTACGGGCTTTGCGGCGGCTTTTATTGCCGCTTTCTTTACAGTGGGCTGTACAGACGGCGGCAGCGGCGATTTCTCCGTCACAGAGGAGCAGACGGAAGCTGTAAGCGAAACTTCGGTTGAGGAAAAGGCAAGGGAAATTCTTGACTTAATGACAACTGAGGAAAAAATAAATCAGCTTTTCTTTGTTACTCCGGAATCTCTCACGGGAGAGAAGGACGTCACCTGCGCCGACGAGGCTTTCGGAAACGCTCTTTCCGTCCACCCCGTTGGAGGAATAATATTTTTTTCTTCAAATATAACCGGTAAAGAGCAGCTCAGGGAAATGCTTGGTAATGCAGACGGATATGGCAGAGAGGTCTGCCCTGTTCCTCTTTTTCTGGGAGTTGACGAGGAGGGCGGAACGGTTGCAAGGCTCAGCGGAAACGAAAGCCTTGACATACCTGCCATACCCGATATGAAGATAATAGGCGAAAGGGGAAGGGCTGACGATGCTTACGAGGCAGGAGAAACTATCGGCTCATATCTTCACGAATACGGTTTTAACGTGGACTTTGCCCCTGTGGCGGATGTTATTACGGAACCGGAAAATGTTGTTGTAAGGGACAGAAGCTTCGGCTCCGACCCCTATGTGGTTTCGGAAATGGCTGTCAGACTTTCTGAGGGGCTTGAGGACAAGGGCATTATATCATGCTTCAAGCACTTCCCCGGTCACGGAGCAACAAAGGACGACAGCCACGAGGGATTCGCCTTTGCCCACAGAACCCTTGAAGAGCTTGAGCAAAGGGAGCTTATTCCCTTTGAAAACGCCGTAAAGTCGGGAGCGGATTTTATAATGGTGGGACATATATCTCTGCCGGAAATTACAGGGGACAATACGCCGGCCTCTGTTTCTCCCACCATAATAAGGGATATACTGAGAAACCGCATAGGCTATGACGGCATTGTGATAACCGACTCCCTTTCCATGAAAGCCCTTACGGAATTCTGCGGCTCTGAGGAGGCGGCGCTGAAGGCCTTTGAAGCCGGCGCCGATATGCTGTTGATGCCCAAGGACCTTGACACCGCATACGACAGTATTCTCTCCGCCTTTGAAAGAGGAGATATAACGGAGGAAAGACTTGATTCATCGGTTCTGAGAATAATAAAGCTAAAGCTGGAAAAGGGCATATGATTCAGACCGCACAGAAGCACAGCCAAAGGACACGGCTGTGCTTTTTTTATGGCGGACACTGTAAAACTAACATTATTTTTAAAATAATTTCTTGCATTGGAGATTTCATTATGGTAAAATATAAGGCAGAATGTTTGGACGGGAAACCATACGCCCAAACGGCGGAGGTTTTTCCGCTTTATAAAATATATTAGGGAGGAATAAACTAATGAAAAGAAATAATGGTTTAATTCTCTTCATACTTGTACTTGTTGTCGGCGTTCTGGCGGCTGCGTCTGCATTCGGCAACAGAGTATGGAGCGGTCTCGGATATCAGAATATAAATCTGGGACTTGATTTAAGGGGCGGAGTTTATGTGGTTTATGAAGCAGTAGACTACTCCCCGAGCGAAGCTGAAATGAATTCGGCTATTTCAATGATCCAACAGCGTATGGACAATAACGGTTGGACAGAGGCGGAGGTTGCCGCTGAGGGAACAGACAGGATCCGTATAGAGATCCCCGGAGTTGAAGATGCGGAAACCGCCATAAACGAAATCGGTCAGACGGCGCACCTTTACTTCCTCGACCCCGAAGGCAACGTAGTTGTTGACGGTATAAACGTAAAGGACGCAAAAAGAGGTACTTCCACAGAGAGCGGAACACCTCAGCCCGTAGTAGAGCTTTCATTTGACGATGTGGGAACAAAGGGCTTTGCCGATGCTACACAGAAAAATATCGGCAAGCAGATCTACATTCTTCTTGACGATCAGATAATAAGCGCACCTACGGTAAACACAGCCATTCTCAACGGTCAGGCAATTATTACCGGCAATTTTACAAATGACGAGGCTCAGAAGCTTGCAGACCTTATCAAGTCAGGCTCACTTCCCTTTGACCTTCGTGTAATCGAATCTAACTCAATAGGCGCAAGACTTGGTGCGGCATCTCTTTCAACCAGTCTTTTTGCCGGTCTTATAGGTATTGCCCTTGTGCTTTTGTTTATGCTTATATTCTACAAGGGTCTTGGCTTTATTGCAGACTGGGCGCTTCTTATATATATAGGGCTTGACGTGCTTGTACTCAGCTTATTCAACGTGACCCTTACACTTCCCGGTATCGCAGGTATCATACTTTCAATAGGTATGGCTGTGGACGGAAATGTTATTATATTCGAGCGTATAAAGGAAGAGCTTAAAATGGGAAGAAGCGTAGGCACATCTATAAAGAACGGCTTCTCAAATGCTCTTTCAGCAATCATAGACGGTAATGTAACTACTATTATAGCAGGCGTTATACTTTATTTGTTGGGAACGGGTACTATAAAGGGCTTTGCACAGACTCTTGTCATAGGTATAGTTCTTTCCATGTTCTCATCTATCGTTATAACAAGACTTATTGTAAACGCATTCCACGGTCTTGGTGTAAGCAGTCCTGCTTTCTACGGCGTTAAGCCTCAGACGGATAAGGAGGTGTAACGGCAATGAAGGTTATTCAGCATAGAAAAATTTGGATCGGCATTTCACTGCTTATCATTATAGTGGGCTTTGCCGTTATGATATTCAACAGCGTAAACGGAAACGGCGCTTTTAATTATGACATTCAGTTCAAGGGCGGAACTTCCATAGAAGTAAGCTTTAATGAAGATTTCGATCAGGCGGAGCTTGAAGAGCTTGTACAGTCCGCCATTATAGATGATGATGTACCTGTAATTCAGAAGGTTACATCTGAAAACAAGGCTATCATCAAGCTCAGATCCGTAATTGACGATATCACGGTTGACGAGGCGCTTGGCAGTGATGACGCTGCCGCTGTCGGCGATGAGACTGTTGCAGATGAAGAAAACACAGCCGCCGAGGAAGATGCAGCTGACACAGCTGCCGAAGAGGACAAGGCTGACATGGCTGACGAGGAAAATGACGGCGTTGAGGTTGAAAGCATTATATCCGGCGATGAAGCCGATGTTGAAACCCCTGCTGTTGACGGCGAGGCAGACAATGGTGACGATGCGGCAGCTGATGAAAACGCAGACAATGGTGATGACGCAGCAGCTGATGAAAATGCAGTGGACGGCGACGATGCAGCAGCCGATGATGGAGCTGATCCGGCAGCTGACGGTGAGAATGTTGTGAACGCTTCTCTTGTTGACAATGGCGACGGAACCTACGGAATAGTTCCTGTTGATGAAAACGGAAATCCCGAAGAGGTTTCGGGGGCAGAAGATGCAGAGGAAAGCGAAGAGGCTGTTTCCGAAGCAACAACGGAACACGTTTTCACAGTTGCCACAGGTGAAGGATATTCGGGAAATATTGCCGCTGTTATTGCTGCCGTTGCAGAAAAATATCAGCTTGAGGAATCCAGCTTCTCGGTAACTCAGATTTCGGCAACAATAAGCTCCGAAATGACACAGGACGCTATTCTTGCGGTATTCCTTGCTTGTATAATGATGCTTATATATGTATCTATAAGATTCAAGGACTTCAAGACAGGTGCATCTTCTATCATAGCTCTTATTCATGACTCATTGATAGTTCTTACCTGCTATGCTGTTCTGAGAATACCTCTTTCAAGCACATTTATAGCGGCTATACTTACTGTTCTGGGTTATTCTATAAACGCTTCTATTGTTATTTTCGACAGAGTAAGAGAAAATAAGAATGCCCACAGAAAGTGGACAACAGAGCAGCTTGTGGACGAATCCGTTCGCGAGTGTATGAGACGTTCTCTTTTCACATCTCTTACCACTCTCCTTACGATAGGTGCACTCTATATTTTCGGCGTACAGTCTATCAAGGAATTTGCTCTGCCCATAGTAGTAGGTATCGTAGCCGGTACATGGAGCTCGGTTCTTATTGCAGGCTCCGTATGGTATGAGTTCTCAAAAATGAAAATTAAAAAGAAATAACAAATAAAAAATCAGCACCCCTTTTACAGCCGTTACAGACTGTCATAAGGGGTGCTTTTCTGTTTACACCGGGTTGATTATTCTATTGATTCGAGGAGCTTTTCCATGTCGGAAATACCTCTTTTCTGCGTAAGTATGATTTTTTCGGCAACAGGCTTCAGCTCAGGGCATATTTCAAAGGAGAGCAGATTTTCGCACATTCTTATCGCCCCTCTGTGATGAGGTATCATTTCACGCATAAAATCTGCGTCAATATTGTTGTCGGCATAGCTGTTTCCCATTTCATAGAACATAGCGGAGCTTATCCATTTGAAACGCTTTTCATAAAGCCTCAGAGAATTTTCGTCATTTTTGTATGACGAGCATATAAGAAGTATTCTGCGCATATCCTCTATGCCCTTTTTCTGATATGCTATTATATTTGCGGCAATTCCCCTCAGAGCGTTGTTTTCCGAATAGCTCAGAATATTGACCGACATTTCTATTGCTGCCCTGTGATGAGGTATCATCTGCACAATAAAATTGTGAGAAATACTGTTTGTCAGCGGCGCACCTGTCATTTCCTCCACCATTTCATCGAGTATATCGTAAAATTTATTAAGATATTCTTTTGTTTCACTGTTAAGACCGTCAATATCCGGCATATGATCCCCTCCTGCTTTATGATATGAGGATAGTATGTCTGAAATTCATATACCGGCACGGTTTTTTATTTCTCAACGGAACCAAGAAGGGATTCATAGACATCGGCGTATTTTCTTTTGATGTTTACAGGCTTAAAGCTTTTGTCAAGAAAGCCGTGAGAGGACGAGCCTGTACATACCTTGGCACCTGTTTTTTTATTGAAGGCTGCATATTCAAAGCGTGCCTTTACACCGCCAAGCTCCGTAAGACGGGTGTGTATAAGGAGTACGTCATCGAAATCCGCAGAGGATTTATAGCTGCATTCAACGGAGAGCACAGGCATTATAATGCCCCTGTCCTCAAAATCCTTATAGCTTTGTCCCAGCATTTCAATAAAATATATTCTTGCCTCCTCAAAATACCTTATATAATTGGCGTGATGAACAACGCCCATTTTATCTGTTTCGTAGTAATTTATTTTTCTTTCATAAATTATTTCCATCTGTCTTTCCCCCGCAAAAAACAAAATCAAGCCTTTTTGTATTTGTATCGGCTCTTTCAAGTATAACTCTGACCCTGCTGCCTATGACATAGGTTCTGTGGGTATGCACACCCATACACGACATACTTTCTTCGTCATATTCGTATATATCATCTGTCATATCCTTGTATGAAACCATTCCCTCAACAGTGTTTTCAAGCTGTACAAAAATTCCCCATGAGGTTATGGAAGAGATTATGCCATTGAATGCTTCTCCCACCTTGTCCGCCATATATTCGGTTTTCTTAAGGAGAAGGGCTTCTCTTTCGGCGTCCTCGGCACGCCTTTCCTTTATGGAACAGCCCTTTGCCTTTTCGACGGCTTCCGCACCATATTGACTGATAAGCTCTCCCACACTGTGCCCCTCTATGCACAGGGATATAATTCTGTGTATGAATAAATCGGGATATCTTCTTATTGGTGAGGTGAAATGGCAGTAATATTTTGCCGAAAGCCCGTAGTGCCCTAAGCATTCCGAGGTATATCTTGCCTGCTGCATACTGCGGAGCGCCAGACGGCTTATCATAAGCTCTTCGTCCTTTCCTCTTACGTCCTTGAGAAGCTTTTGCAGATTTTTGGGATTTTTCCTGTAACCTCTTAGCACATAGCCCATTTTGCCGACTGTTTTTTTCAGCATATCATATTTTTCACGTTCCGGCTCTTCGTGACTTCTGTAAATAAACGGAATTTCAAGCCAGAAATAGCTTTCGGCAACGGTTTCATTTGCGGCAAGCATAAATTCTTCTATAATGCTTGTCGCCGTATTTCTCTGCCTGATAACAATCTCCAGTGGCTTTCCCCTGTCGTCCAGTGTAACGCCGGATTCCTGGAATTCAAAGCTGACCGATCCTCTTGCTTCTCTTTTATCAAAGAGTATGTCCCTCAGCTCCTTCATTATACCAAGCATAGGCATAAATTCGGCATATTCATCTCTGTGGACGGAGCAGTCGTTTTCAAGAACATCGTTTACCTTATCATAGGTCATTCTTTTATTTACATTTATGACGCCCTTGACTATTCTGTGTTTTTTTATGCTGCCTTTGGCGTTTATTTCCATAATGCAGCATAAAGCCAGCCTGTCCTGTCCTTCGTTAAGGGAGCATATGCCGTTTGATAATATTTCGGGCAGCATAGGTATTACCCTGTCGGGAAGATATACGCTTGTACCTCTTTTGTATGCCTCCTTATCAATAGGCGTATCAGCTTTTACATAGTGGCTTACATCTGCTATATAGACTCCAAGCTCATAGTGACCGTTCTCCATACGTCTGCATGATACGGCATCGTCCAGATCCTTCGCATCTTCTCCGTCTATGGTAACTGTCATAACATTACGGAAATCCTCTCTGTCATTCAGATTTTCGCCATCAATGTTCAAGGGGATTTTCCGGACCTGCTTCTTTACCTTATCGAAAAATTCGTGGGGTATTCCCAGACCGGCAACAATGGAGGATATATCTGCCCCAACATCACTTTTAAGCCCCAAAACCTCGGTGATTTTACCCATAGGTATTCTGCTTTTGCCCGGAGGTCTTGTTATTTTCACAACAACTTTTGAGTCCTCCTCCATGCCCCTGCATTCCTTTTTGCTCAGTTTTATTTTTCTGAATATGCGGGCATCGTCGGGAATTACACAGGGAATTCCTCCTACTGTTCTGTATGTGCCGGTAATGGATTCAAGCCCACGACTGACTATTTTTTTGACAACGCCGGAAATGCCCTTTGGGGATTCAGAGGTTATACTTATAATTACCCTGTCCTTATGGACTGCTCCGTGCAGGTCTGCCTTGCGTATGTGAACATCTTCGTCCATGTCGTCACATCTGACAAAGCCGAAGCCGTTTTCATGTGTTCTTAACTCTCCCATATGATAACCGAGTTTTTTATACGGTACCAGCTTTTTCTTTTTTGAAAGAAAAAGCCTGCCTTCGTCTGTCAGCTCGTCTATGACACAGTCGAAAAGCATATCCTCTTCCGGCTTTACCTGTACATATATTCTCAATTCATCTCGTGTCATATAGTTTTTGTAATCGGGAGAAATGAGGAAATCCCACAGTTTTTCTTTTTTTTCGTTTATTGTATTACTTATATTTTCCATTTTTCCTCTCAGATTTTATTTTTCGGTTTTTTGTTTGCTTTAGGGGGTTGCGCCGCATTTCAAATCATCGAAGATGATTTGAAATGCGGCCCGTCGGGGCCGAGGCGAGGGGGATCCGTCCGAGAAACGAAGGGGGCGGCTCCGTCCGCCCCCTTCGTTTCTCGGACGGATCCCCCTCGCCTCGGTCGCAACCGCAGTCCGGTCGGTTTCCCGTACAATATATTGCAAATAAAAAGCCATCTCCTTCGAGATAGCCCCCTATAATTATGCTTTATTAAATAAGATTGCTTATAAGCGTAAGAACTACAAATATAGCCGTTGTTATTGCAGTATATCTTTCAAGACGTTTTTCCAAAGACTTACCCTTGTTTTTATCCCAATATGTCTGCTGTCCGCCCATACCGGAAACTGAACCCGTAAATCCGCCGGCTCTTTTATTCTGCAAAAGAATGCATAAGTTTACGCCTACGCAGGCAATTAAAATTAATACGCATACGATATTAAAAGCCATTTTCATCTACCTCCTGTATAAACACTATAGACTATTTTATCACAACAATTTTACCATTGCAAGATTTTTTTTAAAAAAATATAATATTTTGCACTTAGATGCACTTAGCCAATTCGGTTTTGGGGCGGGCACAAACAGCGGCGCCGCAGGCGCCGCTGATTGTGCCCCCGATGGTCCGCCTTTTTATCCGTCTTTGACGGAGAAAAAGGTGGAGCAGCCATTTTTTTATGATTGTTCGGGCTTATACTTGCCAAGCATATTTTTGAAGAGAATTGAAAGAAGCTGACTGTTGCCCTTGAAAAAGCTGATTTTTGTAGGTGTTTTGCCTTTATCGGGGTATGCCCTTGTAACAGGTATTTCGCAGGCCTTATATCCGAGCTGAGTGGCTCTTACCGACAGATATGCCAACAGCTCATATGTCACAAATACATCTCTGAGGGGTTTCACACGCGCGTCACGCAGATATGCGGCAGAATATGCCCTGAAAGCATTTGTTGTGTCCGTAAAGTGCTGTTTTGCGGTAAGGCTTATTATAGGCGCGTGTATGAGCCTGACGGAAACATTTCTGATAAGGGGCGTATTTACGGCGTGACCCCCCTTTATAAAGCGGGAGCCCTGTACAAGGTCGTACCCTTCCTTTAGCTTATCGATAAATTTCGGTATATCCTCTATGCTGTCTTTATTGTTTCCGTCAATTGTGATAATACCTTTATAACCTCTTTTAAGCGCCCATGAAATGCCCATTCTGAGCTGTGCTCCCTGTTTGCCATCGTCCATTTTAACGAGCAGCGTATTTACATTAAGGCTTTTGAGCCTTTCTGTTTCGGTGCATCCATCAGTAGAGCCTCCATCGCATATTACAATATCCGCAAAGCTTGAGATTTTGTTTTTATAGGCTCGCTTTAGCTCATCTATTATACGCTGTCCCTCGTTTATTATGGGTATAAGCACCACATAATTGCTGCTTTTTTCTTCAAATTCCGTGCAGTCATAGCGAGGTACGCCTTTTTTTCTTTCATATATCATATTTTTCCTCCTCATTATCTGAAAATGCCGGCAACATACTTCATAACGCCGTCTATAACGTCAATATCTGCGCCGCCGCCCATTTCTATGGATATATATCCCTTATACCCTTCATCGGCAAGGACTTTGCAAATACCCTTATGAAGCTCCCTTTCCTTAATGGGTTTGAGATTTGGCTCGCTTATATGTACGTGATTTACATATTTTACAAAGCCTTTTAAAAGATTTTCACTTTCTCCGTTTTCTATCATGGTTCCTACATCGAGGTTAAGACGGAAGCCACGGGAATTTACTTTTTCTATAAGCTCTATCGCCGAATGTGTATCGTTTATATAATTTGTATTATATATTGGCGGATTGGCTTCCATACCTATTATCGTGTTGTGGAGTGCGGCAAAATCTCCCACCGTCCTGAAAAAATCCACTGCATCGTCGGAGTTTTTGCCTTGGGGCAGATTTCTGTTGCGGGGACAGCCGAAAACGAGATTTCTGCATTCTATGGCTTCGGCAAACAGAATCGCCATTTTCATATAGCCTTCAAGAAATGCTCTTTCTTCGGGGCTTGCGAAAATATTTTCACTTCTGCCATACCATATGGACTGCATTGACGGAATTGTGAAAGAATAGTTGTTTTCAAGCTCCTTTTTGATGCGTACGGCTTCTTCCGTATTATCATAGGGGTTTTGACTTATAAGCTTTGTGGGGGCTATTTCCAGTCCCTCAAAACCGTATTTTTTCATTTTATTATATATTATATCATTATATGCAATATCCCATGCAATATTTGAAATCGAAAGCTTCATTTATCAGTCACCCTCCAGTATTTTAGCTTCATAAATGTGTATATTGTTGTCACTTTCAATTCTGAAAGCATTTATATTTTCCGAATACCAGCTATAATCGGTGCTTATTCTTATTATATAGTTATTTTTGTCGTTTTCAAGGCGTATTCTATAAGTATATCTGTCGTCTGTTACACCGTTGTCAATTCTGCTTAGTATAACATCTGCATATACAGAGTCAAGTTCGCCGGTTCCTATGCTTTCCGCTGTTAAAAGAAGATAATTTCCGTTTTCCTTATCAAGCTCTGACGATGGAGTGTCAAGCATAAACACGCTGCCATCTTTGCTTACGTTGGAAACGGTTTTATTATTTGCTGCTTCTTTTTTATCATAGTTTGCCCATATATACGGAAGTGTTTCCAAAGAAACCACTTCAGTTGGTCTGAATGAATTATAATCGAAATTAAGCATATCTGCAAATTCGGCTTTTTCGAGAATCTGCTTCATTTCGTCATATCGTTCAGGAATGACCCACAGCGCAAACTGATCAGTATAGGCGCACAAGGGAATATAATTTTTATATATATACTCCGATACCTTATAATATCTGACGGAGTTAGGAATTCCATCGAGATTATAATAATTATTATTGACTGAAGGCATAATTGCCACAGGAATTCTATCCTTCATGTTCTCTATTTCATCTATAAAACAGAGCTGAGAAAACTCGCCGGAAAGCTGAAGCGGCGACTGGGAAACGTATACCGGACATTCCTTTTTCATAATGGAATAAAGAGCTGTCACATTCAGAGAGTCCAAAAAGGTTTCATCGTCTTTCAGCACAAGGTCGAGAACATCTGTAAACGGCTTTGCGAATGCAGCAAAATCATCATTTATTTTTACTCGGCTAAGAGAATTGCTTTCATCTATGGGCCTTTGCATATATGAGTTCAGACTTATCGCTTTATTTTCTGCACTGTCATAAAGAATGCTTATAGGAGCGGTGGAGGTATTCATAATCCCCCAATTTACAAGCATCAGAACACTGAATATTGGCAGAAACAGCATAGATCTCTTCCTATACATACTTATGAACAGAGATATGAATATACTGCTTGTCCATATAGCTATTACTGTGCTTCCCTCCACAAGAGAGTGCCTGACTATACCCCTGTGAAAATTTGCGAAATATGCAAGTCCCAGAATAATTATAATTATCCATTCGAGGCGGCATAGTTTTTCTTTAAGCTTTCCGGAAAACAGAAATAATATAAGGGTCAGTTCAACTGCCATGGGAGTTATAATATATGCATAGGAAAATGCCGTTTTGCTTACATCTCCTATTGTGGCGTAAGCCCAGTTCTGATTGGAAAGACTTATCTCAATAAATTCACGAAGCCTTACAATAGGGTTTATATTTTTATACAGGCATAATATGCACCATAAAGACAGTCCTGCCGCAGCTGTGCAGACAAGTGTTGCTATGAACTGTTTAATGCAGGTTTTGTTTTTTGTTACGACGGCATATGCAAGAATAACAATTATTCCTGCTGATACAAATGAAGCGCCTATATCCAATCTGTCAAGGGTTACAAGAACAGATATTATCCAGAAAAGAGCTGCTCTTTTATAGGTGTTTTTACTGACAAAATATGCCGCTGAAAGGCAAATTATACCCCCAACTATATAATCGGGTGAAAATCCGAAAAAGGGGAATAGAAGCACAGTCCAGAATGCCGTATTATCGCTTTGGATTTTTCTGAGTATAAGATAGAATATAACAGCCCAGACAGCAAGTCTATATTGTACATAGGCGGAAGATATGGCTCCTAAGTAGTCGTTATTAAAAAGTCCGTACAATATTCCCGAAAGAACTCCTGAGAGCATATGCCCGCCATAATGCTCCACTATGGGTATTTTGCCGAAATTCAGGAAATCGGTTATGAGTATGCTGCTGTTTGCCGTTTCAAAAACATGAATATTAACCGGGGTATCCGGCAAAACCTGGGCAGCAAATGCAGCTGTACCCAATATAAGCAGAATATACGACGCATTTTTGGACAGTTTTATATTTTTCTTTTTAAGTATACGGAATACAATATATGATATAAGCGCATATACAACAACTACGGCTATATAGACAGTCCGTGGAGCAGATATAAATATTTTATGGCTCCCAAGTATAAAAATAAGCTCCGAATACATTGATGTGAGAAGCGGCAGTCCACATATTGCCGTGAGCGGACAGCAGATTTTATGCCGTTTTTCGTCAATAAATATAATGCATGCCAGCATGAAGGCAGCAGGGAGCAGAAATGAGAAAAATACAGGCGGTATTATGCTGCCGGCAAAGACAACCGGCACGAAGCCGAGAGAAAAGCCCGAAAGCATGAGTTTGTAGTAGGTTTCGGGAGAGAGTCTTTTTTTAATGTCGAAAACAATATATATAATACCTCCGGCAATTATTTCTCCGCACAAATATGAGGAGTAATAAAAAATCCTATTGTTAAAATCATTTGTATTGCTGAAAAAAACAATAGCTTTAAAAATACAGGTGACTGCTGAAATGACAATTATATCGTCAAGAAATCTCCATGCTTTTTGCTCATCATCGGAAATATGAACGGCTTTCAGGTGATTTATGACAAGATAAAACAGCACAAAAAGAATTCCAAAGACTATGAAGCACAGATTAAAATGAGCCAAAAGCTTGTCACAGTCATAGTTGAAACGAATTCCCTGACCTATAATTCTTTTAAATTCGGTCAGATTCGTATGCCAGAGAGGGTTATACAGTGAAAGAAGAAAAGCGGAAAAACAAACGCTGTAAACGGCAGCGATTTTGCTTTTAAAGCCCTTAAAGGTTTCCACAAGAGCTTCCAGTCTGACAACGCTGAAACAAAGAACAGCCACAAGACAGGCGGAAAAAACAGCCTTTACAACATAGACTGCATTTGCGGTTCTTACGGAATCGACACAGACCGCAGCCGCAAATAATACGGCTGCGGTGCATATGAGTATTTTAAAAGCAGCAAGAAATTTACTTTTATATAGTTTATTGTCCATTATTTACAAATTCTCCTATACTTTTAAGCACTTCGTCCTTTTGGAGTATATAGCCTCCGCTGCCGCCGAAAAGTCTGTAATAGACAGTCCTGTAATCATAGTCGGCAGGGGTTTTGTCAAGCTCGTTGACAAAGGGTCTGCCCGTCAGATATTCATATATTTCTCCGGCTGAAACAGGCTGTGTAGCTGTATGGAGAAGACGGATATCGTTTTTAAGGGCAATTTCTATGTCGCTCCAAAGGCGTGAAAGAGGATAAAACTGAAATACGCTTCTGCTGTCGGTGAAATTAAGGGCGGTAAAGCCTGCCGCTCTGAATTCATTTTTAAGAAGCTCCCTTTCATCGCTGAGGATATCGTTCAGTCTGTAAAATCCATTATCCTGAAGAGTATAAAATTTCCTTATAATGCCATGGTCGTGGCAAAGCTCGTCCATTTTATTCTTCGTAAGCATAAATGGAATTACGTTTATAAAATCATATATAAAGTTCTTTTTAAGGTTTTTGCCGAAAAGACCGGGAAGTCTTATTATAAGAGCATCGGGATAATATTGTCTTATGCGTTTTTCAAGCTCCAGACGGTTATATCCGTAGGCATTCTCCTTTTTTTGTACGGCAGGAACGGTTTCGTCTGCAAGTCCGGGTGTTTCAAGGACGTCGATCGTGGAAATGAGAACCAGCTTTTTCGGAGCTATCTTTTTTATGTTTTCCGCAGCCTGCAAAACTGCCTCCAGATCCTTTTCCGGTGCATTGTTTGCAAGATATTTTTCCGCACGCACGCCGGCGTATACAAGAAGATCCGGCTTAAGACCGTATGCGTCCTCTATATTCCGTGAGTTAAAAACACGGTCAAATTTTTTTGCGCTGTAAATATTGCTTCCCACAAAGCCTGTATAACCAACCAAAATATCCATATATATCTCCTTTATCTTGTAAGCTTTTCAATGCTTTCAAAGCTGTACTGTTTTCTTTTGAACACAAGATTTACAAGAATCTGAAGGTATTTGATAATGACCGCCAGAACTCCGAACAGCCCGAAAAATGCCGCAGACAGGAAAAGTATTGTTGTTGTCCAGCCTGCAACGGGGCTTTGGCTCAGATAGATGTAAAAGCTGTAAATCGCCATAAATATAACCATAGCCATCATCACGAATGCCATTCCCAAAGCAAAGCGATAGCCGACATCGGTGAAGAGTATCAATGAATCTATCGCAAGCCCTCTTTTATATATGCGCTCTTTCTTGTCATGCTTATTTTTTGATGTATTTACGGTTTTATATTTTACATTGGCTGCCTGAAGCCCACAGTTTGCATAAACTGCTTTTCTGTAAGGTATCGATTTGTTTATGCTGTCTATCCTGTTTACAGCTCTTCTGCTCAGAATTCTGAAGCTTTCCGTTGTAAGCTTGTTTGAAACGGAAGAAAATCTGTCAAACAAGCTATAAAACAATGTTGAAGTAAACTTTTGTTCGGAATCCGGAGAAGCGCTCACTATATCGAAGCCTGTGAGAGCCTTTCGGTATATATTCATTATTTCGCTTTTGTCATAATCGCATACCGATGTATCGAATTCAAAAAGGAAATCGCCAATAGAAAGATCGACTCCTGCCGCCATTGCCCCCTCAAGACCGTGAAAATAGCTCATATTTATAACGGAAACAGTGGTTTCGCTTGCTTTTTCGGCACACCTTTTGATTATTTCTTTGCTGTCGTCACTTGAAGCGTCGTTTACGCAGATTATCTCGGAATGCAGGAAGTTTGTTTCAAAAACATCTATCAGCATTTCCAGAAAGCTGCTTATATGCTGCTTTGAATTATGAACATATACAACGCCTGATACAAAATTTTTTTCTTTATCCATTTTCGCTTAACACCTCATCTAAATCATAAACAGTATTTATTTTACCCGAAAGAACCCCTACGCAGGTGGGATTTTTGGAATAAACACGTATAACGGTTGGCCTTGAGTCGTCTATTTCCGAGCTCATCAGTATGGGCTTCATTGAGAACAGCGACTCCTTATATTCAAATTTATAGTCGTCCTTAAGATATTTTCTCGCAAGACTTGCCATATATGGGAAAGCGCTTACGGGCTTTGCGGGGCAGTCGTTGCAGTTGCCCAGATGTGTGGGCGAGCAGTAGTTTTTGCTTCTTCCCTGACATTCAAATGTGGGGAGCTCCTCATAGCTTGTCTGATGAGGAGTGAAGGTAACCGATGTAAGAGAGTGTATACCCGTTTTGCCGAAAGGCATAATGGAGAAGAAGGGTCCGTCCATTACGGTAAAGCCATATTCGTTAAGCTTATCGTTTACATCGCAGAGTATTATTTCACACAGCTCATATTTTATTCTGAACTTGTCATATCCCAACATATGAAGGATCTGATTTGTGGAGGCGTAGGTGGAATTGAGCAGGAAGCCCGTTTCGCTTATTTTGCCGTTATCCTCCCGGACTGCATATGATTTTCCGTCATTTGAAATATCAGTAATGTTTACGTTATACCTTATTTCAACATTTTTAAGGGGAGCAAGCTTTTCGAGATAATAGTTTTTAAGTATTTCCGCATCGTAGGTATATTCTCTTGTGAGAAATGCACCGTCACACATACCGTCTTTGAAAAATCTTCCCGGATGAAGCTCTTCACAGGGAATATTTGCGGCACGGCAGAATTTTTTGAACTGTTCTCCGCTTGACCATGAGTATTCGCTTGAGGTTGCGTAAACCTTTGTAAATTCACGATTTATACAAAAATCGAAGTCCTTATTGAATCTTTCAAAATAGCCGGCGGATTTAAGAGCGGTGGAAATGGATCTGGGATAGTGATATCCCTGATGAACCCTTGCCTGATTTATAAATGTAGCCCTTTTAAACGGCGCTGCATCACATTCAAGCACGAGAATGCTCTGACCCTTTTCACCGCAGAAAAGAGCCGAATATAATCCGTAAAGTCCGGCACCTATAATTATTTTATCATATTTCATAAGCATTTTCCTATCCTTAAAGAATTTATTGAATTACAAAACTTATCTATTATCAAGTATACAGCCGACTGCGCATAAAGTCAATAAAAAGTTGCCCTCGGATCCGCAGCCAAGCCGCCGCAGGCGGCTTGGCTGCGGACCCGGGGCATCGGGGGCAGGCAGGCACGGGGGAAGCAAAGGAGTGCGGGATATCCCGCACTCCTTTGCTTCCCCCGTG
>CANQXR010000024.1 GCA_947627855.1 uncultured Clostridia bacterium
TAGACTGTCGATATTTCCATAGATACGTATTAATCTATAACATATCTCAAAAACTCCCAGAATTATTTTACACTAACTATAATCTGATGCTTCAAACCTGTCAAAGTTAATTATCGGATTGACAAACCGCTTATGAAAACTTAAAATATACATATCTTATTTAAGGAGCATGAAATATGGATATTACATTTATAATAAATATGATGTTTAAAATAGTGTTTACAGTAGGCGTGGGCTTTATTTTAAAACGAATGGGAGTAATTGACGACAAGCTTCAGAAAGGACTCAGCGACCTGCTTGTAAAGGGTATCGTTCCATTCAACATTCTTGAGGTGGCCGCCTGCGATTATTCCCGTCAGCTTGCGGCAGGAGTTGGCTTTTCCGCCATAATCTGCACTGTCTATTATATTGCGGCGATCGGGATAGGGCATCTTATTGTAAGAAGGCTTAAAACAGATATAAATTCCAAAAGAGTTATCATAACAATGATAGCCTTTGCAAATGTTGGTTTTATAGGCTTTTCTCTTACAGATGAAATATTCGGCGTTGAAGGAACCTTGTATTGTGTTGTTTACAATCTTTGTTATAATTTGCTGCTTTACACATACGGACTTAATCTTTTGTCGGGCGGCAGCGGCTTTGACATAAAGACTATTTTTAAAAAGCCGGTTACCCTTGCCTGTATTCTGGCAATAGTTATATTCTTTACGCCTGTTTCACTTCCGGACGTGCTTCTTGACAGCATTTCGGGGATTGGGGGAATGGTTTTTCCTGTTTCCATGTTTATAATAGGCTGTGAAATAAATGATATGAAGCTGTCTATGCTTCTCAAAAACAGATATGCCTATATAGTTTCTGCTTTAAGGCTGCTTATACTGCCTATGATAATGCTTGTCATACTCAGGGCATTGGGCTTTCACGGAACACTGCCAAGAACGCTTGTAGTTCTTACGGCACTTCCCAGCGGCTCTATGAACATTATATTTGCGGAAAGCTATAATTGTTCTCCTAAGCTTGCGGCGCTTACGGTGGTTCAGACGATGCTTCTTATGATTCCCCTGCTGCCAGTAATTACAGCCGCCGCATTTGCTCTTTTGTAACATAATTGTAAAGCTGAAATAATACTTCTGAAATTGTATTGACGGTTTGTTTATTGTATAATTTTATTACATAACAATTTCAGAGGGAAAAAAGATGAAAAAAATACTAATTATATGTTTTACAGCTTTAATTTTGGGCGCCTGCGAGCTAAATACAGATGACGGCGGCGCAAATGACTATCGTCTGACCGAGCAGGACAAAGTTATTTTCAACAATATACTGGAATCGGAGCTTCAGAGCAACGGCTGGGGATATGATCCGTCGCTGATCAGATTTGGTGAGGGAATTCTGCCCTCAGAGGGTGACGACAACTATCAGATATTGAAAAACGTAAGCGAAAAAACAGGATATTCTGTTGATTTGTGGCAGGACGGCGAAAAAATGGCTACGGCTTATGCGGTTATATTTCACCCAAACGGCGATCTTGCAGGCGAAGCACGCTTTTACTTCAAAGACAATACCATTGTGTGCGGTTATTATACATATAACAACCGTATTTACAGTATAGACGATGAAACTGTCTTTCTGACCGACCCCGGCTTTGACGCTTATGAAAATGTTGAATTTGAAGGCTCAGACTATACGGAGAGCAGCATAACTCTGCCCTTCGATGACTTTCTTGCCGTAAGTCCCAATTCGGGAATTGCTGTTGTAATAGAAAACGACAGACTTGACTTTTATACAATGAGAACAGGCACCTTTCAGCTGTCAAAATCATATTCACAGTCCGAGCTTGGCTGCATTCCTATTGACGCTGACTTTGACAACGATGGCAGATGCGCCGTTCTCGGCGGAAGAAGAAACGAGGAGGGGCGCATTGACTCAGGCGATATTATTATACTTGACAGTCTTCTGAATATGCAGAATGAAAATTTCAAGCTGTATGAAGGCTCCTACGAGCAGCTTGTGTTTGACAACGGAATAATTACTCTTTCGGGAGGTACTGTTATATCGGAATTTGACTGTAAGACGCATCAGAATATAAACAATGTCCATCTCATTCACTTTGCAAAATCTATGTATTCATGGGATATTTATGGAAACGGCGCCAGACTTTATACCGTTTCCGATGGCAGCAACCTTTTTGTTTACGACTCATCATACAGGCTTTTGTGGAGAACGTACAATTCAACCCGGACATATTCAGACTGCATATATTTTGCGGACACGAACCTTGACGGCATCAAGGAGATGTATGTTGAAAATATAATAACAGGCACAAGCGACAAATATGTGCTTGATGAAACGGGATTCAGACGGGCGGACTCCATTCGCCCCGACTCCAGACTGCTTCTGGGAGATTTTGACTGCAACGGCAGATGCGAAATAATTTCGGACGGTCCTGACGGAAAAAAACTGTACAGCTGATATATAGACACGATCCTACCGCCCACATTCGGGCGGTTTTTGTTTGAAAAAAAATTAAAATTGGGGCTTGTAAGTTATGGAAATATGTGATATATTAATAAATGGTGTTGTTTAACGCCGGACACTTATTACACACATAGCTGAGGCCTGTGGTACAGTGCTTTTGCGGACGTAGCTCCGCCGGAGTTGCCGCAGGAGGCTATGGAGGAATAACTGAAGGAGGATTTTAAAAATGAGTGTTATTACTATGAAACAGCTTCTTGAAGCAGGCGTACATTTTGGTCATCAGACAAGACGCTGGAACCCTAAGATGGCAGAGTACATCTTTGCAGAAAGAAACGGCATCTACATTATCGATCTTCAGAAAACCGTTAAGATGGTTGAGGACGCTTACAATGCAGTTGCTGAAATCACAAAGGACGGCGGAGAGCTGCTTTTTGTCGGCACAAAGAAGCAGGCTCAGGATTCCATCAAGGAAGAGGCTGTTCGTTGCGGTATGAACTATGTAAACGAAAGATGGCCCGGCGGACTTCTCACAAACTTCAATACTACAAAGACAAGAATCAAAAGACTCAAAGAGCTTGATGTTATGATCGAGGACGGAACAATGGACGCTCTTCCCAAGAAAGAAGTTGCCAAGCTTATGCACGAAAAGGAAAAGCTTGAAAGAAACATAGGCGGCATCAAGGAAATGAAGAGAGTGCCCGATGTTATATTCATCGTTGACCCCAGAAAGGAACATCTTGCTGTTGCCGAAGCACATAATCTTGATATACCTATCGTTGCTATTGTTGACACAAACTGCGACCCCGAAGAGGTTGATTATGTAATTCCGGGAAATGACGATGCTATCCGTGCCGTTAAGCTTATTGCATCAAGAATGGCTGACGCTGTTATAGAATCACGTCAGGGTGTATCAAACGATGCTTCCGAGCCGACAGAGGCTGATACGGAAGAAACTGCTGCAGAAGAATAATATAGGAGGTTATGAAAATGGCTGTTACAGCTGCTATGATAAAGGAATTAAGAGGACTTTCAGGGGCAGGTATGAGTGCCTGCAAGGAGGCTCTTGTTGAAGCAAACGGCGATATGGACGCTGCATTTGACATTCTTCGTAAGAAGGGCGCAGCTACTGCCGAAAAGAAGGCAGGACGTGTTGCCGCAGAGGGCTTAAGCTTTCCTTATATTTCAGAGGACGGAAAGGTTGCCGTTGTTGTTGAGGTAAATTCCGAAACAGACTTTGTTGCCAAGAATGAAAAATTCAGAAATTATGTAACCGCTGTTGCTAAGCAGATCGCCGCTTCCGATGCTAAAACAGTTGAGGAGCTTTTGGAAGAAAAGTGGATCGACGATCCCTCAAAGACAGTAAAAGAGGTTCATATTGAGCAGGTTGCCACAATTGGCGAAAATCTTTCCATAAGACGTTTTGAAAAGCTTGTAAGCGATGGTTCAAGTCTTTTTGTAAGCTATATTCATGCAGGCGGTAAGGTTGCCGTTATGCTTGAGCTTGCTGCTGACGTAAAGACAGATGCTGTTGTAGAGGCCGGCAAGGACGTATGCATGCAGATCGCCGCAATGAGCCCCAGATTCGTTGACAGAAATGAGATCTCGGCTGATTTTGTTGAGAAAGAAAAAGCTATCCTTATCGAACAGGCAAAGAGCGACCCCAAGAACGCTTCAAAGCCCGACAATATCATTGAAAAGATGATTCAGGGCAGACTTAATAAGGAATTCAAGGAAATGTGCCTTGTGGATCAGGAATTCGTCAAGGACGACAGCATAACTGTGGGCAAATATCTTGAAAATACAGCTAAGGCTGAGGGCGGAAAGATTTCGGCAAAGAAATTTGTACGCTATGAAACAGGTCAGGGTATTGAAAAGAAAAACGAGGACTTTGCCGCAGAAGTTGCAAAGGCAATAGGCTAAAAAATCATAAACGCCGAATGGGTTCATACTCATTCGGCGTTTTTTACACAATAAAAACCTTTTCCATAAATTCTGCTCCCCTCCCCTGCCCACACACCAATATTGAAACCCTAGTCCTGCTCATAAGAAAATACCTTCAGAAACACAGTCAAGCTCCCAAACTTAGCCGGTGGCTCGTTCTGCTCATATAAAGGAATTGAAAGGGCCATCGCTTGCAAACGTTCTGAAAAGTACGTCTTTCACACCGCTTTATCACACCTGCCGCTTAAACGTTTTTTTACTTGCTTTTCTTTACCGCCTTACCCGTAAATGGGTCAGTATACTCATTTAGTGTTAATTGGCAATATGTTTCTCCCATCAATTGATTTTTATGTATTCCTCTATTTTTTTCATTTCGGATATCCCATTAATTCTGATATACTATATTGGGGGTTATCCTCACCAACATATGTACATGGTCGGCACAACCTTCTCCTTATGTTATCTTTATTCCTTTTCTTTCACACTGTTCTATCATTATTTCTCTATATCTGCTTTTATCTTGCTATATATTATTTGTCGTCTGAATTCTGACGCAAACACAATATGATATTTGCATTCCCATTTTGTATGTGTTGAGCTTTTTTTGACGATTTATTCATCTTCTTGCCTCCTTGCTTCTTTGGTGTGAAGTCGCGCTCATTCCTATTTTAGCACAGGAGACTTTTTTCTTATAGCTTAAGCTGTTGGGTCCTCACCTGCATAGCAGGCTTTTTTGCCGCAAAGCAATTTTTTATCATTTGAAAATTCCCTTAAATAAGCATTTTCCAAACGCTCAGCCCAAAATTATCGACCGACTTTTTATTAAATCTACCTTTCTTTTCAATAACTTTTATGATATAATAATTTTGAAAACAGCATAAATACTGTTGTTGCTACGTTACCTATGAGGGGTTGAAGCTATTTGCCGGCTGTACGGAAACATTGGTTGCTGCGGTTTCTATTGGGTATTAAGGTTAATATTTTTATGGAGCTTTTTTTGATTTTGTGTTTATGTTGTGATTCTTTATGTGGGCATAAAAAATCTGCTTATTGCACTGTAAAATGCAATGGGCAGATTTTTTTATGAATATATTTGTAGGGCTTATGATTTTTGCTATAATGAACTGTTTTAAAAATTTCGGGAATTTTCTGACTTCTGTTTTTGAATTTTTTGTAAAGCATGGAGTTTTTTATAAAAGGTTTTTGTTTATCATGCCGGTGGGCGGTTATAAAGATTTCGGATATTGGGCGGCTTTTTGGCTGTCTGATGAGTAATTCAGTGGAGGTCTGGGAACGGAATTATCTGAAAAAAGGCATAAAAATCAAGACACAGGAAAAGGGTGTAACATATCTGCCGCACAACCTCAATGCCATTAAGCTCCGACATTAACCGCTCTATTATGTAAATGTTATAATCGTTTCCCTTTTCGTTGGCTTGTTTTTTTCTATAAAGCGTCTCTCCCTCTCCGATTCTTATTATATTTTCTGAAAGTCAATAGCGGATATGTTGACGGTTGGGTCAGGTTGGTATGATGAAATTTATCGGTAAATATTTTTCGGGAATATATAAAAAAGCCCAGTTGTTCTGAGCTTTTTTGTGGTATAAGCTGTCGGCTGATATACCGACTGTTTTCTGTTGCAGGTTATCAATTATTATATTTAGTCCACTTTATAGACCGCTGACTTTGTATTCGGATCCCAGTCTACGGTTACGCCCAAGGCATTTCCCAAGGCTCTGAAGGGTATATACATTCTGCCATTCTTTATTTCGGCTCTGACACCGTTTTCCATAGTGATGGGCGTGCCGTTTTTGTACATCAGACTGCTCTGGGCTGTAAAGCTGAGAGTGTTTCCGTTTACAGTTATAACGGCTGTTTTGGTGTCCGGGTTCCAGCTTATGTCAGGGCTTGTGTCGGCGTCCTCAAGACTGCCGCCGCCTATGGCAAGAGCCGCAAAGCGCAGAGGAACAAGTGTCGAACTGCTTTCAGCCTGTATATAAGGCGCTGCATCTGTGACATACTCCCTGTCGCCAACCTTGATTACATTTTTTCCTATATATATTCTGATTTCCTTTGATACTGCCTTTTTGTCCGATGATGCTTCTGCTGTTTTTTCCGCCGCAGACTCCGTTGACTTTTCCGATGTGGCTTTGGATTTATCTCCCGAACCTATTACTGCCTTTCCTGAGGAGTGTCCGCCGCCGGAGGAGCCGCCCGAAACCCGATTCGGGGCAGCTTCGGTGCTGCTTTGTGTTTCCGTTGTGCTTTCGGTGTCGGTTTGGGCTTCCGTGCTTGTTTCGGTATCTTCCTCCGGATTATAGTAGGTTACTTTAAATCCGTTTTCATCTGCCCATGTATCGGCATAAGAGCCTTTTACAACATAAAAAACAATATTTTCGCTGTCACAGCCGGTAAATGCATAGCCCCCTATTTCCGTTACGCTGTCGGGAATAGTTACCTCTGTAAGACCGGTACATTTGTAAAATGCGGAATATGCTATGGAAGTAACTCCCTCAGGTATTGTTATCTTTGTAAGACCGGTACATTCACGAAATGCCATTGAGCCTATAGATGTTACACCGTCCATTGTTATGTCTTTAAGACTTGCACAGCCCTCAAAAGCAACGCGTTCAACAGTCGTAACGCCGGTGGGGATAATTACAGACTCCAGACCGGCACAATCTTGGAACACACCTACACCCATACTTTCCACCGCTTCGGGAATGGTTATATTTTTAAGGGCTGCACATCTTTTAAAAGCATAATCACTTATAGATGTAACCGTATTGGGAACAGTTATATCCGTAAGACCGCTGCACCCATCAAACAGTGAATTTTCTATTGTTGTAACTCCGTCGGGAATTGCAATTCTGGTAAGCTTGCTGCAATTGTTAAATGCAGCCGTTCCCAAAGAAGAAACATTGTCGGGAATAACTATCTCCGTAAGACCCGAGCAGTCGGCAAAGGCACAACTGCCTATGGATATAACGCTGTCGGGAATAGCTATATTTTCAAGACTTTTGCAGCCGCTGAAGGCATAGTCACCTATTTCCGTAACGCTTTGGGGAATTACAACACCTTTAAGACGATCACATTTTCTGAATGCGTATTTGCTTATTGTCTTTACTCCATCGTGTATTTCCACATATTCCGCTGCGACAGGAACGCATATTATTTCCGTTTTGGCTTTATCGTACATAACTCCATTTTCTGAGGAATACACCGCATTATTTTCGTCTACGTTTATGCCTGTCAGACTGACACAGCCATCGAATACAGAATTCCCCACAGAGGTTACGTTTTGGGGAATGTTTATTGATGTGAGGTTTTTGCAGTCAGAAAAAGCACTGTCCTCTATTGTTACAACGCTGTCGGGAATAGTTATTTCAGTCAGATTTGTACATTTTGAAAATGTATTTGTCTTTATAGAATCAATGCCGTTTGGAATAACTGCCCTTTTCAGATTTGTGCAGCCGTAGAACGCATAACTGCCTATTTCAGCAGTACTGTCGGGAATAACAATTTCTGTCAGACCGGTACAGCTTCTGAATGCGGAACCGGCTATAGTAGATACATTTTCCGGTATGGTGATCCCCGAAAGTAAAGAGCAGCTTCTGAAAGCAGAATCCCCGATATATGTGACATTTTTAGGTATGGTTATATCTGTCAGCTTGCCGCAGTTTGCAAAGGCATAGTCTCCTATCGATGTAACTCCCTCAGGTATGTCCACTCTCACAAGTCCGCTGCAATTCTGAAATGTATGTCCTCCGACAGAAGTAATACCGGAAGGAATTGTTATTTCCGTAAGCCCCCGACAGCTGTCAAAAGCGCCATCTCCTATTGACGTAACGCTTTCGGGTATTGTAATTTCTGTGAGAGAAGAACAATATCTGAATGCAGAACTGCCAATATTAGAAACATTTTCCGGCATGGTGAGCTCCGCAAGACCGCTGCAGCTTTCAAAAACAGAATTTCCGATATTAGTAACACTGTTCGGAATATCTATACTTGTTAATGACCGACAGCCATAGAACGCATTATCGGGTATTTCATTTTTCCATCCAAACTCATAATCATATCCTCCGCCTATGGGTCCTGCTGTCTTAAAACCACAGCCGGCGAATGCACCATTTCCGATATGTGCAACATTTTCCGGAATGGTTATGTCTGTCAGCTTTTCGCAGTATGCAAAGGCATCGTCGCCTATGGAAACAACTCCGCTTGGAATATTTATTTCCGTAAGACTGCTGCACTTCGAAAAAGCTTCCTCTCCTATGGACACAACGCTTTCGGGTATTGTGATTTCCGCAATATTGCCGGATTCAAATGCCCCTTTTCCTATGGCTGCCACATCGACCTCGCCTATTTTACTCGGTATAACAGCACTTGTCACACTCTTATCAGCGCCTGTTATCGTTCCTGTGGATTTGTCAAAATAGATACAGCCGCCGATTATATTTTCGTCCTCATATGGAATAATCGTATCTTCGGTTTCCTCTTCTGGAGTATCCTCACCCGAAGTTTCCTCACCCGAAGTATCCTCGCCCGGAATATCCTCGATTGGAATATCCATGCCCGGAATATCCAAGCCCGAAATATTCTTGACTGAAATATCCTCGTCTGAAATACCCTCGTCTGAAATATCCTCGTCTGAAATATCCTCGTCTGAAATATCCTCGTCTGAAATATCCTCGTCTTCAGTATTCTCATATTCAACATTCTCATCGTCTGTTACAGGCAGGACGTTGTCCTCCCCAGCAAAGCTTATATTGATACTTGCAAGTGCCAATATTAAAGATAATATTATACCTGTAATTCTTTTCATTTTCATATAGCTGCCCCCTTGAAAAATATTTTTTGCTGTGCTGAGTTTTTTGCCTGACACCGAAAAAACATATTCCGGCGGCAAATAACAATGCAAACTGCCTTAATAGAATTGTACTATTTTTTAAATCCCTTGTCAATAAAATTAAATTTTCCTTAAAATAAAGATTCTAATTTGACATGGGGGGGGGAATTTGTATAAAATGAAAATATAGGTGTATTAAAATTGGTTTTTTATTGCATATTTATTCATGATGAGTATATGGGGTGCGTAAAAATCGTGTTTGAGTACGCAAAAGTCAAGTTTGGTACATTGAAAATAATTTGAATTTATAATAAAATGAATTATGTATATATTATGTACATATATAAAAAGGAGGAGTAAAGACAGAAAACAGATAATTCTCGCTTTTGCCGGCAAAACAGCGAAGGCGGTATATTGGTATTTTGTGGAGTTTGGGGGAAATTTTAATTTTTTATGGAGGAATGACATATGAAAAGGATTTTAAGCCTCGTTTTGAATCTGACAATGTTGGCGACCCTTTTGCCTGTATCTGCGGTTAATGTACAGGCGGCCGGGGGACTTAGACCCCCTGTAATGCCGAAACGGGTCGAAATCGATATAGGCGATTATGTGGAGATGGGCGAATATTATGGCAAACCCATAAAATGGCGTTGTGTTGATATAGACGCCAAAAACGGACCGCTTATGCTTTCGGATAAGACGCTCTGCATTAAACCTTTTGATGCTTCGGGCGAAGTTACAGAAGTTGCAGCCGGTAATAACTCTCACAGCAGAGACCTCAAAAGAAAGGAAGACGGCTCCAACTATTGGGCAGACAGCAATTTGCGCTCATGGTTAAATTCTGACGCACCTGCCGGAGATGTGGAGTGGCTGTGCGGAAATCCTCCCGATGATGATCATGTAACGGGTGGAAGTAACAATTATGAAAAAGAAGCAGGATTTCTGACAAACTTTACTCAAGATGAGCTGAAAGCTGTAAAAGAGGTGGAACAAGAATGTATATTGTTTTATACCGATGCAGAAAAAAATACAAATCCCCAAGGAACTGAAAAATACACATTTAAAGATGAAACAAGCAGATCGACGATAGAAGATTTATTAACCAATTATAATGAAAATGTCTATACCGAAAATGTAAAGGACAGAATGTTTGTGCTTGATGTAAAGCAATTATACCAAGTATATAAGAATAGTAATAAACTGGACGATTACAGCGGAAATGTAAGTTGGGCGGGTAAGAAGATTCCATATTATAACGGACTTACCACACCTGAATGTATCAATAATGCCGAATATGTAGATTATGGTTGGGCTACGGATGCGGGAGCTTATTTTTGGCTTCGCACTCCTTCGTGCGTTCTTTTTAAAGGATCTAACCCCGAATATGGCTACGGCACATCCGAAATCGTTGTATATCAAGGCGGCTCTATAGGCGGACATGCAGTAGATGCCCGTAATATAGGTGTGCGTCCTGCCTTTTATATGGACGTGGATAAAATAAACCTCAAAGTAGGCTCGGGAACGGAAACAGACCCCTATTCCACAAGGCGTATACCCTTTAGCGGAGAGGAAAATAATATTGAGCTTAGCGCAGCCTACGGACAGGGCATAACAGCAGATTTGTCGGAATATATGTCATATAAAGACGACAGCAAAACAACAGCAGGCGCGTTTACATATACCATAGAAAGCGATGACGACAAAACAGGCGCGTCTATATTGGGTGATGTGCTGACTATTCCGCAAGAGCTTAAAGCAGGTGAATATACGCTTACAGTTAAGGCAACGGAGAAAAAGCCCCTTTATTCCACTGTAAGTTTAACCAATTATGACACAAAGCCCGTAACTCTGACCATATCGGTTAAAATTGAAAAAGCCGACTCAACCACAACAATTAGCGGCAGAGATGTGACATACGGAGATACTCTTGCTCTCAGCGCAGAAATATCCAAAACTCCATTAAACAGTATTGCTCTTACGGCAGATGAGAATAAGGTTAATTTCTATCTGGGTAATGAGCTGTTAGGTTCAGCTGATGTAAGCTATTCAGATGAAAATAAAGACAGCGGAACGGCGACCCTTGAAATAACGGCAGGCAAGACATTTGAAATAGGCTCAAACATTGTCACAGCACAGTATGGCGGCAGTGTAAATCTGAACGAGAGCGGAAGTAATTCCATTACCGTAAATATGGCTAAAAAGCCCCTTACATATACCACATCGGCAGAGGATAAGGTATACAACGGAAGTGCCGAAGTTGATGTTGTTCTTACACCTACAAACATAGGTAAAGACAATGTAACTCTTACGGCAAAGGGAGAGGTATCATCTGCCAATGCAGACAGCTATGATATCGTAAAGCTTACCGATATCACAATAAGCGGCGAGGACGGCAAATATTACAGCATAGAATCAGAAAGCCCCGAAGCAGAGCTTTCAGACCCCGTTGTGATTTCAAAGGCACAGCCGACTGTAACCTCTGCACCTGCTGCAAAAAGCCTTACATATACAGGAAATTCACAGGAGCTTGTAACATCGGGTGAAGTCACAGGCGGTAAGCTTCAGTACAGTCTTGACAATATAACCTATTCGGAGGATATCCCCACAGGAACAAAAGCAGGAGAGTATACGGTATGGTATAAGACAGTGGGTGACGAAAACCATAACGATACTGAACCGCAGTCAATTGCCGTAACGATTGTAAAATCAGGCTCAACCACAGTGATTACCGGCGGTGATGTGACATACGGAGATACTCTTAATCTCAGCGCAAAAATATCCAAAACCCCATTAAACAGTATTGCTCTTACGGCAGCGGAGGACAAGGTTTCTTTCTATCTGGGCAACGAGCTGTTAGGTTCGGCTGATGTAATCTATACAGATGAAAATAAAGACAGCGGAACAGCAGCCCTTGAAATACCGGCAGATAAGAAATTTGAAATAGGTCCAAACACTGTCACAGCACAGTATGGCGGCAGTATAAATCTGAACGAAAGCGGAAGTAATTCCATTAATGTAAATATGGCTCCCAGGCTCCTTACATACACAACATCGGCAGAGGATAAGGTCTATGACGGAAACGCTGAAGTAAGTGTTGTTCTTACACCTACAAATACAGGCGAAGATAACGTAGCCCTTACGGCAAAGGGAGAAGTATCATCTGCCAATGCAGACAGCTATGATACCGTAAACCTTACCGAAATCACAATAAGCGGCGATGACAGCAAATATTACAGCGTAGAATCGGAAAGCCCCGAAACGCAGCTTTCAGACCCCGTTGAGATTTCAAAGGCACAGCCGACTGTAACCTCTGCACCTGCTGCAAAAAGCCTTACATATACAGGAAATTCACAGGAGCTTGTAACGTCGGGTGAAGTCACAGGCGGTAAGCTTGAGTACAGTCTTGACAATACAGCTTATTCGGAGGATATCCCCACAGGCTCGGAGGTTGGCATATATAATGTATGGTATAGGGTTATCGGTGATGAAAACCACACTGACATTCCGGCGGTATCTGTTATGTCTGAAATCGTCAAGGCTGAGTCTGTCGTTGTGGTTGACGGCAGCGAAGTGACCTACGGCGACAAACTTGTGCTCAATGCTGAGGTTTCAATGGCAGACACAAGCGAAATAAGCCTTGCTGCGGCAGATATAGTAGATTTTTATCTGAATGGTTCTCCTCTCGGCTCAGCAGAGGTCACTTATGATAACGAATCAGCCGACAGCGGTATGGCGACCCTCGAAATTACCGCAGACAAGAGCTTTGAGGTCGGCTCCAATACAATAACCGCAGAATACGGAGGAAGTATAAGCCTTAACGGCAGCACAAGCGGTTCGGTTGAGCTGACAATGGATCCCAAGCCCCTTGTTTATACTGTTTCGGCACAGGATAAGGAGTATGACGGAACTGCAGATATCGATGTTGTTCTTACTCCCGTAAATGCCGATGGTGACGATGTGACGCTTACGGCAAAGGCAGCCCTGCCCTCTTCCGAGATAGGCAGCTATTCGGGAGTGTCCTTAAGCGAAATAACCATTGGCGGCTCAGATGCAGAATATTACACCACTGATGAAAGTGCAGACAGCGCAGCCTTTGAAAATGCTGTTGAAATCAAAAAGGCTGAAGGCAGAGCAAGCGTATCTATGGGAAATTATAAGTGCGGCGAAACAGGCGTTGACCCTGTTTCATCATCTGATACAAACGAGGGCGCAGCTGAATATTTCTATAAGGAAAAGGACGCAGACGATAGCACCTATGTAAGCGTTAAGCCCTTAAAGGCAGGAAAATATACCGTAAAGGCAGTCTTTGCCGGAACAACCCACTACAATGAAGCAGTTGCGGAGGCTGATTTTGAAGTGACCCACGATTTTTCCGCAGACTATAAAACAGATGACCAAAATCATTGGCGTGAATGCGTATGCGGAGAAAAATCGGAAAATGCACCCCATAACATCGTAATTGATGAGGGAAAAGAGCCAACCTGTACAGAAAGCGGCATAACTGAGGGCAGCCACTGCGATGTCTGCGGCTATGTGACTAAAGCGCAGACAGAGTTAGCTCCTCTCGGACACAGCTTCGGCAGTTGGACAATAACCTCAGAGCCTACACAAGGTCTGGCAGGTACGGCAGAACGTGTATGCAGTAACAACAGCGAGCATAAGGAAACAAAGGAAGTTCCCCCATTAAGCGACAGTTCATGGACAAAAGGAGAGTACAAAGCGCCTACCGAAACAGAGGACGGCTATCAGAAATTTACCTCCGAGGAATTCGGCGAATTTACACAAACTCTTCCAAAGCTTGAAAAAGCCGAAACTCCCAAATCCTCAAGTACATCTTCAGGCGGAGGCAGCTATAATATAGGAGCAGCAAAAAATACGCCGCAGACATCGACCGATGTTCAGCCTGAAGGTGAAAATGCACCGCAGACATCGCATGAAGGTGAAAATGCACCGCAAAAGGCAGAGTCGGATAAGCTCCCCTTTACAGACGTAGACAGTGATAATTGGTTTTACGGTTCTGTTATGAATATGTATGAAAAGGGCATTATGTCAGGCATGTCCCAAAGAGAATTTGCCCCCAACAGTAATATTACAAGAGGAATGTTTGTCACCGCTCTTTATCAGCTTGACGGAAAACCCGAAACAAACGGCGTATACAGCTTTGACGATGTATCTGACAATGCATATTATGCAGATGCCGTGGCTTGGGCAAGCTCAAACGGAATTGTCATGGGATATTCTGATAATGAGTTTGCTCCTGACGAACCCATAAGCCGTGAACAGGCAGCAGCAATAATCTTCAGATATGCAGGCTATAAAGGCACCGTCCCCGAAGGACAGTGGGCATCGCGTATTGATTACACAGACCTTTCCGAAATCTCCCCATGGGCATCGGAAAGCATAATGTTCTGCACAACAGAAAACATAATGGTCGGACGCAGCAACAACACCTTCGACCCGAAAGCAAACATCACCAGAGCCGAATGCGCATCAGTGCTCGAAAGATACATAAATAAAGCATAACAAAAAAGGCAGCCGCAAAACCCCTGCGGCTGCCCCTTTTTGTCAATATAGAATTGTTCTCTTAAATCCCTGCCATCGTTTCGCCCAAAAAAGATATTTCAGACAATGCAATGAATATTGAAGAATTAAAAGAAGGAATCAAAAAAATAAGTGTGCCATGGAGAACCGGATATGGAAATATCCGGCGAAATTTCCTGAACTTCCTGATAGCATACCGGACAGTGATACATTCAGACGATTTTTTGAGAAACCAAACCCATCTGAGCTGTCGGCACACCTGATTAACCGTGTATCATCAGAACGCACAAACCGTGGAACTGTGGCAATAGATGTAAAAACAATCTAATACTGTTTCCGTGGTAAACTGCATTTCAAATATCCTTTCCCTTCTCTGGTATGCCTTATCTGCATAGTCATAATCTTTTATACCTTTCATATCATAATTATACATAAACAACAAACGTATAATACCCATTATTTGAAAAAGGAAGTATATAATCAATTTTCCCTTTTATAAAAAAAGGAGTGTAGGCTTCGTTAAAGCCCACACTCCAATCGCAAAAAAACGTAGCAAGCTTATAAGCTTGCATAATTATTATACTATTATTTTGTTGACTTGTCAATATATTAATTTACTACAAAAAGGCGTGTAAAAGAAAAAAATATTAATATGCATAATAAATGTAATTTGAGTATTCAGTCTGTTTATACTCTCAAAACGGATATATTGCAAAAAATATATTTGCTGTAAACAAATTTTATCGTTTTTCCGAACCCTCCCCTTTTTTTAAACGATGTTATACAGACGATTCCGCCGGTTTCGGCTTTCTTATTTTGTTTTATACGAAAAGGGAGAGAATAATGTAATTTCCTGATGGATACGTGAGGAATTCGGCAAAACAAAAACCTTTTGCAGAAGAAAGGCTTTTGCAAAAGGTTTTTAAGGCTATGTGAAATTATCAGTTTGTAGGGCTTATTTTATTCTGTATACGGCTGTTCTGGTTGTGCCGTCCCAGTCTACATCTGCTCCGAGAGCTGTGCCCAAGGCTCTGAAGGGTATGTACATTCTGCCATCTTTTATTTCGGCTTTTACGCCGTTTTCCATAGGTATGGGCTTGTCGTTTATGTACATAATATTGCTGCCTGCCGTGAATTTTATTACGGCGTTATTTGTTTTTACGGAGGCTGTTTTTGACAAGGCGTCCCAGCTTACAGACGAGCTTGTGTCTGCGCTTTCCACATCGCCGCCGCTTATGGCTATTGCTGCGAAGCGGAGAGGAATAAGGGTTGAGCTGCTTTCGGGCTGTATGTATGCCGCTGCATCTACGGTATATTCCTTGCCGTCTGCGCTGATTATATTGCTGCCTATGGTTATCCTTACCTCATTTGGCAAAACGTCACCTTTATCGGCTGAATTTGTTTCGTTTTCATTTGCTTGGCTGTCATCATCGGCTGCCTTTGACGGAACAGCCACCTTTCCTCCATGACCGCCGGAGGAAGATGGTCTTGCCGTTTCCTCCCGTAATTCTGTCGTCGGCTCAGTTGTTACGGTTTCCTCTTCCGTGTCTGTTGTTTCTTCTGTTGGCTCCTCCGGTATGCTGTTATCGGGACAAAATGAAATTTCCTTTACAGGCTCTCCCGAAGCGTCCACATACACTCTCTTGTCCTCATCAAATTTCACAGCATTTCCGTCTGAAAATGCCAGAACGCCGGTAAGCTCCGAGTGATTCAGTGCGTAAAGATTTCCCGTTGCCGTAAATGTGCAGTCCTCGTCCATTTCCGCCGGAACGGATTCTATAGTATTAACCATAATTCCAACACCGTTTTCCGCTTCACCCGTAACGTCAAGTTCACTTCCCTCCGAAAGAAGTATTCTTTTCTCCGAGTTATTTTCACCGTAAAGCTCCATTCCGCAGTTTTTGCCTACGGCAGTCAGCCGGGAATTGCCCCTTATATCAACAGAGATAACCGAACAGCCAATACTTTCGCCCCAGTCAATTCTTTCACCCTGTTTGCCGATGCCTGCTATTGCCGTAACATGGGAGCCGCCGCTTACTGTAAAATTGCCATCTCCATAACAGCCTATTCCAATACTGAATCCCTGAGAGTCGCCGCTCATAGCAAGCAGGTTTGCAACGGATACATCAAGGCTGTTGTCTGTATATACACCCATTGAAGCAACATTTTCAATTTCAGCATTTTCATCTAAAGCCGCATCTCCGCCTCTTGCAATAAGTGAGCCTTTTCCCTTGATTGTAAGTTCATCTGAGCCGTAGACTGCGTAGTTAATGCCATTTAATGTATCCGGTGCGCTTACCTCAAGAATACCGTCTAAATTAAGAACACAGCCATCATCAGCTGATAAGCCTGCATATTGCGCATAGGGCGTCGCTCCCTCCGTGTTATCAATACTGCATTGTATAGTTGGGTATTCGTCCTCGGGAACATAAAGCTCTACATTCTTACCAATATATAATCCGTTCCCTGCGGTGGTTATAAACTGAAAGTCAGATGTAAGAGTGAGTTTATAGCCGTCACAGACTGCTCCCGGAATATCTTCCTCTATCGGGTCTGAAAACTCCCCTGTTTCCGAATCACATTCTTTGTAAAACCTGCCTGTTTCGCCGTCATAATAAAGAGTGTAGTCAACCGCCTCCACGGGGTCTGCAATTACGCTTATGGGGAAATTGTCACGTTCATTCATCGCCGTTTCTCCCATATCCGCAATTTCAGCGTCAGTAAGCCCCATGCCTTCAAATTCTTGGGCTATTCTCATTTCGTCCAATCTTTCAAACTCACCGGCATCAGCTTCCCACCTACTGTGAAGGGCTATTATCTCATCCGGAAAATCATCTTTGTTGCCGGGGTTGACACCGGGGTGAGTGTCAATAAATTCATTTGCAGCGTTTAAAAATTCCTCTTTTGACCTTTCGGTTTTTTTAAGCTGTTCCAGATAGCCTGTTTTGTTTAAAAAGCTCATACTGATTTCTTTTGATTTGTCAGTCACGTCTTTCCAGTCATTCCAGCTTACCGAGCCGTCAACCGTGTTTCCTATATAGCTTTCTCCGGGATTTATTACGGATTTGGCATAGCAACAATTGAAAGGTTCTAAGGATTTTACAAGATCCTTCCTTGTACAAAGCTCGGACTGTGCAGGATCGCTTACAATTTCATATTTTCCATCAGAGGTTCTGTTTGTAACCACAACGGAAAAGACTGTATTTGCCGGAACAAATACGGGATCTTCCAAATCCACACGATGATAGCCGCCGTAGGTATATTCCTTTTTTTCACTTGCAAGAAGCTCTCCGTCTGTGGGAGTTTCACTTGTTTCATCAAGCTTGTATATTTCAAAGCTTGTCTTAGTACCAGGCGTTTCTGTCTGAAGAGTAAGAGTGCGAATCAGCATATTTTTGCTTCCTACCGCAAAAACATTTGCCATATAAGCCGGCTCATCGGTTATATTATATTTATTATTATAATTCGCAGGCAAATAGTTGTATTTAAGGCTGTAATAATAACTGTCACTGTCCTTGTTATCTGTGGCTGTGTCAAAGTCAAGGGCTTCAGGATATGCAATACAGTGGTCATAATAAGACAGATAAAAATATCCTTTATCTCCCCAGTCATACTTGTTCGGGAATGTGCTCTCTGAGCTTCCCCAGCTGTTTTTTACGATCCAAGCTCCGTCTCCCGGAGGAAGTCCGTTCTCCTCCAAAAAGTTCTCCTTGGGGAAATTATCGTCCCAGCCAACTATAACTACCGCATGGTTAACATATGCGCCATTTTTACTATCCTCTGTTGAGCTGAGGGGAGTATACTGCGCCCAGGTATTGCTGTTTAAAAATTCATCATCAAAATTTAAACCGATCTGTACGGCTCGTCCCTCCATAAGCTGCTCTTTGAAACCGTCTGTATAGCTCTGATTATATTCATATCTGTATGTACCCTTATCACCAATATACACAAACTGAGCGGGAGACGGAAGCATAAAGCTTTCTTCAAGAGTATATGCCTGTAAGAAACGCTGATCCTCATCAACGCTCCAGTCGTCATCTGCGCTGTAGCAATAAGGCTCAAATGCAGCGTCCTCCTTGGGAGTCGGGGAATATTCATCTGTTTCGGCATTTATGTAAAGTCCTATAGTGCCGTTTTTCCCACGATAAGGGCAGCTTTCCTCGTACACAGGTCCGATTCCCGAAGAAAATACAGATGTAGCGGTAAGAGGATAATCTCCTACGTTCATACGTTTGGTGGGATTTTCTTCCGAACCTACAACATACAGTCCCTCCCCATCTTGAGAGAAATTGCCGTCATCGGGCAGAGGAGTATGAGCAAACCATGCCAGATGATGCTCCGACAAATCCATATCTACATCATATTTCTCTTTATATTCCTCATAGGAAAGACCCAACTCCGACAAAATGCTTGTTTCCGCCGACGCAATAGCCGCAAAGCCCCAACAGGTGCCAAAGGGATCCTGCATTTTTACAGGGGTAACATAATTCTTTTCCCTTCCGCTGCCGTCAAGGTCAGCACTTCTTAAGTCAAAGCTCTCAGGATAGCTGTCAAGGGACACGGGGCTTATACCGTACGGATCATAACTATCCCTGCGGCTGTTTATAAGTATTTCCGCCGCCTTTTCCACAGAGCTTTCGGACTTATCCGAAATAAATGCCGGAGGATCCGCCCTGACCGATAACGGAGAAACAGCAGAAAACGCCATAACCACCGACAGAATACAGGATATCTTTTTATTAATTCCTTTCATTATATTGTATCACTCCTCATTTTTGTTTCTTCAAAAGCAATAATTCTCCCTTACATTATATCACACTACAATTTACAGAACAACAAGCATTCACGTCCACGACCCAGCTTGCAAAAGGTTTTTTAGGCTATGTGAAATTATCAGTTGGCAGGGCTTATTTTATTCTGTATACGGCTGTTCTGGTTGTGCCGTCCCAGTCTACATCTGCTCCGAGAGCTGTGCCCAAGGCTCTGAAGGGTATGTACATTCTGCCATCTTTTATTTCGGCTTTTACGCCGTTTTCCATAGGTATGGGCTTGTCGTTTATGTACATAATATTGCTGCCTGCCGTGAATTTTATTACGGCGTTATTTGTTTTTACGGAGGCTGTTTTTGACAAGGCGTCCCAGCTTACAGACGAGCTTGTGTCTGCGCTTTCCACATCGCCGCCGCTTATGGCTATTGCTGCGAAGCGGAGAGGAATAAGGGTTGAGCTGCTTTCGGGCTGTATGTATGACGCTGCGTCTATGGTATATTCCTTGCCGTCTGCAATAATTACATTACTGCCTATGGTTATCCTTACCTCATTTGGCAAAACGTCACCTTTATCGGCTGAATTTGGCTCCTTTTCCTTTGTCGTGCTGTCCTTTGCAGCCGTGTTTTCTACAACTGAGTCCTTTTTGTCAGAAGTAGCCGCCTTTGAGGGAACAGCTACCTTTCCTCCATGACCGCCGGAGGAGGAAGGTCTTGCCACATTTTCCCTTACAGCTGTTGTCTGCTCAGTTTTTTCAGATGTCGGCTGCTCTGATGTTGCAGATTCGGTTTGGTCTGAGATTTCCTCTGTTGTGTCTGTTGTCGGTTTTTCCGTTGTGTCTGAGGTTTCTTCTGTTATATCCGTTGTTTCCTCAGAGCTGCCGTTATCAGGACGGAATGAAATTTCCTTTACATACTTTCCCGAAGCGTCCACATATGTTTTTCTGTCCTTATCAAATTTCACAGCAGTTCCGTCTGAAAAAGCTAAAACGCCGATAAGCTCTGAGAGAGCTGCTGCACAGGAGTTTCCTCTTACCGTAAATGTGCAGTCCTCGTCCATTTCTGCCAAAACAGGTTCGCCAAGATAATAAAGCCCAAAGCTGCCCTTTTCTTCACCCGTAGCATCAATCACACTTCCCTCAGAAAGACATATTTTTCTGCTCTCAGGAATGTCATTGTAAAACAAAATTCCACTGTTTCCGCCTAAAACAGTCAATTCGGAATTTCCGCTTATATCAATAGAGGAAACCAAACAGCCAATACTTTCCATCGTTGCGCCGGAACCTCCTCTCACCGTAACATGAGAGCCGCCGCTTATGGTAAAAATGCCGTTCTCATAAGTGCCTGCTACAATTCCATAGCTTTCTGAACAGGAGTTGCCGCTCTGAGCAATCAGGTTTGCAATAGATACATCAAGATTGCCCGTCGAACATATGCCAATTGAGGTGGTTTCTGCAGCTTCAGCGCTTTCATCTGAAACATTGTCTCCGCCCTTGGCTATAAGCGTGCCATTTCCCTTGATTACAAGGTCACCCAAGCCGTTAATTGCACAGGTAGAGGTATTGACTGTATCAGGTGAATTTATCTCAAGAACACCGTCTATATTAAGAATACAACCGTCATCAGCTGCCAAACTGTTACTGTAATCGATACCTTCCGTTCCTTCAATACCGCTTTGTATAGTCGGCTGTTCTCCCTCGGGAACATAAAGCTCTACATTCTTACCGATATGTAACCCATCCTCACGGGTGGTTATAAACCGGAAGTCAGATGTAATAGTGAGCTTATATCCATCACAGACTGCTCCGGGAATGTCCTCCTCCACAGGAGATGAAGGCACCCCTGTTTCGTATTCTTTGTAAAACCTGCCTGTTTCGCCGTCATAATAAAGAGTGTAGTCAACCGCCTCCACAGGGTCTGCAATTACGCTTATGGGGAAATTGTCACGCTCATGCAACGCCCCTTCTCCCATATCCGCAATTTCAGCGTCAGTAAGCCCCATGCCTTCAAATTCCCGGTTAATTATCATTTCTTCCAATCTGTTAATCTCCCTGATGTCAGCGTCCCACCTGCTGTAAAGGGCTTCAAGCTCCTCAGGAATATCATATTCGTTGAAACTGTCAGGGTCAAAGTCGGGGTGAGCGTCGGCATATTCATCTAAAGCATTTATAAATTCCTCTCTTGACCTTTCGGCTTTTTCCAACTGCCCTAAATAGCCGATCTTATTTAATAAGCTCATACTTATCTCTTTTGATTTATCGGTCACGTCTTTCCAGTCATTCCAGCTTACCGAGCCGTCAACCGTGTTTCCTATATAGCTTTCTCCGGTATTTACTACGGCTTTTGCATAGTAAACAGGAGGAGTTTCTCTGAGTCTTACGACATACTGCTTAATACTAAGCTCAGAGTCATTAAGATCGCTTACAATTTCATATTTTCCATCGGAGGTTCTGTTTGTAACCACAACGGAAAAGACTGTATTTGCCGGAATAAATACGGGTTCTTCCAGATCCACACTGTGATAGCCGCCGTAGGGATATTCCTTTTTTGCGCTTGCAAGAAGCTCTCCGTCTGTGGGATCCTCACTTGTTTCATTGAGTTTGTATACTTCAAAGCTTGTCTGCGTACCCGGTGTTTCTGTCTGAAAAGTAAGAGTGCGAATCGTCATATTTTTGTCTGTCGCAAAAATATTTGCCATATAAGTCGGCTCATCGGTTATATTATATTTATTATAATAAGAGGCAGGCAAATAGTCATATTTAAAGCTGTAATAATAACTGTCCCTGTCATTGACATCTGTGGTTGTGTCAAAGTCAAGAGCTTCAGGATATGAAATACAGTGGTCATAATAAGACAGATAAAAATATCCTTTATCTCCCCAGTCACTCTTGTTCGGAAATGTGCCGTCAGGACTTCCCCAGCTGTTTTTTACGATCCAAGCCCCATTTTCGGGAGGAAGTCCGTTTTCCTCTAAAAAGTTCTCCTTGGGGAAATTGTCGTCCCAGCCCACTATAACTACACTATGGTCAGCAGATACGCCCTTTTCACTGTCCTCATTTGCACTGAGGGGAGTATAGTGTGCCCATGTATTGCTGTTTATAAATTTATTATCGGCATTATAACTGATCTGCACAACCCGACCTTTCATAAGCTGTTCCTTAATACCGTCTGCATAACTCTGATTGTATACATATCTGTATGTACCCATGTCGCCGTCAGGCACAAACTGTGCGGGGGACGGAAGGATAAAGCTCTCTTCAAGAGCATATTCCTGTAAAAAACGCAGATTCTCATCAACGCTCCAGTCATCATCTGCACTGTAATAAACAGGCTCGTATGTACCGTCCTCCTTGGGAGTCAGGTAAAGTTCACCCGTTTCGGTATTTCTGTAAGCTCCTATAATTCCGTTTTTTCCATGATAAGGGCAGCTTTCTTCATACACCGGTCCGATTCCCGAAGAAAATACAGATGCAGCGGTAAGAGAATTACCTCCGATGTCCATACGCTTAGCTGAATACTCATCAGTATCTGCAACATACAATCCCTCCCCGTCCTGTAACATACTGTTGCCATCAGGCAAAGGAGTAAAGGCAAACCATGACAGATGATGCTCCGACAAATCCATATCTTTATCATATTTCTCCTTATATTCCTCATAGGAAAGACCCAGCTCCGACAGAATGCTTGTTTCTGCCGCTGCAATAGCCGCAAAACCCCAACAGTTGTTCAAGGGGTTCTGGAATTTTACAGGGGTAACATAATTCTTTTCCGTTCCGCTGCCGTCAAGGTCAGCGCTTCTCAGGTCAAAGCTCTCAGGATAGCTGTCAAGGGACACGGGGCTTATACCGTACGGATCATAGCTGTCCCTGCGGCTGTTTATAAGTATTTCCGCCGCCTTTTCCACAGAGATTTCGGACTTATCCGAAATAACTGCCGGAGGATCCGCCCTGACCGATAACGGAGAAACAGCAGAAAACGCCATAACCACCGACAGAATACAGGATATCTTTTTATTAATACCTTTCATTAATATCACTCCTCATTTTTGTTTCTTCAAAAGCAATAATTCTCCCTTATATTATATCACACCTCCATCAGATGAACAACAAGCATTCACGTCCACGACAAAGCTTTTTGCGACAACCCTCCTCAGCCACGTCGCCCTGTCCGTTCAGGCATAATACAAAGGAACAGCCAATCACACAGGACATTATCATACATAAAACAAATAACCAACTTCCGGAAAACCCTTGAAAATATCACTGTAAAATCAGATTTACATAAAGCCGCAGCATTGACATAAACGGAAAAATAAACTATAATGCAGCAAGGTATTCTTATAGCGATACAGAAAATGTATCATATGAATACGTTTGTAATTAACTTCAGCTTCCTTGGAATATGCCATATCTCTTGACGGAATAAATAACTATGGTCGAGCATTGTTGCCCGATGTGGAGATGCTATTTTAAGTTACTTATTCCAAACTAATCAGCGGCTTAAAGAATTGTCAGGAGGGAAATGCGTGGTTTTATATGTACAGTCATTTGATTTCGGAGATTTTTTTGGTACTGCTGTGTATGCAGCTTTAATTATTGGAGGTTTATTTATTATCAATATTTCTCATTCGGGTTTCTGGGGCAAAATCTTTAACAACAGACCCATAATAAAAACTTTGATTACGTCAAGAAAATGGGCAATGTTATAGTTTACATTTAAGAGTTAGTATAAAGTCTGCCGCACATATAAAAATTCAGCACCTGAAACAAGACCCAATGTGTTACGGCGCTTCAAAAGTTATTTGTTTTCAACAATTTCTTACAAATAATGCAAACGTGATATTTTCCGGCAGATAACATTTGAAATGCCGAATGCTTCAGCAAAAATCCCGTAAATTTCAAAGGCTGTATTTCGTTGTCTGCCGCTGTTTTTGAAATATGATTTTCTAAGAAACCTATCTTCACATTGACAGCAGTGGGAAAATAAACTATAATAATATGCGTAGGACGTTTGGTAGTATAGGCGGTTTATGTCTGTGAGGGCTGCGGGATCTCTCTTACCGTATAATAGGAGGTTCAATTATGTACAGGAGCAAGTTAAACTCATATATATTCACAGAAATAACAGCAACAATAATCTATGTTGTTTTATTGTTTGTATTGCACAATGTTTTCGCACTGAATATTGCGCTTAAAATAGCGTATGAAGCATTTATAGTTTCCGAAATAATTATGGCAAAAATATATATGGACTATCATAATAATGTCTATATTGAAAAAAACTACCCGGAATTATTTCAAAAGTACAAGAGCAGACTATACGATTACAGAAGGAACTTATTATCATTTGAAATCTATCTGGATATCAAGAAGAATACTATTCAGACAGAAAAAAATGATGAATTATATAATATCGCAAAAGAAGGGCTTCATTTTTTAATATTTGTATGCATTAATTTTCTTATTATGGGTATAAATTTTATATTTATAACTATCCCTATAATATTCGGATAAAATTGATATTATTCCTGTCTTGGCATGACAGAATGTTCAGATTCATTGATGCTGTTCTCCGTTCAGTCAGTATATGACTTCCTATATCCCTGATATTTGCAGAAGTTAATCTGATTTATACACTTTTAAACTGATAGTAGTTTTATTGTTTCTTTCAATTAAGGATTTATATTCCAAATTTTCATATTTATGGTAATTATAAGCTTATTATTTGAGCAGTATATTCTTCAGCAATCATACTTATGTGAAATCTTTATTTTAATCAGGGCAGAAACTCCGTTCAGGCAGCAGCTGTCTTTATTTTATGGTAAAATGTTTTACAAGGTGGGGAAAATGTGGTATAATAAAATGGATAGATTGTATTGTTCGGAGGTTGAGGGCGTGATTGAGAGCAGAGGGAACAGGATATTCAGGGAGCTTGTCAGGCTCAGAGAAAAAAGGGGCAGGGATAAGAGCGGGCTTTTCTTCTGCGAGGGAGAAAGGCTTGTCAGAAGTATTCCGGAAAATATAATAAAATATTATGTTTTCAGAGAATCAGTTGAGGACGGATTTATTGAAGGCTTTGATACAAAGGGATTTCCTGTGTATATTTTTTCCGACAGGCTTTTCAGAGAGGTCAGCGATACGGTAAGCTCTCAGGGGGTTATCTGCGTATGTGAAAAGCCCGTTGCCGACATGGGCGATATTTTTACAAAAAAGCCCGAATTCATAATTGTCTGTGAGGACATACAGGACCCCGGCAATATGGGGACTGTTATACGCACTGCCGATGCAGGCGGCGCAGGCGGTGTCATACTCACAAAGGGCTGCGTTGACGTATACAGTCCAAAGGTTCTGAGAAGTGCAATGGGGTCTGTATTCAATCTGCCTGTTGTGACGGGAGCGGACGCAGGGGCTGTTACCGAGCTTTTGAAAAGCAAGGGAATACTGACTCTTTCCGCACATCTCAGGGGGACTTTGACGCCCTATGAGGTCAATCTTAAATTGCCTGTGGCAATATATGTGGGCAACGAGGCAAACGGGCTCAGGGCGGAAACCGCAGAGAAAACGGATATGCTTATACGGCTGCCCATCATAGGCGGTGCGGAATCGCTGAATGCTTCCGTTGCCTGCGGAATACTGATTTATGAGGTTGTAAGGCAGAGGGGCGGATATGAAAAGATATGATATTGAAAAATTCTGCAAAGGTCTTGAAAAAGGACTTGACTGCAGCGAATATGCTTTAAGGCTGCACATAGCATTTCCCGAGGGGGACGTATTGTGCTTCAGACTGAAGGACAGACCCTTGTTTGCCGCAAATATGGAGGGAACGGACAAGGGCTGGGAATATTACTGTCACTATGTTTTTGTATGTGACGGCGATGTCTATGACGTTCTGCACAACAACATAGGCATAGAGCTTGACAGATATGCAAAGTGGCTCGGAAGTGTAAACGGCGGCAATATCAGCGTGGATCCGGAGCGCAGCTCATGCGTATTCGGGCTGCCTGTGCTTTAAGGGGGGTATAAAATGGAAAGAATAAGCTGGAACGAGTATTTTATGGAGATGGCGGAGCTTGCAAGCAGGCGTTCGACCTGTTTAAGACGCAAGGTCGGGGCTGTGATAGTAAAGGACAACCAAGTCCTTGCCACAGGCTATAACGGAGCGCCCAAGGGGCTTGCAAACTGCTGTGATTTAGGGACTTGTCTGCGCAGAGAGCTTAAAGTACCCAGCGGTCAGCGCCACGAGCTTTGCAGAGCTGTACACGCCGAAGCAAACGCAATAACTCAGTGCGCCGTAAACGGGGTTTCATGCAAGGGTGCTGTGCTTTATGTCACGGATTCGCCCTGTGTTATGTGTCTTAAACAGCTCATAAATGCCGGAATTGTGAAGATATACGCAAAACACATATATCCCGACAGACTGAGCGAGGATATGCTTATGCAAAGCAATATAGAGCTTATAAAATTCTCCGGAAAAGAGGACTGATTTATGGACAAAATAATTCTTATTGACGGAAACAGCATAATAAACAGAGCCTTCTATGCTCTGCCTGTTCTGACAAACAAAAACGGTGACTATACAAACGGTGTGTACGGTTTTTTTACCATACTCTTTAAATTTATAAATGAAGAAAAGCCTACACATATAGGGGTTGCCTTTGACGTTCATGCTCCTACGTTCAGACACAAGGCATATGAGGAATATAAGGGCACAAGAAAGCCTATGCCGGAGGAGCTTCGTCCGCAGATACCCCTTCTCAAAGAGCTGCTGAAGAAAATGAATATAGCGGTATGCGAAAAGGAGGGCTTCGAGGCTGACGATATACTGGGTACTCTTGCAAGGCGCAGCGAGGCAGCGGGACTTTTGCCGGTTGTTGTTTCCGGCGACAGGGACCTTTTGCAGATAGCTACTGACGTTACAAAAATAAGAATACCCAAAACAAAGGGCTTCGGAACAGAGGTCGAGGATTTTTACGCCAAAGACGTTTTTGAAAAATACGGCGTTTCCCCACAGGAATTCATAGAGGTAAAGGCTCTTATGGGCGATTCCTCCGACAATGTACCCGGAGTACCCTCCATAGGCGAAAAAACAGCGATTAAAATTATACAGAAGTACAAAACCGTAGAAAACGCCATCGAAAACGCCTCTGAGATAAAGCCGGCAAGGGCGGCGGAAAACCTTGGTAAGTTCAGAGAGCAGGCAATGATGAGCAAATTCCTTGTTACCATAAACACAGATGTTCCTGTTGAGTGGGATATTGAGGATTTCAGAATAAAGGATATGTTCAACAAAGATGCAGGGCACGCCTTTGCCTATAATGATTTTAAAAGCCTTTTGCCTATGTTTGAAACCGATGACAGGGAAAGCAAAAGAGGAAATGTCCGCACTGTAAAAACCAGAGAGGACGCCGCTGCGCTTGCAAAAGAGCTTAAGGGGCTTTGCGCCTACAAAACCATTATGGACGGCGGAGTGTTCTGCGGCTGTGCCTTTGCCGACGGCGACGGCAATATTTCCGTTGTGCTTACGGAAACGGAAATAAATCTTGTGGACGATATGCTTTCGGAAGATGAATTTATTGAAATATTCGGGGATTTTTTCGGGGGAAATGTCAAAAAGCTAACCTATGATGTAAAAAGCGACATAGTACATTTCAAAAATAAAATGGAAATAAACAATGTAGCCTTTGACAGCATACTTGGAGCCTATATTCTCGACCCCTCCGCCTCCTCATATGAGTACAATGAGGTGGCATACAACTATCTCGGCATAAGTCTGCCCTCTCTTGAGGACATATTCGGAAAGGGAAAAAGCCGCACGCCTTTTTACAATGCAGAGGAGGAAAAGCTTGTTTCGGCGTTTTCCGACTTCGTTTATGTTATAGCAAAATCCTACAATATTATAAATGACAGAATAAAGGAAAGCGGACAGGAATGGCTTTATTATGAGGTGGAGCTGCCCCTTGCCTATGTTCTTGCGGATATGGAATGTGTGGGAATGAAAATAGACAGGGAAGAGCTTATTGCTTTTTCGGGCAGGCTCGATGAAAAGCTTTCACAGATCCAGAAGGATATATATTGGCTTGCAGGTGAGGAGTTCAATATAAATTCTCCCAAACAGCTCAGCATAATACTTTTTGAAAAGCTGGGACTCAAGGGCGGAAAAAAGACAAAGACAGGCTGGTCTACCTCTGCCGATGTGCTTGAAAAGCTGAAGGACAAGGACGAAATCGTTGAAAAGATATTATCTTACAGAACCTACGCAAAGCTTAAATCAACCTATTGTGACGGACTTCTTGCAGTGCTTGACAAAAAAACCGACAGGGTATATTCCACCTTCCATCAGACTATCACCGCAACAGGCAGAATAAGCTCTGCGGAGCCGAACCTCCAGAACATACCCATAAAGCTGGAGCTTGGGCGGCTGCTCAGAAAGGCTTTCATACCCTCATCGGAGGATTATGTTTTTGCAGACGGGGATTACTCACAGATAGAGCTGAGAGTGCTTGCCCATCTTTCCGGTGACGAAACCCTTATAAACGCATTCATAAACGGGGAAGATATACACAGGCTCACAGCATCTCAGGCCTTCGGCATACCCTATGACGAGGTTACTCCTGCTCAGAGATCCAACGCAAAGGCTGTCAATTTCGGCATAGTATATGGCATAAGCGCATTTGCATTAAGTGAAGATCTTAAAATATCAAGAGCCGAGGCGCAGAAGTATATTGACGGATATTTTGAAAAATATCCCGGAATAAAGGTATTTATGGACAACTGCGTCAGATCCGCAAAGGAAAAGGGCTATTCGGTAACAATGTTCAACAGGATAAGAAAAATACCCGAACTTTCCGCAGGCAATTTCAATCTGAGAAGCTTCGGTGAAAGAGTTGCCATGAATGCCCCCATACAGGGAACGGCGGCGGATATTATAAAGCTTGCAATGATAAAAATATGGCGCAGGCTCCGTGCCGAGGGGCTTAAATCAAGACTTCTTCTGCAGGTGCATGACGAGCTTCTTATAGAAGCGCATAAGGACGAGGTGGAGTATGTAAACCGACTGCTAAAGGAAGAAATGGAAAATGCAGTCAGGCTGAGCGTGCCTCTGAGCGTTGACGTACACAACGGAAGAAACTGGTATGAGGTTAAATAAATGAAAATTATAGGACTTACAGGGGGCAGCGGCGCAGGAAAAACCACAGCTGCCGCCGTCCTCGGAGAATGCGGCTTTTTTACGATAGACTGTGACAGAATTGCTCACGAAGTCATAATGCCGGAAAAGGAAGCATATAAAAGGATAGTTTCATTTTTCGGAGATGCCGTTGTTTCCCCCGACAAAACCATAAACCGCCGTATTCTGGGCGAAATAGTGTTTTCCGACAGACAAAAGCTCAGAAGGCTTGAGGAAATAACTCATTTTTATATAAAACAGGAGGTTTTGCGCCTGATAGAAAAGGCAAGGGAGGAAAACGCAGCGGCGGCTGTCATAGATGCGCCTTTGCTTGTTCAGACAGGGCTTGACAGGCTCTGCGATGAAATATGGCTTGTATATGCAAAGCCGGAGGTCAGGCTCGGAAGGCTTGCCAAAAGGGACGGGCTTGACGAAAAACAGCTCAGAAAAAGACTTGAAAATCAGACAGGCTTTGAAGAGCTTAAAAAAACTGCCGATGTAGTAATAGATACAGGCAGTATTGACATGGAAGAAATGAAAAATATAATTATAAAATATGCTGAAAAATATAAAGGAGAACGGATATGCGATCAAGAAGCAAAATCGGAATATTTCTGATTTCGGCTGTGTTGTTTGTTCTGGGCGCAGCATGGGTCTTTCTGAGCTGTTATCCCCTCAGATATCCCGAACTGATATATGAATATTCACATAAATACGATTTGCCGCCGGAGGCAGTGTGTTCGGTTATAAAAACCGAAAGCGGATTCAGAACGGAAGCAACCTCACGGGCAGGAGCGAAAGGACTTATGCAGCTTATGGAGAGCACTGCCGACTGGGCGGCAGACGAGGTCGGCATGGAGGACTATTCATACGATAAAATAACAAATCCCGAAGTCAACATAGAGCTTGGCTGTTGGCTTCTCAGCAGTCTTATAAAAAAATATGACGGAGATTTTGAAAAGGCACTTTGCGCATATAACGCAGGAAGCGGAAATGTGGACAGATGGCTCAGCGGCGAGGAGAGCGGCAGACTTGACGCTATTCCCTTTTCGGAAACAGAGGCTTATTTATGTAAGGTAAAGCGGCATATGACAGCCTACAAGCTGATTTTATCTGTTATCGGAGGAAAATATGAGGTTTAGAAATTTTATTGCTTTGCTTTTGATATTTCTTTGCGGCTGCGGCTCTGTTCCACAGGAAGATGCGGCTGCGGACGACACTGCAAAGCTTGCCGTTATTGACAAAAAACAGCGTGAGGGAACGCAGAGGGAGCTTGTTGTTTCAATGAGAAAGCCCCTTACCCTTAATCCTCTGCTAAACGAGGATTCAACGGTTGATGCAGCCCTGAAGCTTATATATGAGCCGCTTTTCAATATAAGCGAGGAGCAGAGCGTCATTCCGAACATAGGGGAGAGCTATACGCTTTCTCCCGACGGAATGCAGCTTACCGTGCGCATAAAAGAGGGACTTAAGTGGCATGACGGAGAGCCGATCGGTGCAGACGATATAGTATACAGTCTGGACACCATAGAGAGAGCGTCCGAAAGCTCCGTATATAAGGGCTGCGCAGCCAATGTGTCGGACTATGAAGCCGTTGACAGGCTTACGGCAGTCATATATTATAATTCGCCTTATTCGATGGCGGCGTATAATCTCTGCTTTCCCCTTATCCCGGAGCACTATTTCGGAAATGAGGACGACGACAGTCTGAATCCTCTTGGCGATGGGGCATACAGCCTTGTGGATTATGACACAAAGGAGTACAGGCTTACAAGGGCACAGGGCATAAACGGTACGCCCAAAATAGAGAACGCAAAAATAATAATCTCCCCCGACAGGGAAACCGACTATGATGCCTTTGAGCATGGCATAACATCGGTTCTTGATACAAATGATTCCGGGTGGTTCGGGCGTTTTTCGGGGGGCGACTTCGGAAAAGCTCCATATTCAACAAACTGCTTTGAATATCTGGGCTTTAACAACCAGAAGGAAATGTTTAAAAACCAGACTCTCAGACAGGCCATAGCCTACGCCGTAAACAGGGAAGAAATAGCAGAGGACATATATATGAACAATATGGACGTTTCTCTTACGCCTGTAAATCCCACGGCATATATGAGCAATGAGGAAAGCACTGCTTCATATGACTACGACCCCGATGAAGCCCTAAGAACTCTTTGGTCGGCGGGGCTTTCGCCATACAACTTTGCCTTTTCCATTCTTGTGAATGAAGAAAATGCGGAAAGAACGGAAACAGCGGAAATTATAGCGGAGGATCTCAACAGGCTCGGAATGAAGGTAACTGTGATAAAAAAGCCCTTCGAGGAATATTCGGAGCTTATAAACGCCGATGATTTTGATGTGTTTATAGGCGGAACCGACTTCAGATGCGGCTTTGATCTGAGGGAATTCCTGCTTTCGTCCTCTGTCTATTCGGGCACAAATTATGTGAATTTCAGCGACAAAACAATGGACACTCTTCTGGACGCCGAAATCGGAGCAATAGGTCAGGAGGCGCAGAAAGCAGCGCTTAAGGACGTGGAAAGGTATATTTCCCTCCAGCTTCCCATAATAGGCATAGGCTTCAGAAACGGCGCTCTGCTCACCGCATCGGATATTTCGGGAGTTACCATACCATATGTAAACAACTGCTTTGCAGGCGTGGAAAGATGGAGTTTTGAGGAGTAATTTCCGCACAGAGGGAGTATGTACCCCAAGGAGATGTTAGTGTATGATAAAAAAGAATTATCTGACAGGAAATATTGTTTACTATGCCGAAGAAAGACTTAATCGTCCCCATAGCCGCACAGAGGCGGAAAGCTATAAGGACAACAGGGAAGGCTGTCCCTTTTGCCCCGAAAACAGCCATATGACGCCGGATCCGGTGTATGACGACGGCATAATAAGGATCGTGCCCAATCTGTACCCCTTTTTGTCGGAAAAGGACGGTTCGGGCTGTCACGAGGTTGTGATAGATACAAAAAACCATTATGAGAATATATGCGACTATTCGCCAGAGCATATGTATCAGCTTTTAAAGGCGCTGAAAACAAGAAGTCTTGAGCTTGAAAAGCAAAGCGGCATAAAATATATACAGATATTCAAAAACAGCGGACTGAGCGCAGGAGCAAGCCTTTATCATTCCCATTGGCAGATAGGGGCGCAGACCATTGTTCCGCCGAAAATAGAATATATGCTTGATGCGGCGGAAAAATTTGAAAATGAAAACGGAGCAAGCCTGTTCTGTTCCCGCGAGAAATATATAGACCTTTATGAAAATAACTTTTTCAGACTTGCCGTGCCCGATGATGGACTGTTTACATATGAAACGCACATCATCTCAAAGACAGGCAGACCTTCCCTGACAGAGCTTGAAAACAGCGAGCTGGAGGAGTTGGGGGATATTCTCCACAGACAGCTTAATATGTACAGAAAACTCGACAAGGGACTTTGCTATAACATCTGCTTTTTCAGCGCACCCAAAGCAATGCGCCCTGCCGCCGGATTTGCATTTTTCACACAGCTTATTCCCCGACTTGGCAATATGGCAGGCTTTGAATTCTCCACAGGCTGCTACATAAACTCCGCATTGCCCACCCGAAGCGCCGAAATACTCAAAGCCCTTCTCCACTAAACCCCCACAGACCATAAAAAACATTCAGGAGATGCTGCCTATGCCATTCAGAATTATAAGAAACGATATAACAAAAACAGATGCAGAAGCCATTGTAAACGCTGCAAACACCTCACTTCTTCCCGGCGGAGGAGTATGCGGCGCTATATTTGCGGCGGCAGGATATAAAAAGCTTGAAGCTGCGTGCCGCAAAATCGGACACTGTGATGTCGGCAGTGCAGTTATAACCAAAGGCTACAATCTCAAAGCAAAATATATAATCCATACTCCGGGACCCGTTTACAGGGACGGAAACCATAACGAGGAAGCTTTGTTGTATTCCTGCTATAAATCAAGTCTGGAGCTTGCCAAGAGCAAGAATATAAGCTCAATCGCTTTTCCCCTTATATCATCGGGAATTTACAGCTATCCCAAGGCAGAGGCTCTGAAAACGGCAACAAAGGCAATTTCCGATTTTCTTGAAAATAACGAAATGAGAGTATATCTCGTTGTCTACGATAAACAGTCCTTTGAAATAAGCTCAGAGCTGTACTCGGAAGTTGAGGAATACATAGACAGAAATTTTGTAAAGCCGGATCATAATAGGCGCATTGTCTGCGATGTCGGCGCATCTATGGATATAGAGCAGAGCAATATAAAAAGATACACAGCAAAAAAATCCAATACGCCCAAAAGAAGTTCAGCTCAGTATAAAAAAGACCTCTTCGAGGAAATAAAAAATATTGACGATATGTTCAGGGAAATGGATATGTCCTTTTCCGTATACCTTTTAAAGCTTATCACTGACAGCGGCATGACTGATGTTGAAGTTTATAAACGGGCAAATGTAGACAGGAAATTGTTTTCCAAGATACGCAGCAATCGTGAATATAAGCCCAGTAAGACCACAGCAGTCGCCTTTGCCATTGCCCTAAGATTAGATATGGACGGCGCAAAGGATCTGATCGGCAGAGCAGGTTATGCCCTCACACGCAGCAGCAAATTTGACATAGTAATAGAATACTTTATAACACACGGAAATTACAATATTTTTGAAATAAATGAGGTGTTGTTTTCCTTCGATCTTCCGCTGATCGGCGCATAAAAATGTCGCATGACAGGCGACCCGACTCCCATTCAGATGGTGTATTATTAAATCATCAGATGAAAAGGAGGCAGTTTAAAATGAAAAAGAATCTAACAGAAATAGTATTTATTCTCGACCGCAGCGGATCCATGTATGGGCTTGAGAATGACACCATCGGAGGCTATAACTCCATGCTTGCCGATCAAAGAAAGGCAGAGGGTGAAGCGCTTATATCCACTGTATTGTTCGCCAACGATGTCAGCGTGATCCACGACAGAGTCCCAATTGACAAAGTAAAGGATATCACCAACCGTGAGTATTTCACAGGCGGAATGACAGCTATGCTTGACGCCATAGGAGAAGCAATCCACCACATAGGCATTATTCACAAATACGCCAGAAGTGAGGACGTGCCGGAAAAGACGCTGTTTATAATCACAACAGACGGCATGGAAAACGCAAGCCATAAGTATACCTATGACAATGTACGACGTATGATTGAACGTCAGAAAACAAAATATGGCTGGGAATTTCTGTTTCTCGGCGCAAACATAGACTCCGCCGCAATGGGCGGGAAAATCGGCATTGACCGTGATTTTACCGTTGACTATACCAATGACGGCGAAGGCACAAGGCTGAACTACAAGGTGATGAGCAATGCGATTTCACAGGTAAGAAGCTGCAAGGCACCTATCGACAGAAATTGGAAAAGTCAAATTGTGTCCGAACGCAAAAAAAGAAAATAATTTCAGTCAGAATATAGCTTCTGATATAGCCTGTACATAGTACACATTAAAAATGCGGCTTTTCTCAAATAAACAGAAAATGCCGCATTTATTATTTTATATTTCCATATGACAATATAATTGATTTTTTTGGTCGTTTTCAGTCAATGGCTGTCGGTATGCCGGCAGGTTTTATTCTTCGGTTTGTTTCAATATATTTCTCAGCGTAATAAGACCGAGCTCATAGCCGAAGGGACCGAAGCCGCAAAGCTGACCGATGCATACGGGTGCTGTGACAGAGGTATGTCTGAATTCCTCACGTTTGTGGATATTGCTGAGGTGTACTTCTATAAACGGTATTTCGGGCACAGAAGCTATGGCGTCCCTTATGGCGTAGCTGTAATGGGTAAACGCTCCCGGATTGATAACAACGCCGTCAACCTTTTCAAAATAGCATTTCTGAATGTAGTCTATGATATGTCCCTCGTGATTTGACTGGAATATTTCGATTTCAAAGCCAAGCTCGACAGCCTTATCTCTTACCCTGTCCATTATCTGCCTGTAATTGAGGTTGCCGTAGATGCCTCTTTCTCTTATTCCCGTAAAATTAATGTTCGGACCGTTTATGACCCTTACCTTTTTAAGTCCGCCCGGATTGCCCTCGCCGTCCTCATTCAGATATTCCGCAACAGAGTCTATAACATTCTGAACGCACCTGTCGATATTTCTCTCGGAAACGTCCACAACAAGGTCAGCGCTTTCCTCATACATAGGCTCTCTTTCTTCCATAAGTCTTTTTATTTCTCCGAGCTTGTCATCAACATTGAGCAATGGTCTGTTTTTGTCATATTTGGTATTTTCATAAATGCTTTCAGGTGTGCTTTTAAGATAAACAATTATGCCGTTCTTCTTCAGGCTTTCGATATTTTCGGGCTTCTTTACTACACCGCCTCCTGTGGCGATTACCTTTTTATATGCTTTTCCCAGATTCTGACAAAGAGTCGTTTCCTGTTCCCTGAAAAATGCTTCGCTGTATTCTCTGAAAATATCATTTATGGACATATGGTAAAAATCCTGAATCTGGAGATCCATATCTATAAATTTTCTTTTAAGAGTCATAGCAATTTTACGTCCAAGGGTTGTTTTTCCGCAACCCATAAAGCCTATAAGTACAATGTTTTTTTCTGTGTAAATTCTGCTCATTTAATTTTTTCCTTCCTTGTTAATAAAAATTTCTTTGAGTTCGTTTCTTATTTTATATAAAAAATCCTTATCGAATTTTTTTTCAAACCAGATTTCTGCCGCTGCCGTTCCCTGATAAATCAGCATATCAAAGCCGTTTATGCATTTTGCTCCGCAGTCCGCTCCCAGCTTCAAAAATTCTGTACGCCATGGGGTATATATGACGTCAAAGCAAATCTCAATTTCGTTTTTTCTGAAAAGATCAATCGAAACAGGCAGCATATGCTTATTTTCGCCAAAGCCGAGGGTTGTTCCGTTAAGAACCATATCTACTCCTCTTACATCATCGGCATTCCCAAGGGCTATAGGCACTATTTCCGTGTCAAAACCGCTTTCAAGCCTTTCCTTTATAGCATAAGCCTTTGAAACCGTTCTGTTTGCTATATAGACCTTCGATGCACCGTTTCTCAGCAAGGCATAGCAAACTGCATCGGCAGCCCCTCCTGCCCCTATAAGCAGGCAGCTTCGACCTTTCAGCTCTATATTCCTCAATGAAAATGTATGCTCAACGCCGATTACATCTGTGTTATATCCCTTATATCCATCATCAGTATATTCAAGGGTATTGACCGCCCCTATTTCCGCCGCAGCACTGTCGCAGCCGCACAGAAATTTCATAACATTTATTTTGTGAGGAAGAGTAACATTTATGCCCCTTATGCCCAAAGCGTAGGCGCCCTTAACAGCTCTTTCAAGTCCGTCGGGCAAAACGTGAAAAGGAACATACACGGCGTCCTCATTCATATATTCGTATATTTTGTTATGTATCGTAGGTGAGAAGCTGTGCCGGATAGGGTCGCCCATAACACCGTAAACCCTTCCACCGCCTGTAATGCTATTTTTTGCCATTTTTCAATCTCCTCATGTAAAAGAAAAGAACGATTTTTTCAAGGGGACGCTTCACCGCCGTAACAAGCTCGTCCTTTTTGTCCGCCTTTTTAACAAGCACACTGTAAATGCCGTTCAGGTTTCCCACCAGAACATCTGTAAAAATCTGATCCCCTACAATAAGACATTCCGATGGCTTGGCTCCTACTTTCTCAATCAGCCTGTCAAGCCCTCTTCTGAAAGGCTTGCCCGCTCTGTAAACATAAGGAATATCCAGCCCTTCAATAAAATCCGCCGTTCTTTCCTTCCTGCTGTTAGACAGAATGCAGACGCATAAACCCTCTTTTCTGAGAGCATCAAAATACGCCTTTACCTGCTCCGTTGCTTTTCTTATATAAAAAGGAACAAGCGTATTGTCTATATCAAATATAACCGTCCTTACCCCAAGCCCTTTAAGCTTTTGCGGAGTAAGCAAAAAAACCGAATCGAGATATTCCCGTGGATAAAATAATTCAAACATATGCCTTACCTCATATAATATATCAACTCAAATTATACTTTGTTTTTATACAAAAGTCAAGTTTTACATAAATCACACCACTTAAACAGCATTTACTTTTTTGAAAAAAGGTGAAAAACAAAAATATGAATATTGAAGAATTAAAAGAAGGAATCAAAAAAATCAGTGAGCCAAGGAGAACCGGATATGGAGGTGTTTGGCAAAAGTCGTCAGGGATATCAGACGAAATTTCCTGAACTTTCTGATGGCATACCGGACAGTGATACATTCAGACAACCCATCTGAACTTTCGTCATGCCTGATTGATTGGGTATCAGCAGAACGCACAAAACGTGGAACTGTGGCAATAGATGGGAAAACAATCTGTAAAAGTGGGAATGATAAGCATAAAGCGTATCATGTTGTCAGTGCATTTGTAGCATGCCTGAACTGCTTTATTTAATTGACGTAAAAGGAGATATAGTTACAGCAGATTCTATGAACTGCC
>CANQXR010000025.1 GCA_947627855.1 uncultured Clostridia bacterium
TTTTGTTTTTTTATTTTTGCTGTAAATTATTCGTTTCCTTGCTCATTTTCCTCTTGACATTTCACCACCGGACTTTTCAATTAATAACAAGGCTTATTATAATACACGGAATGTCAAAATACAAGTGGCTATTTTAAATTGACAAGGCTGCTCGGGGGCGAAAACGGGACTGCGCAGCAGTCCCGTTTTCGCCCCCGACCCGTGGCGGACTGACCCGACTGCCGCCGGAGGCGGCAGTCGGGTCAGTCCGTCACGGAACATCACCGTTATAAAAATTTAATATAATTTCTCTTGAAAAAAGGCAAAGGAATGGTATAATTTAATAAGATGTAAAATATGGGAGGGAAAAATATTGATAGAAGTTAAAAATCTGACCAAAAAATTCGGGAAAATAACTGCTGTCGACAATATAAGCTTCACCGTAAACAAGGGTGAGATAGTCGGCTTTCTCGGACCAAACGGAGCAGGCAAGTCTACAAGTATGAATATAATGACCGGTTTTATTTCAGCTACCGAGGGTACTGTCACAATAGACGGCTATGATATTCTTGAGGAGCCTGAAAAGGCAAAAAAACAGATAGGCTATCTGCCCGAAAATCCTCCGGTTTATTCAGATATGACTGTTACCGAATATCTTGAATTTGTATGCGACTTAAAGGGCGTAAAAAAATCGGAAAGGCAGGAAATGATAGGGGATATACTCCGTACTGTAAGGCTTTCCGAGGTGCGCAAAAGAATAATAAAGAATCTTTCAAAGGGTTACAGGCAAAGAGTCGGACTTGCTCAGGCAATAGTCGGTTATCCGGGGCTTCTCATACTTGACGAGCCTACCGTGGGGCTTGATCCGGGGCAGGTTCTGGAAATGAGAGAGGTCATAAGAAATCTGGGAGAAAAGCACACCGTAATATTAAGCTCTCATATTCTCCAGGAGGTAAATGCGGTATGCGACAGAATAATTATAATAAACAAGGGCAGAATCGTTGCCGACAGTCCCGCTGAAAGGCTTTCGGACGGCATAGTGGGCAACAGGGTTTATATCGAAGCAAAAACGGACAAGGAGAGCCTTGAAGAGCTTCTCACTTCTCTTCCCGATGTTAAAAGCTTTACGGCTGATGAAAAGGGAGATATTTCATCTGCCGAATGTGTGGGCGATGAGGGCTGTGACATAAGGGAAAGCCTGTTTGATCTGTTCAGCAGCAAGGGCATTGCTCTGCTTGTTATCAAGCCTGTGGATATGAGCCTTGAAGAAATATTTATGAATGTAATAAACGGCAGCCTTGAGGAAGAAGAAATAGCTGCCGAAGCGGCGATTAAGGCGGAGGAGAAAGCTTCGGAGAATAATGAGGATATATCCGCCGGCGAGGACAGTGCCGAAGGTGAAGATGCTGCTGACAGTGAGGACAGTACCGAAGGTGAAGATGCTGCTGACAGCGATGACAGTGCCGAAGGTGAAGATATTGCTGACGGCGAAGACAGTGTTGCTGATGATGACAGCGCCGATATGAATGATAAGGCAAAGGAGGACGGGGAAGATGACGGCAATTTATAAAAAAGAAATAAAAACATATTTCAACACCCTTACGGGGTATATTTTCCTTGGCTTTTTTGTTGCCATTACGGGAATTTATTTTATGATAAACAATATGAGTGTCGGCAGTCTGAACTATGCCTCCACTCTTGCAGGTTCTCTTTTGCTTTTCTGGATACTCATTCCGGTGTTGACAATGCGTCTTTTTGCGGAGGAGGCGAAGCAAAAGACTGACCAGCTTCTTTTTACTTCACCTGTGAGCATATGGGGCATAGTCCTTGGCAAATTCTTTGCCGCTGTTACTTTGTTTATATTCGGCGTTTGCATAACGGGCATTTTTCCTTTTATCCTCAGCAGACTGGGAGAAATTGCCGTTGCCGAAACACTTAATGCCATGTTTGGCTATGTGCTTCTGGGGTGCGCTCTTATTGCCGTAGGCATTTTTATATCTGTTCTCACGGATAATCAGATTGTTGCTGCGGTTGCTACATTTGCGGCTCTTTTTGTTCTGTTCATGATAGATACCTTTACGGCGCAGATGCCTATAACGCCTGTTTCGTCAATTATTTTTGCATTCATACTGCTTATAATTGTGGCGGTGATACTTTACAGCTCAACAAAAAGGCTTATAGCATCGGCGGCTCTTATAATAATAGGTGCTGTGTGCATTCCTGCCGTATATTTCATAAGACCCTCTGTTTATGACGGTTTCATTTCCAAATTTTTCGGCTGGTTTTCAATGATAACAAGATTTGAAAACTTTTACGCAGGCGTTTTCTCACTTGCCGATGCCGTATATTATATATCATTTACTTTTGTGTTTATATACCTTACGGTAAATGTGATTGAAAAACGCAGATGGTCATAAGGAGGGACAGGAATGAAAAATATATTCAGTGACAAAAAGCTCAGATATGGCACATACTCAACATTTACGGCTCTTGTGGTTATTGCCATAGCTGTTGTTGTAAATCTTATAGCAGGCAGTATTAACTTTAAAAAGGATCTTACGCCAAATTCCCTTTTTGCCGTTACGGACGATACAAAAAACGTATTGGACAGCGTGGAAAATGATGTCAATATATATGCTATGTATCAGACGGGACAGGAGGACAGCGTTGTGCTCCGTATTCTGGATCAGTATAAGAACGCCTGTTCAAAAATAAATGTACAGACAAAGGATCCTGTGCTTTATCCGCAGTTTGTTGAGAAATATACTGCCGACGGAAGCAATATTTCCACAGGCAGTCTTATAGTGGAATCCGGGGACAGATATAAGGTTATTTCAAGCAGTGATCTTTATACTCAGGGCACAGACTATATGACGGGAGAGGCTACCCAAAGCATAGCTGCCGAAGCTCAGATAACAGGGGCGATACAATATGTATCAATCGATAAGCTACCTTTGATATGCAATATAACAGGGCATAACGAAATGAGCCTTTCAGATCTCGGCAGTGAGCTTGCTTCAAATCTCTCCACCTCCAATTATGAGATAAAGGATATAAATCTTCTTGATGAGGATATACCCTCAGACTGTGCGCTTATTTTAGCCACTACCCCCGAAAGGGACTATACCGCAGACGAAGCAAAGAAAATAACAGACTATCTGGCAAATGACGGAAGAGCCATTTTCCTCATCGATTATCAGTTCAATACATTTGAAAATATATCGGGTATTCTGGCAAATTACGGAGTAAGTCTTGATAATCCCATTATATTTGAGGGGGATTCGGACTATCAATATCAGAACTATCCCACGGCTATTATGCCGGACGTAGCTGTCCATGATGCTACTGCCGATATGGGAGATACGGCTGTGCTTCTTACAAATGCCTATGGTATAACTGAGATACCCGAAAAGAGAGTTTCAACAAAGGTAGAACCTCTCCTCACAACGTCCTCGTCCTCCTTCGGCAGAACGGGAGATGATATGTCCGTGGCGAAAACCGATTCGGATATTCCCGGTCCGTTCAATACGGCGGTTGCTGTTACGGACAGCACATATACGGACGTTCAGCATACCACCAAGCTTGTAGTATGCTCAGGCTATTACTATATGCTTTATGCTCAGGCTGATATGTTGGTAGGCTATGGCAATTCCGACTTTGTAATGGGCTGTATAAATTGGCTTAACGATAAAAATGATATGGAGAAAATAAACATATCTCCCAAATCTCTTGCCAATGAAACCTTCTATACGGACTATGCACAGTCTGAAAGAATAAAATATATATGCGTAATATTCCTTCCGCTGTTTATAATCGGTGTGGGATTTGCAGTCTGGTTTTCAAGGAGGAATAAATAAATGAAGAAAAAGCTGCCCATGCTTATAGGGTTGGTTTGTCTGCTTATAGTTTTGGGTGTGTTGTATGTTTTTGTAAGCAGGAACAGCAATGAGGCTCCTTCGGATACAAAGGCAGATGAAAAAAGCGGCGCTGTAATTTCCGTTCCGGAAGATATTTCCGTGGCGGAGGTGACGGCAAACAGAAATATGGCTTCTCCTGTAATAAGCGCCAATGAAGCTTATGATCTGGGCGACAGTGTTATAAAAATATATCTTGACGGGGACAGCTATTATATAGACGGATATGAGGATTATGCCATAGGAAGCAGTATGAATGAATATATAGGCGGATTTTATGAGCTTTATCCGTCACAGGAGCTTAAGGAGCATGACGAGCTTTCTGTTTATGGACTTGACAAGCCTGTTGTTTCATTCGACATCAGATACAGCAATGACAGCAGTCTGACATTTTCTGTGGGAAACAAAACAGCCGATGGATATGGATATTATGCAAATACCTCGGAGTCCGACAGCGTTTATGTTATAAATGATACCTTTGCGAAGAAGTATTTTTATGGACTTAACGACCTTCTGGACAAATCCTTACAGGAAATCAATTACAGTGAAATATGCTATGTTTCCGTAACTGACAACACAAAGAATGAAAACCTTGTTATAACCTATCCCGATTCGCCGCAGACTTCTGATTCTTTGGGGACGGATAAAAACACACTTACGACACTTGTTATGGAAGAGCCTGTATCGGGACTTTCGGTTTATCCGTATAATCTCGAAACCACCATATTTTCGGGCAAGTCAAATATAAGGCTTGTGAATATAGTCGATACTGCGCCAAAGGATCTGTCGGTGTATGGGCTTGAGAACCCAAGATATAAGATCTCATTCGGAGATACACAGAACACTCTTTCCTTTGAAATAGGAGGTGCAGCCGATGAAAATCACAGCTATTGCAGAATTCCGGAAAGCAGCATGGTTTACACTATGCAGAATCCTGCCTTTGAGCCTGTGGTAAACTATAATATATATGAATTTATAGAAAGATTTGTGGACCTCAGATACAGACGGGACATAAATGAAGCGGATATAAAATGTGCAGACGGTAAGGAGTATACACTTGTTTTCGGTGAGGACAGCATAAACGAGGAAAATATAGACAATCGTACAGCTTATCTTAACGGGCATGAATACAGCAGAACCGAGCTTTCGGATTTTTATCAGCTTCTTGCGGGAATAACCTTTGAGAGAATAGACGAAACCGTCAAGCCCGATGGCGACGCCGAACTTGTAATAACGTATAAGCTTCTTGACGGTTCGGAGTGTGAGGACGCTTATTACAATTACGATGCAAACTATTATACGGTGGCAAAGAACGGTGAGCCTACGGGACTTATGGTAAGCAAATCCTATGTAAGCAGAATGCTGAATAAGGCGGCCGAGCTTACGGCATAATAAAAATATCCCCTTATGTCGGTTATATATAATCGACAAGGGGATATTTTTGATATAAGCTGTTATTTTGTTTAATTTGCCTATAAAAATATCTGATTGGCATTAAACTTTGTAAAAACCACTGATTATTTTTGTCATAATGAAAATCTATTGTTTTTTGGAAATAAATTTGATAAAATTAAAATAATTTTGGATTTGAATTATACTTTTTTATATATAAGGAGGAATAATTATGAGTGAGGACAGAGATTATCTGCGCAAGATGCTTCTTCCGCAGGCACTTGCGGATATTTTAAAGTCGGGAAATTCAAATATAATAGTTCCCGAAAGCAAGGAGCAGCTTTTTGAGCTTGCCCTCGGAGGAAAGGGAAACGATACGTTTGAATGCAACTTTGACGTAAACGGCGAAACGATATGCGAGGCTACGGTAACAAAGTGCAAAAACGGCATTGTGGTAAACTTCCCTGATGTTGCTATGAGAAGGAGAGATCCCAACAGCATGATTATTGCCGATGATCTTCCCACAGACAAGCCAACGCACTTTGAAAGGTTCGGCAAGAGCTTTGACGATACGAGAACAGCCACATTTGAATGGCTGAAACAGCAGAAGGATATTATAGTTCTGCCATTTTATTCGGGAAACAAGGATATGGGACTCGGATATCCTTCACTGGCGATAGTGCCGGCGAACGCTGCGTTTTTTGCCGCTATGCTTGCCGATCTCCAATGCTTTGTACCAAAGGACGAAATCCCCAATTTCTTCAAGCCCAAGGCAATTATATATGTTGCGCCGCCTTTCCGCCATACCCACTATGACGGAAAACAGGTGGTAGTGCATAACAGACTTTATGATATGCATGAGATTTTTTCATACAATCTTTATCCCGGTCCATCGGCAAAAAAAGGCGTATATTCCGTGCTTCTCAATATAGGAGAGCAGGAGGGGTGGGTAACGCTCCACGCTTCGACTGTAACGGTCGTTACACCGTATGAGCTTACACTTACGATTATGCACGAGGCGGCTTCCGGCGGCGGAAAGTCTGAAATGACAGAGCCTATACGCCGGGGTGTTGACGGCAAAATACTTCTTGGAACAAATATAATAACAGGGGACGGCATTTATATAACAATATCGGACTCCTGCGAGCTTTATCCCATTACCGACGATATGGCTCTTGCTCACCCGAAAATACAGACAAATTCCAAAAAGCTGGCTATTGTTGACGCTGAAAACGGCTGGTTTTTAAGGGTGAACCATATTGATCATTATGGCATGGAGTCTGAAACCGAGGCGGCGACCATACACCCGAAGGAACCGCTAATATTCCTGAATATGCAGGCTGTACCGAATTCAACCTGCCTTATATGGGAGCATATAGAGGATTCGCCGGGAGTTTCGTGTCCGAATCCGAGAATAATTATGCCAAGAAAGATAAAGAAAAATATACTGAGCGATGTAGCCGAAGTAGACGTAAGAAGCTTTGGAATAAGAACGCCACCTACAACAGCGGAGAATCCCAATTACGGCATTGTGGGACTTTTCCATGTTCTTCCTCCGGCTCTTGCATGGCTCTGGAGACTTGTAGCCCCAAGGGGATTTGCCAATCCCTCCATACTTGACGGCTCTCCCGGAATGAAAAGCGAGGGAGTCGGCTCTTACTGGCCCTTTGCAATAGGCAAGAAGGTGGATCAGGCAAATCTTCTGCTTAAGCAGATTCTGGATACGCCTGCCACACGTTATGTGCTTATTCCCAACCAATTTTTGGGTGCTTACAAGATAGGCTTTGCCGGCGAATGGTGTACAAGGGAATATCTTGCAAGGCGAGGGGGAGCAAAATTCAGAAGTGATCAGCTTACGGAAAGCAGATGCCCATTGTTGGGATATGCTTTCAACTCTCTTAAAATAGACGGTTATCATATTCCGAAGGGTCTTTTGCAGGTTAATTATCAGCAGGAGGTTGGAAATGAAGCCTATGATATAGGAGCAAAAATACTTACGGACTTCTTTAAGGAAGAGCTTAAGTGTTATCTGACTCCTGATCTTATGCCCTTGGGCAGACAAATAATAGAGGCTTGTCTGAATGACGCTTCTGTTGAGGAATATGCAAGATTGATTCAGAATATATAAGAAAAATGTTCCATACCGCCCCTTTTAACCGCTGAAAGCGGTTAAAAGGGGCGGCACGGCGCGGGGGAGCGAGATGCGTGAAGGAGCGAGGGAGCAATGGGGGCGGACAAGTCCGCCCCATTGCTCCCTCGCTCCTTCACGCATCTCGCTCCCCCGCAGCTTCGCAGGTCGGTCAGATGTTGTTGTAAAGAGTGTGAAATTGTGATATAATAATAAAAACCGAGAAAGGGGGAAAACAATATGAAGAAGCTTGGATTTGGATTTATGCGGCTTCCTCTTACAGACAATTCGGACGCGGGAAGTATTGACATTGATATTGTTAAAAAAATGGTTGATATATTTATGAAAAACGGTTTCAACTATTTTGACACGGCATATCCGTATCATAAGGAGAGGAGTGAAGCGGCTGTCAAAGAGGCGTTGGTGGAGAGATATCCCAGAAACAGCTATTTAATTGCCGATAAAATGCCCACTGTGCGTGTGACCGGACCGGCTGATTATCCTGTTATATTCAATGAACAGCTTAGAAGGGTGGGAGTGGATTATTTTGACTATTATCTTTTCCACAATATATGGAAGAAAAGCTTCAGGGAAACAGAGGAGTACGGCGGCTTTGATTTTATAAAAGAGAAGATCAGCAGCGGACAGATAAGGCACTTTGGTTTTTCTTTTCATGATGAGCCGGAGCTTCTGGACAGAGTTCTTACAATGCATCCTGAGGTCGAATTTGTGCAGCTTCAGATAAATTATCTTGATTGGGAAAGTCCGGGGGTAAGATCGAGGGAGTGCTATGAAACGGCAACAAAGCACGGCAAAAAGGTAATCGTTATGGAGCCGAATAAAGGGGGAAGTCTTATAAATATTCCCGAAGAGGCTGAAAAACTTTTCAGGGCAATGAATCCCGATGCTTCAAACGCTTCGTGGGCTATGAGATTTGCAGGCTCTCTTGACGGGGTGTTTATGGTTCTGAGCGGAATGTCTGCCGTGGATCAGCTTTTGGACAATATAAGCTTTATGGATAATTTCAATCCCCTTACAGATGATGAAAGAGATGTTATTAAACAGTCAGCACAGATCATGGAGAAAAGTCTTGCGGTAGGCTGCACGAAATGCAGATACTGTACGGAGGGCTGTCCTTTGGGAATACCTATTCCGGAATATTTCAGCGCATATAATTCATACATACTTACAAGGAATATGGGAAATGCCGGAATGTATTACAGGCGCTATGCTGCCGGCAGATCTCTTGCTTCAGAGTGTATAAAATGCGGAAAATGTGAAATAAGCTGTCCGCAGCACCTTGAAATAAGAAATCTTCTTGAAGAAATCGCCAAAACTTTTGAAATAAACCGATAGTTACACGGCTCCGCCATTCAAACCGTCAGGGACGGTTTGAATGGCGGAGCCGCGTTGCGGGGGCGAGGGGCGAGGCAGGGAACAAAGAGCGAACTTGTTCGCTCTTTGTTCCCTGCCTCGCCCCTCGCCCCCGCAACGCACACTGCGTCAATTACCCTTAATAAATATGGCTTATTTTATAAAACAGCTTGTATATATTTTTATTTGGATGTATAATTATCAGAAAGGATTTTCGGGACTGCGGTCACAGATGTCAGGTTGACGGATAAGTTAGTTTTGAAGAGAGGTCATTATGGATATAAAAAAATTGCTGAATGAAATCAAATGCGGCAGATTGACTTTTGAAGAGGCGGAAAAAATGTTGGATAAGGCTGCCTTTGATGAAATGGAATTTGCCAAGATAGACACAGGAAGAAAAGCACGCACCGGACGAAGCGAGGTTATATATTGCCAAGGCAAAGCTGACGAGCATCTGCTCAGGATTTTTGAAAGAATATACAGAAATGAGGGAGAAGTATTAGGAACAAGAGCAAGTGAAAAGCAATATAAAATTATTGCCGAGCATTTTCCCGAAGTAAAATTCAGCAATATTTCGGGAATAATCAAGATAGAAAAACCAAAGGAGCGTATCGGCTGCATAGCGGTATGTACAGCGGGCACAGCAGATATAGGAGTGGCGGAGGAGGCTGCCGAAACGGCTGAATTTTTCGGAAACAATGTAGTAAGAGTATACGATGTTGGCGTATGCGGAATACACAGGCTGCTCAGCAGGATTGATGTTATAAACAAGGCTAATTGTATTATCGCGGTTGCGGGAATGGAGGGCGCTCTGGCGGGCGTTCTGGGAGGGCTTGTTGACAAGCCGGTTATAGCTGTTCCTACATCTGTGGGTTATGGGGCAAATTTCGGCGGACTTTCTGCGCTGCTTACAATGATAAATTCCTGCTCAAACGGTGTTGCTGTGACAAATATAGATAATGGCTACGGTGCAGGTTATATTGCATCTCAGATAAATGAATTGGGGGTAAGAAAATGAGCAAAGCATTATATATAGAGTGTTATTCGGGTATAAGCGGAGATATGCTTGTGGGAGCGCTTATTGATGTCGGGGCTGACAGAAAGGCTCTTGACGATATGCTAGCAAGTCTTCCTGTTAAGGGGTTTAAAACCGAGATAACGAGGGTGAAAAAATCCGGCATAGACTGCTGCGATTTTAACGTTATACAGCAAGAGGACAATCACGACCATGATATGGAATATTTGTATGGTCATATACATGATCACGAGCATCATCACGGGCATCAACACATACATGAGCATGAGCACGGTCACGGACATCATCACAGTCACAGAAATTTATCGGATATCGAGGAAATAATCAGCAATACAAAAATGTCGGAAAATGCCGAAAAAATCACCATGGATATTTTTCATCTTCTTGCCGAGGCAGAAGCGAAGGCACACGGAACAGACATATCTCAGGTGCATTTTCACGAGGTAGGGGCTGTTGATTCAATAGTGGATATAGCATCAGTTGCCGTATGCTTCGACAGTCTTGGCATTGACGAGGTAATTGTTTCGGAGCTTTATGAGGGCAGGGGTTTTGTCAGATGTCAGCACGGAGTTATACCTGTGCCTGTGCCGGCTGTTGTTAATATAGCTGCCCAGACCGGCATCAAGCTGCATATAACGGACAGATATGGGGAATATGTAACGCCGACAGGCGCAGCGGCGGCGTCTGTACTTATGACGTCCGACAGTCTGCCAAAGAGCTTTGCCGTTAAAAAGGTAGGACTTGGAGCCGGAAAAAGAGAATATGCCGCTCCCGGTATGGTTCGTGTTATGATAATAGAGTATTGATTGAGGTAGGATATGGAGAAAAAACCGCTTATAGGCGTTATGCCGCTTGTTGATGATGAAAGGGACAGCTATTGGATGCTGCCGGGATATATGGAGGGGATAATTGCCGCAGGAGGACTTCCTGTAATGCTGCCCCTCACCTCCGATGGCAGGCTTCTCAGACAGGCGGCGGAGGAATGTGATGGCTTTTTATATACAGGCGGACCTGATGTATCGCCGGAAATTTACGGCGAAAAGCCGAAGGCGGAAACATTGGCGTGCCGAAAAAGAGATGACATGGAGCTTATTCTTCTTGACAATATATTGAAGCTTGACAAACCTATTTTGGGCATATGCAGGGGCATACAGCTTCTGAATGCCGCCCTTGGCGGAAATCTTTGGCAGGATATTCCGTCAGAAAATCCATCGGAGATTGAGCATCATATGAAGTCTCCCTATGATATTCCCATACATAGTGTTGAGCTTGTAAAGGATTCACCTATACACAGGCTTCTGAAAACAGATGTACTTCCCGTAAACAGTTATCATCATCAGGCTGTAAAGTCGGTGGCTCCCTGTCTTAGTGTTATGGCGAAAGCATCTGACGGCTTGTGTGAGGCTGTCTATATGCCACACAAAAAATTCGTATGGGCAGTACAGTGGCACCCTGAATTTTCTTTCCGCTCCGATGAGAACAGCTTTCTTATATTCAAAGCCTTTGTGGATTCCGCTGTCGGAAAATTGCGGATATAAGGCTGCTCGGCGTTTTCATATGATATCGCCGCAGCGATATCATATGAAAACGCCGACCAACGGGGGAGGGGGAAACAGCCAAGGGGGAGCAGCGCAGCTGCTCCCCCTTGGCTGTTTCCCCCTCCCCCGTTGGTCGCCCGTGGGGCGCATCAAATTGGCTAAAGCCAATTTGATGCGCCCCACGGGCGGGCATTTTAATCGAAAATCACCTTGCTTACAGGGTCATTATGCTGGGAAAAGCACATTCTGACCTGTTCGGCAGTTGTTTTAAGTTCATCAAGCACGGGGAGTTCGTCAGGTGAAAAGAAATCTGCTGCAACGGTTTCCGAATTCGGACTGAATTCTCCCGAAATATATTTGCAGTCGACATAAAATTTTATATGTCCATAGGGCATTATAGGCTTGTTGTGTCTGTTCCTGTCCTCTACGGCAAGTATTCTTTCACAGACAACCTCCATTCCTGCTTCTTCCCTTACTTCCTTTACTGTGTTGGAGCCTACGGACTGGTTCACATCGCACCAACCGCCGGGCATTGTCCATAGTCCGCTGTTTTCCTGTACGAGAAGTATTTTGTTGTCTTTAATGACAACGGCTCTTGTGGATACCTTTGGTGTCTGATAGCCTGTTTCGTTGCAGAATATATCCTTGACCTTATCAAGAGGTATATCGCCTTTGAAGCTAAGCATTTCGGCGGCAATCTCTCTTATTCTTTCATATCTTTCTCTTTCATATATATTTTTTGTATATGTCAGCCCGTTCTGAGCGAGAGCCTGAAGCTCAACTGCCCAACCGAGCCAAGGTTCTGTTATAGACATACCTTCTCCTCCTTTACTGCATAAGCCAGCTCTGCAAATATTTGTTTTTCATTCTTCCTTTTATTACCTTCCCCCAACCGAGGGGATATTTATCAACGCATACAAGGTTCCAGCCGTCATTTGCGGAAACCTCAAAGCTTTCTCCTTTAAGATATCGCATTACATCTCTGCTTTTTATGGGAAAGCTTACTGTATTTTTTACATTTTCGGGCTTAAGCGTCATGGCAAATGCCTGAGCAGGCTCAAACCGATTTTTCTTAAGCTCTCCGAGGTAAAGCCCGCTTCTCTGAAGTCTTATGCCTTTAAGGTCTGTTCCCATGGGAATTCTGAAAAGGCTTGTTCCATGGACTTCAAAATGTCCTTCTATGCTTATATTCAGATATTCTCTGCAAAAATCAAAGAAATCTTTAAGAAACTTTTTATTCGGAGCGGGAACATTATCGGGTTTATTTTCGGGGCGTTCTCCGGATTTTTTAAGAAGGGCAATAAAATGTCCCTCACCCGAAGCCTTATGGGGAAAAAGTCTGCCGCACTTTTCAAGCTCTGCGCTGCCGTTTGCCGTCCATTCGGGTCTGCCTCTTTCAAAGCCAAGGCTCTTATCTGCTTCAATAAGGGAAAAATCGGTATGGTTATCAAGAAATTCCTGTATAATGGCTTCATTTTCTTCAGGGGCAAATGTGCAGGTGGAATATGACATTATTCCGCCCTCGGCAAGCATTTCGGCGGCATTTTTGATTATGCTGCGCTGAAGCTCCACGCACATTTCGGTTTTATGCTTTCCCCAGCTTTTCACTGCCTCTCTGTCCTTGCGGAACATTCCCTCGCCGGAGCACGGGGCATCTATGATTATTTTGTCAAAAAAATGAGGGAATTTTTCTCTTAGCCGTTCGGGTGTTTCATTTGAAACGATTGCATTGGAAACGCCGCTTAATTCTATATTCTTGACAAGAGCACGACACCTGCTTGCGCTGATATCGTTTGTTATGAGAAGTCCCTCGCCGCAAAGCTTTGCGGCGGCTTGTGTGCTTTTACCTCCCGGAGCGGCGCACAAATCAAGAACCTTGTCGCCGGGGCTGATCGGCAGAAGCGCTGCCGCACACATTGCAGACGGCTCTTGTATATAATAAAGTCCTGCGTAATAAAGGGGACTTTTGGACGGTCTTTCATCGCCGTCAAAATAAAAGCCCTCTTTACACCATTTTACGGGGCTTAGTCTGAATTCCGTTATTCTGTCAAGCTCTTCGGGAGTTATTTTGAGTGTGTTTGCTCTTAAGCCATATACCCTTGGCTCATCAAGACTTTTAAAATAGTCTGCGCTTTCATCTCCCAGAAGCCTTATCATTTTTTCCTTATATTCTTCGGGCAGCTTCATATTATTTCCTCCATGGCGTATTGTATTTATTCTACCACATATTGTGTAAAATGTAAATCGCTATTTGCTGTTGAAAATAAGTCGGCGTTATGTTATTATTTTCAGGTGGGGGTGTTTTTTTGAATACTTTGATTATAAACGGAGCCGTTAATGAAAACGGCGAATGCAGAAAGCTTATAGACATATTTAATAAGAATCTGGGCGCCGAGGTTATAAATGTATATAAAGAAAATATTTTGCCCTGTGCGGACTGTGGTGAGTGTCGGAACGGGGGCGGCTGTGTTATAAATGACAATATGAATAATATATACGACAAAATAGTGAATGCGGATATTATTATTTTTGCTTCTCCCATATATTATTCTGCTATGACAGGCGTTATGATGAATTTTCTTTCAAGATTTCAGATGTTTTACCTCAGCGGCGCAAAATGCAGAGAAAAAAGGGCGGCTCTTCTCCTTACCGGCGGCGGAGCGACAAAGCGCACCGATTATGCGGAGCATCAGCTAAAGCTTGCGCTGAAAATCATAAATGCCGAATATGTGGGTCTGACAGCCTACATAAACACTGACAGACAAAGCGTTATATATTCCGAAGAAACTCTCAGGGCTGTTTCCGAGCTTAAAAAAAGCTTATACGGACAGAATCCCTGATTGGTTTGAATAAAAACTCCGGCGAATTTTATTTTTTGTCGGAGTCTTTTTTTATGCAGGTGATAGAAAGAGCTTTGACGGAACGTAATATATAATAGAAGCGCTTCACAGACAAATGACAAAAGGGCAGGTGACATATATGACAAGGCAGGACGAAAAGCTTGCGGCGGGCGTTGTTTCGGGCAGCGAAAGAGCCTTTGAAGAGGTCGTACGGCTTTATGGCGGCTTCATAAGGTCTGTTGTGAAATACCATCTTAAAAATATGCCCATGTGGCAGGACGACTGTATGAACGAAATTCTTATGAACATATGGCGCAATATGAGCAGGTATGACGCAGACAAAAGCAGTCTGAAGAATTGGATAGGTGCGCTGGCAAAATATCGCTGCATTGATTATAAGCGAAGATATTACAGAGAAAGCTTCAAGGGTGAGCTTGACGAAAATATCGAAGATATTGCCATGCGCCGGACACTTCTCAGGCAGGAAATAGAGGAGGAAATAAACTCACTTCTGTCCGGGCTTGACAGCTGTGACAGGGAAATATTCATAAAGCGGTATATTCTCAACGAAACAATCGATGAAATATCCGCTTCAAAGGGAAAGCCGCCGTCATATATATACAATCGTCTGTCACGAGGACGGAAAAAGCTGCGTTGTTTGTTTGAAAGAAAAGGAAGGGGTGGGGGAGAAAAATGAAAAACGAATATGATTATTTCAATGAAATGAAAATCGATATGAGCCTTTACGAAACGGAGGCTCTCACCGAAAAGGAGGTAACTGAAATGACTGAAAAAATCACCGGAAGAAAAAAGAGCAGAAAAAAATATGTCGCTGTATTGGCGTGTGCCGCTGTGGCGGCTGCGGTTACGGGAGTTGCGGCGGCAGAGGGTTATCTGGACGGAATACTTAAGGCGTTTACAACGGGGCACAACTATTTTTATCAGATGGACCCCAATACCCTTCACGAGCTTCCCGAAGAGCTTAAAGGAAAGCTTTTTGACAAAAACGGAAACGTACTTGAAAAAATAAGCGATGGCGACATAGACAATCTGTATGATGTCAATGGCAGCCATTTAAGCGAAAAGGAGCTTGAAAAAATGTTTACGGACGCCTTGGGCGACAAGGCGAAAATATCACTTGACAGTGAGGCGGCGGAGAAAAGCTATTCCACACTTGACGAGGCGCAGGAGGTATGTGACTTTGACATATGCATTCCCTCATATATTCCCGAAGGATACAGCTTTTCAAGGGCTTATTCCTATACTGACGAGGAGGGTAATGTAAGTGGCTATTATATGAATATGGAATATGCCGGTGAAAATGGCGTTATAAAGATTATGGAAAGACTCATAAACGATGAAACGGCATTTACGGCATCATCTGACGGCGAGATGGAGGAAGTGGATATAAACGGCGCTGCTGCTGTTATAGAAGATGGCAGAACTCTGAATTTTGAAACAGATGACGGAGTTGCCGTGGGAATATTTACCAAGGGCTGCATTACCAAGGACGAGCTTATAAAGATAGCCAAAAGCATAGAGCAGTAAGGACAAGGGGAAAATCTCTCATTGCAGGAAATGGCGTTATCCCGATGGAACAATGGTTCTGTCGGGATTTTTTCAATGTCCGAAAATTTATTTTTTTTGCTATTGACAAAGGGGCGTTTGGTATGTTATCATAGAACAAATGCTGATAAGACATATGAAAACACTGAGAAAAGGAATAGTAGGTCGGAGAAAGGCTTAAGAGAGATATCGGTTGGTGGAAGATATTGCCGGAGAACGACTGAACTCGCCTTTGAGTGGCGGGGCTGAAATATGAGTAGGCTCTGACGGGAGGCCGTCCGTTATATACAGGCAGGGTATGGAAGTACCCGGTAATGAGTGCATCTTTTCAAGGATGAAGAAGAATGGTACCGCGGAAGTAAGTGTGTCTTTCGTTTCTTTAGGGAACGGAAGCTTTTTTTATGTCTGAAAATAAAAAAGAAAGGGAGAATGAATTATGAATTATTACAGATATCGTCCTTATAAGCCTATAAATCTGAAGGACAGAACATGGCCCGACAATGTTATTACAAAAGCCCCCATATGGTGTTCCGTTGACCTCCGTGACGGAAATCAGGCTCTTGTGAATCCTATGAACTTAGACCAGAAAATAAACTTTTTCAAACACCTTGTAAAGCTTGGCTTCAAGGAAATAGAGGTTGGCTTTCCTGCGGCAAGCGATACGGAATTTGCTTTCTGCCGTGCCCTTATAGAGAAAAACCTTATACCCGACGACGTGACCATACAGGTTCTTACGCAAAGCAGAGAGCATATTATAAGAAGGACATTTGAAGCCATAGAGGGCTGTCCGAAGGCTATCGTTCATCTTTACAATTCTACCTCTGTTCTTCAGAGAGATGTTGTTTTCGGCAAATCAAAGGAGGAAATAAAGGAGCTTGCTGTTTTCGGGGCTAAGCTTGTGGACGAGCTTGCAGAGGAATATGGAAAGGAAAAGCTTCTTTTTGAATATTCGCCGGAAAGCTTTACGGGGACAGAGCCGGATTATGCCTGTGAGGTATGTAACGCTGTTCTTGACGTATGGCAGCCCACGCCGGAAAGAAAGGTTATTATAAATCTTCCCTCAACGGTGGAAATGGCAACGCCCAACGTATATGCCGACCAGATAGAATATTGCCACAGAAACCTCAGATACAGAGAAAATGTGATAATAAGTCTGCACACTCACAATGACAGAGGCGAGGGCATTGCCGCAACGGAGCTTGGACTTATGGCGGGAGCAGACAGAGTTGAGGGTACGCTTTTCGGAAACGGCGAGCGCACGGGAAACTGCGATATAATGACTGTTGCTCTCAATATGTTCACACAGGGAATCGACCCCAAGCTTGACTTTTCAAGCGTTATGCCCACAATAGAGATATACGAAAACTCCACGGGCATGAGGGTGGATCCTCGTCACCCCTATGTGGGAGATCTTGTGTTTACCGCTTTTTCAGGCTCTCATCAGGACGCTATCAAAAAGGGTATGAAACGCCTTGAGGAACACCCCGACCGCTGGGAGGTTCCCTATCTCCATATAGACCCTGCCGATGTGGGCAGAAGCTATGACCCGATTATAAGAATAAACAGCCAGTCGGGAAAGGGCGGCGTTTCATATATTCTTGAGCATAACTACGGACTTAGTGTTCCACGCTCCATTCAGCAGGCATTCAGCCTTGTTGTTACGAAGGAATCGGACAGACAGAACAGGGAGCTTACCTTTAAGGAGATTTACGACCTCTTCTTTGAAACCTACGCCGTAAATTCGCCTATCAGCCTTAAATATTATTATCAGTCGGGCAGCGGCGAAAATATAGTCATAAAGTCGGATATTCTTATAAACGGCGAGTTTACCAACATTACGGGCAAGGGAAACGGCGTTATAGACGCTTTCTGCGATTCCGTAAAAAACAGGTTCGGAATAGATTTTGATATAGTGACGTACAGTCAGCACTCCCTTGACTACGGCAACAAGTCAAGAGCCATCACCTATATTCATATTTATGACGAAAATCAGAAGTCATATTATGGCATAGGCGTTTCCACGAATACGGCAAAGGCATCATTCAGGGCAATTTTAAGCGCTCTTAATCTTATAATCAAGGATAAGGGAACAGAGCTTTAAGACAGGGGGATTTTATATGATAAACGAAACCTATAAGGCAATGCTTGGGGGTAAATCCGTTATAAGAGAGCTTAGTGAGTACGCTACGGCAAGGGGTATGGAAATAGGCTATGAAAACGTATTTGACTTCAGTCTGGGAAATCCCAGTGTGCCCTGCCACCCCGATTTTACAAAGGCTCTTGTAAGAATGCTTGAAAATGAGGATCCTGTGGCTATACACGGTTATAGTCCGTCATTGGGAATTACAAGCGTAAGGCGTACTGTTGCGGAAAGTCTGAGGAGGAGATTCGGCATAGAATACAGTACGGAGCATATTTTTATGACGTCCGGAGCTGCCGGAGCCATCGCCCATGCCGTAAGGAGCGTTACGAAGCCGGGGGACGAGGTTATTACTTTTGCGCCTTATTTTCCCGAATATAATGAATATATAAACAAAACAGGAGCTGTGCTTAAGGTCACTCCTGCGAATACGGCTGATTTTCAGATTAATTTTGATGCATTTGAAGAAATGCTCAGCGAGAAAACGGCGGCTGTGCTTATAAACAGCCCGAACAATCCTTCGGGCATAGTTTATTCCGCCGATACGCTTAAAAAGATGGCTGATATTCTTTCAGACAGGCAGAAGAAGTACGGACACGATATATTCCTTATAAGCGATGAGCCTTACCGTGAAATATTGTTTGACGGGGCTGAAGCGCCATATCCGAGCGCATTTTATGACAACAGCCTTTCCTGCTATTCGTTTTCAAAGAGCCTGAGCATTCCCGGAGAGAGAATAGGCTATATTGCGGTGAATCCCAAGTGCAGGGACGCAGATATACTTGCGGTGATTTTCGGGCAGATAAGCAGGGGCATAGGTCACAACTGTCCGCCATCGTCCATACAGCTTGCAGTTGCCGAGGTTATCGACAAAACAAGCGATTTATCGGTGTATGAGAGGAATATGAACCTTATATATGACAAGCTCAAGGAGCTGGGCTTTGAAGTCGTAAGACCCGGCGGAACCTTCTACATATTCCCCAAGGCTCTTGAGGAGGACGCAATAGCCTTCTGCAATAAGGCGAAGAACTATGACCTCATACTTGTGCCAAGCGACAATTTCGGAGTAAAGGGCTATTTCAGAATGGCATACTGCATAGATACGGAAAAGGTTGTGAGAAGCCTTGACGTTCTGGAAAAATTTGTAAAAACCGAATATAAAGCAAAGCAGTAAAAAAACAGGCCGGACTCTTATGAGCCGACCTGTTTTTTATCGGTTTGATTATTTCATTGAATCTGCCGAACCGAGAACGTCTTTGATTTTGCTTTCTACAAGAGCCTGTATCATATCTCTTGCAAGTCCGCAGTATCCTCTCGGGTCGAATGCTTCGGGCTGTTCAACAAATGACTTTCTGATGGCAGCCGTCATTGCAAGACGTATGTCGGTGTCCATATTGATTTTACATACAGCCATGGAAGCTGCCTTTCTGAGCATATCGGCAGGTATGCCTGCTGCGCCTGAAAGATTTCCGCCGTATTTATTGCACATTTCGATAACGGCAGGGTCTACCGACGATGCGCCGTGAAGAACGATGGGATAGTTGTGATAGCCTGCTGCTTCAAGGTTTGCTGTTATCTGTTCGAGTCTGTCAAAAGCAAGCTTGGGTTTACCCTTGAATTTATATGCGCCGTGGCTTGTGCCTATGGCAATGGCAAGAGAGTCAACGCCTGTTTTCTGTACGAAGTCGAGAGCTTCGTCGGGGTCTGTGTAGATGGCGTCCTTTGCCTCTACCTTTACATCGTCCTCAACACCTGCAAGCTTTCCAAGCTCAGCCTCAACAACTACTCCTCTTGCGTGGGCATACTCAACGACCTCTTTTGTCTTTGCTACGTTTTCTTCATAGTCATAGTGACTTCCGTCAAACATAACAGATGTGAAGCCTGCTTCGATGCATTCCTTTACAGTGTCAAGATCCGGACCGTGGTCAAGATGGAGAGCGATGTCAATGCCTGTTTCCGCAACGGCTGCGTCTACCATACCCTTGAGATATCTGGGGGTAGCATACTTAAGAGCGCTTTTTGAGCACTGGAGTATACAAGCCGAGTTAAGAGCGGCAGCTCCTCTTGTTACGCCCTGGATTATCTCCATGTTATTAATGTTGAATGCTCCGATAGCATACTTGCCGGCAAACGCCTTGTCGAACATTTCTTTTGTTGTAACTAATGCCATTTTTGATTCCTCCTATTGGTAAAAATTTCTTATATATCAATTATACTATCAAACCAAAAAATTTGCAATAGCAAAACAACATTTTTCACAAAACGAACAGAACGAACAGGTAGTTTAAATATATAAAGGCATAAAAAAACCCAAGATGCCATTCCCTAATATTGACAACCTATCATCTGATAGGTGGGTTTCCGCACTGACGAGTCTGCCCTCCCCTGCCCAAAGGGAATTATCTTGAGGCCCGGCATAGTCGTCAGGATGTAAGAATCCCGTATTTGCTCTGTAGGTTCAATATAAAAAGGTTAGCGCACATCTTAGGTTGTTATCATCTCTGTACTCTTATTATAATATATCCCAAAGACTTTTTCAAGATACAAATATATTTTTTTTTATTTTTTTTGAATTTTTTTCAAATGTGTGTTAATATAAATAGCTTGACTTTATATGATGATATATTGTAAACTATTACTATCCATACATAGGATGAATTATGAAAGACAGAGGCGGTAAAAAAGAATGAAAAAATACCTTAAACTGATGAGAGTCAGCCACTATATTAAAAATATGCTTATATTTATGCCGTTGTTTTTTTCCGAAAGAATAACGGAGCCGATTTTGTTTATGAGGACGGCTTTGGGAGCGGTCGGATTTTGCTTCATATGCTCTTTTATATACATATTTAACGATATCCGTGATATAGAAAAGGACAGACTTCATGAAGAAAAGAAAATGCGGCCACTGGCTTCCGGCGCTGTTTCAAAAAAGAAAGCCTGTATTATAGGGGGCGCACTGCTGATTCTGGCTGCGGCTGTGCTCATTTTATCTGGAGCCAATATCGGAGTGTGGATATGCTGTATTGTATATATACTTATAAATATTGCATACAGCTGCGGACTTAAAAATGTGCCTGTTGCCGATATCGCCATTTTAGGAGCAGGCTATCCGCTGAGGGTCATATACGGCGGTTTTTTGTCGGGAATAGAAATTTCGTCATGGCTTTTTCTGACAACTCTCTGTATATCCTTCTATCTGGGACTGGGAAAAAGAAGAGGTGAGCTGTCAAAGTATGCGGGGAGCGGCAATAATGGCGGAGCCGTATCCACAAGACCTGTACTTGACAAATATGACATTAACTATCTTGACAATCATATGTATCTGACGCTGGGACTGGGAATAGCCTTTTATTCACTTTGGGCACTGGAAAAATCACAGCTGTTGGTATATACTGTACCTATAGTTTTGCTTATAATAATGAAATACAACCTTATTCTCAGCAAGGACGCTGACGGCGACCCTATAAACACGGTTTTAAAGAGCAAAGGGCTGATTATGCTTATTGCCCTTTATGTATTGTCTGTTATATACATTATGTACATTCTGTAAGATCTTAGGAGGAAACTATGAAAAGAATAAATAAAAATGTAATGCATATAGTTATATTTCTTATAATAGCTTTTTTGGTCATATTTCTGAATGAGCTTTGTCACAGCTATTCCAACAAGGTGACTGATTTAAGGGAAAATCTTGAGGAGGCAGAGTTATCTCCCAAAGGGACAAACGGCATTATTGCGGCGAAATTTTCACTTGAAAAAGGCGACTACAATATTGATGTGACAGACTTTTCCGCCAAAGAGAATATGGGCTACAGAATAGTCGACCTCAACAGAAATGACGGATATAACAGGAGTGGACTGGTTCTTGCGGAGGGCAGTATTGACGAGGGAGCGGAGTCACTTCATACGCCTCTTACGGTGGATATCCCATCAACCGATATAGGCGTCATATTTGTGACAGATGATGACAAAATAGAATTTTCGGACAAGGCTGCGGCAAAGGTATCTCTTGTTGATGATGATTTTACCGATTGGATTTTCATATATATTACAGTGGCGGCAATTGGGCTTTTTATATATTGGTGCATTTTAAAGGGCAGAAAGGATTATCTGCTTCTTACTGCCATTGTTGTGGTAATGACCGTGCCATTCTATTACGAAAAGCTTCTTGGCATAATGGGTCAGGACTGGTCTTATCATATGAACAGAATGATAGGAATAAGAGATAACCTGAGAGCAGGAAACATACCTCCACGGATAAATTATTATTTTCTTTATGGCGCCGGAGATGGTTCGTCAATGTATTATCCCGAATTGTTTTTATATCTGCCGGCAATTCTGGGTGTTTTTGGGGTTTCTCCCATGACATTTTATAAGATTTTTATATTGTTTATAAACTTTATAACTGCATTTATAGGCTATTACAGTTTTACGGGGCTGTTCAAATCGAAAAAGAAGGGGCTTTTTTGTGCGATTTTTTATTTTGTGCAGCCTTACCGCTTTGCTGACCTTTATCAGAGACAGGCATTGGGCGAGGCTCTTGCCCTTGTATTTCTGCCGCTTTTGTTTTACGGCGTTTACGAGATAATATGTGGTGATGAAAGAAAATGGCTCATATCCGTTCTGGGCGCAACAGGCGTGCTCCAGAGCCATGTTCTCACAACTGAAATGGCGGCTATGTTTGTGGCTGTTTTTGTGCTTGTTTACCTGAAAAATCTTATAGGACGAGAATCTGTGGGAAGATGGATTTCCATAGGAAAGGCTATTGTTGTGACGCTGGCTCTTAATCTTTGGTTTTTGGTGCCCTTTGTTGTCGAAATGCTTAGCGGGCGGAATATACTTATTGCCTCGTCATCAAGCATAAGCGGAACGGCAATATTCATATGGCAGCTTTTCGAAACGTTTATAAAAATGCATGGCAAAACGATGCTGAATACTATGTCGGCGGATGAAAGACCATATTCAATAGGAATAATACTTCTTATATGTTCACTTATATACATATATTATAGGTTTATAGCAAAGAAAAAATTCAGACCTGAGATCGAAAGGCTTGCGGATCTGTTTCTCATATTCGGCATATTCAGCTGTTATATGTCAACGACATTATTCCCATGGGAGCTTATAGACAAAAGCAGACTCTTGTCAAAAATTTTTAACGTTATGCAGTATGCTTCCAGAATGAACAGCTTTTCGGGCTTTTTCCTGACGGTCGTTTCTTCTGTTGCGCTGTTCAGACTCTATGAGGAGAAAAGAACGATTATTCTGTGCCTTCTTACAGGCATATGTCTGTTTGCATCGGTCAATATAGTTGACAGCGCATGTACGGATATGAATGTTATGTATGAAAGCAGAAACCAAGCTTTCCCGAGGGATCGTTCTCACTGGTATTACGACAGGGCGTTCAACTCAGGCGTTTTTGTTGAAAACAGGGATCTGGTCACCACAGAGGGCGGAGAGCTTGACATAAACAATTATTCCCGTTGGCTTTCCGATTTGGATTTCAGTTTCAAAAAAGGACATGAGGACGTAAAGGTGAAGCTTCCCTATTATAATTACAGGGGATACAAAGTATATGTGAACGATGAAGAGGTGGACATAGACAAGGACGCATATCAGCTTGAGTTTGATCTGCCGGGAAATATTACGGGAGGTTTTGTCAGGGTCGAGTATTCTGAGGGCATTTTATACAGAATGTGCGAAGGCGTAAGTATTCTGACGATAATACTGTTTATATTGATAAGCTTAAAAAAATCGGGCAAATTGTGTTTACATAAAGGCAGATAGGTGTTATAATACTAAAATCATAAAGTTTGATTTTGGATTTGGAGGATTTGAAAATGGGAGTATTTTTTGGCACAGACGGTGTGAGGGGCGTTGCTAATACGGAGCTTGACTGCTTTCTTGCATACAGACTGGGCAGAGCGGGGGCTTATGTTCTTGCCAAGAAAAATAATCATAAGGCAAAAATAATTGTAGGAATGGATACGAGAATTTCGGGAGGTATGCTTGAAGCGGCTCTTACGGCTGGAATCTGCTCGGTAGGGGCGGAGGTCATAAGCCTTGGGGTCGTTCCTACGCCGGCAGTGGCTTATCTTGTAAGGCTTTACAAGGCTGATGCAGGTGTTGTCATATCGGCGTCCCACAATCCCGTGGAGGACAACGGCATCAAGTTTTTCAACGGCGACGGCTTTAAGCTCAGCGATGAAACAGAGGCCGAAATTGAGGACATTATGTTAAACGGGGAGGACAGTCTGCCCCGTCCCATAGGCGTCGAGGTGGGCAGGAGAAGTGTTTGCAGCAAGGCGGTTTATGACTATGCCGACTTTATTGCAGGCTGCGCCGACTCCGACCTCAGAGGGCTTAAGATAGTTGTTGACTGTGCCAACGGAGCAACCTATATGGCTGCAAGGCTTGTTTTTGAAAAGCTGGGCGGCGATGTTGTATTTTTAAGCGCCGACCCTGACGGAACAAACATAAACCTCAACTGCGGCTCTACACATCTGGATAACCTGAGAAGGGCTGTTGTTGAAGAAAAAGCGGATATAGGCATAGCCTTTGACGGCGACGGCGACAGATGTCTTTGTGTGGACGAAAACGGCGATGTAGTGGACGGCGACAGAATAATGGCGATTATAGCCTGTGACCTTAAGGCAAAGGGAAAGCTTGCCAAGGATACCGTTACCGCTACTGTAATGACAAATCTCGGCTTCAGGCTTATGGCAAAGGAGCAGGGTCTTAATGTTGCCGTTACTGCTGTGGGCGACAGGTATGTTCTTGAGGAAATGCTTAAAAGCGGCTATAATTTCGGCGGTGAGCAGTCGGGACATATTATTCTCCTTGACAGGAATACCACCGGCGACGGTCTGCTTACGGCTGTTACGCTGCTTATGATATACAGCAAAAAGGGCGGCAGACTCTCGGAGCTTGCGGGAATAATGGAGGTTCTTCCGCAGGTTCTCGTAAATGCAAGAGTAGACAACAGCAAAAAGAATACATATATGGAAAATGAAAGAGTAAAGAGAGCCGTTGAGGAGCTTGAGGCAAAGTTTTCCTCTGACGGCAGGGTTCTTATACGTCCTTCGGGAACAGAGCCTTTGGTCAGGGTCATGATAGAAGGCAGGGACCAGAAGCTTATAACCGAAGAGGCGGAAAAACTGGCGCAAATTATAATTGAAGAGCTTGGCTGACAGGCTCCTTCGGAGGTGTTGTAAATGTGCGGAATAGTAGGATATGTAGGCGACAGGAATGCCGTTCCCGTTCTTTTGCAGGGGCTTAAAAAGCTTGAATACAGAGGATATGACTCTGCCGGTGTTGCTGTGTACAGCGAAACGGACGGAGAGGTCGTTGTGTGCAAGGCAAAGGGCAGAGTGGAAAATCTTGAAAACAAGCTCTATGACCACCCTGTGAAGGGCAGACTTGGCATAGGTCATACACGTTGGGCAACTCACGGCGTTCCATCGGACGTAAATGCTCACCCCCATTTTTCAAGCTCCGGCGAGGTGGCGGTGGTTCATAACGGCATTATAGAAAATTATATGGAAATAAAGGAAATTCTCCAGTCAAAGGGCTATGAATTCGTTTCCGAAACAGATACCGAAACGGTGGCTCAGCTTATAGAATATTACTATAATGACTGCGGCGACATAACCGACGCCGTTTTCAGGGCTTTGGAGAAAATAGACGGCTCCTATGCTCTGGGAATAATATGCAGAGATTTTCCCGACAGAATGATTGCGGCAAAGAAAAACGGACCTCTTATAGTGGGACTCGGAGAGGGCGAGAATTTCATAGCCTCGGATATGACGGCTATTCTCAAATATACGAGAAACACATATGTTCTTGAGGACGATGAGGTCGCTGTTATATATAAGGACGATGTAAAGATTTTCAATCTTGACAGGCAGGAAATCTCAAAAGAGGTATATGTTGTAAACTGGTCTATCGAAGCGGCGGAAAAAAGCGGCTATGACCATTTTATGCTTAAGGAGATTTTTGAACAGCCGAAGGTGGTTTCCGACAATCTCAACCATCGTTTCAAGGCTGACGGAACGGGAGTTTATCTTGACGGCATAAAGCTTGACAGGGAGGTTCTCAAAAGCATAAACAAAATATATGTTGTTGCCTGTGGAACGGCATATTATGCGGGACTTGTGGGCAAGTTCCTTATAGAGAAAATCGTGAGAATACCTGTAAATTCAGATGTTGCAAGCGAATTCAGATATAAAGACCCCCTTATTGACGAAAACACACTTGTTCTTGCAATATCCCAGTCCGGCGAAACAGCCGACACCCTTGAGGCGGTAAGGCTTGCAAAGCGCAGAGGGGCGAAGGTTCTTGCCATAGTCAATGTGGTAGGCTCAACCATTGCAAGAGAAGCGGGAGATGTGCTTTACACAATGGCAGGTCCCGAAATATCCGTAGCCTCCACAAAGGCATTTTCGGCTCAGGTTACGGCGATGTTTCTTCTGACGCTCCACATAGCTATGGAGTCGGGCAGAATGAGCCTTGAAGAATTCAGAGAAATAAAGCACGAAATGGAGCTTCTGCCATCTCACATAAACGCAATTCTTTCTCAGGCTCCCATAGTAAAGCGATTTATGGAAAAATATATAGACTCCAAAAATGTATTCTATATAGGCAGAGGGCTTGATTATATAGTATGCAGGGAAGGTTCTCTCAAACTCAAGGAAATAGCTTATCTCCACAGCGAGCCGTATGCGGCGGGAGAGCTTAAGCACGGTCCCATAGCACTTATAGAACCCAGCACTCTTGTTATAGGAGTTGCTACACAGCAGGAGCTTTTTACAAAAACACTAAGCAACATAAAGGAAGTAAAGGCAAGGGGAGCAAGAGTGCTTATGATAGCCATGGAAGGCAGCACCGAAACAAAGGAGTTTGCCGATGACTACATATTCATTCCCAGAACTCACCCCATACTTACGCCTCTTCTTGCAAATATTCCTCAGCAGCTTTTTGCATATTATATGGCAGTCGGGCTCGGAAACGATGTAGATAAGCCGAGAAACCTTGCAAAGAGCGTTACGGTGGAATAATCGGAGGTTTGTTATGAAAACCATAGGCATTATAGGCGCAATGGATCTTGAGATAGACAAAATACGCCAAGATATGAATGTTATATCCGTAAAAAATATAGTGGGTATGGATTTTATACTCGGCAGGCTCGGCGGCTGCAGCTGCGTATTGGTGAAGTGCGGAATAGGCAAGGTAAATGCCGCCGTATGCACTCAGGTAATGATAGATCTGTACGCCGTAGACTGTATTATAAATACGGGAGTTGGCGGCTCTCTCAGTCCGCAGCTGAGTATAGGGGACATTGTTATATCCTCCGAGGCTATGCAGCACGATATGGATATTTCCCCCTTGGGCTATGCTCCGGGAGTTATACCCGATATGGAAACATCTCTTTTTGAAGCCGATAAGGCTCTTATAGAGGCGGCGAGGGCGGCTCTTGTGGAGTGCGGCATAAGAGGAGTAATAGGAAGAGTGGCAAGCGGCGACAGGTTTGTTGCCGATGATAAGCTGAAAGCCCATATTGCCGACAGCTTCGGCGCAGTCTGCTGTGAAATGGAGGGAGGAGCAATAGCCCACACCTGTTATCTCAACAGAATACCCTTTGTTATAATAAGGGCTATTTCCGACTCCGCAGACGGATCGGGAGATGTGGACTATCCCGCATTCAAGGCAGCCGCAGCGGAAAATTCCGAAAAAATTGTAAGATTTATGGCAGACAGCATAGAATAGCACAGGGCAACGGCAAAAGGTCGGAGTTTACGCCTGTGTCGGAGGAATAAAATGATTGACGGAATAAAAAAAGGTCTTAAAAAATATCTGGGACTTATAATAGTTATACTCATTGCCATAATTCTGTACAGAGCAATTGAAAGCGTTGATCTCAAAAAAAGCATGGAATGGGTCATAGTGCTTATGAAGCCCTTTATATACGGGCTTGTGATAGCTTATATACTCAATCCCGTTATAAGCTTTTTCAAGGATAATTTATTTTCCAGACTGAAGCTTTTCTATGGCAGAGAAAAAGCGGCAATGGGCGTATCCATGCTTCTTACTTATTTTCTGCTTTTTGCGATCATATATTTTATGACGGTGAGCATTCTCCCTCAGATACTTTCAAGCGCACAGGGAATTATAAATTACCTGTTTACGCTGCTTCCCAAGCTGAGGGGAGGGCTTTCATCGGCGCTTACAGAATTTGAAACAAACAACAGCAGCGCAGGCAATCTCTACGAGGGAATAAATCAGACCATCACCACCGCCTCCGATACTCTGCTGAATAATCTGAGCAATGTTGTTTCAACTCTTATAGAAAGCACCTATAATGTTGCAAGCTGGCTTTTCAATATGATAATCGGACTGGTTATATCCGTATATATGATACTCAATAAGGATAACCTTATAAACATGGTGAAAAAGACGGCTTACCTTGTTATGAGCCCCGGCACATACAATATGTTCGGCGGCTTTATGAACGAAACAAACAGAACCTTTGAAAGCTTTTTCATAGGCAAGGCAATAGATTCCCTTATAATAGCCTTTATTTTCTTTTGCGGCTGTTGTTTTATAAACAGGGATTACGCTTTGCTTTTTGCCTGTGTAATAGGCATAACGAATATGATACCCTATTTCGGACCTTTTATAGGCGGTGTGCCCGTAGTTGCCCTTTGTCTTTTGCAGGAGCCTTATTCGGCAATATGGATGGCAATATTCATATTTGCTCTTCAGCAGTTTGACGGATATATATTGGGTCCCAAAGTACTGGGCAGCTCAATAGGTATAAAGCCCCTCGGCGTTATATTTGCCATACTTGTGGGCGGCGGCATTTTCGGTGTTATGGGAATGTTTTTCGGCGTGCCTGTTTTTGCCGTAATTTCAAAAACTCTTGACGGCTATATAGACTCAAGGCTGGAGAAAAAGAGAAGGGCTTTGGAACAAGGGGAGAACAGGGAAAAGGAGAGTGCAGAGTATGAGCAGTCCTAAGAAGATAAATAAAATGTTTTTTCTGTATGTTCTTTATGTCTGCACAATAGGAAATATTCTGATTCTTGCCGCCGGTATTGCTCTTGGGGTCATTATGCCCAACCTGCCTATGCCGAATATGTATGTGTGCATTCTCATTGTGCAGGACGTTCTGCTGCTTGCTTTGCCGATAGTGCTTTTTATATACAGATATAAAGCGGACATATATGAAATAATGCCGGTAAGAGGGCTATCGGTATGGAATATTATATATATTGTTATGACAGCTTTTCTGATGATGCCGGTAATGGAGGTAATAGCGACAGTCACGTCATATTTTGCCCCCGATACCACGGCGGAGGTCACGGCGGAAATCCTGAGTACGCCTTTGCCCGTAGGACTTATCATAATGGCTCTTGGACCTGCGGTAATGGAGGAGGTTCTGTTCAGAGGTATCATTTTCGGAACACTGAAAAAATTCGGAACAAAAAAAGCAATCATTCTTTCCGCATTTTATTTCGGCATCTATCATATGAATCCATATCAGATACCCTACGCATTCTTTGCCGGAATAATACTTGCCCTTGTTGTATATTATACAGGCAGCCTTATTGCATCTATCATAGTGCATTTTATTATAAACGGCTCTCAGGTTATGGCATTCTATTCATTGTCGGGAGCATACAGCGGCGAAATGCAGGCGGCTCAGGAGTCGGCGGAGACCAGATCAGCCATAGTGTATATACCCACCATAGTGATATTCCTTGTAATATTCGGCGGACTTCTTGCTCTGATGATGAGAGGGTTTATAAGATATAATAAAAGAAGGAACGGGGCAGCTCCTTTTTTAAAAACCGAATACAGATTTACAGATATTTATGTGCTGCTTTCAATTGTTCTTTTATTTGTATATTACATAATATTCGGTTGAAACAGGCTTTCAGGCGGAAAATATCAAGAAATTGGTCCAAAATATAAAAAAAGACTTTAAATTTTTATTTAAATGTTGTAAAATAATAATATTACGGTCCGTTTTATGCGGCTTACTACAGGAGGAATCAGATGTATACCCAAATTACGTTTCAGCTGTTAAGAGGTATGGTTCAGAAGGATCCCGGTACACTTACCGGCGCCATAGCTTATGTGCTTGGTGTGCTTATGAATTGGATCTATGACGGCATTTATTACCTTTTCGGCGAGAATAACTCTCTCGGACTTACCATTATTTTCTTTACGCTTGTTGCAAGAATACTTATGACACCTCTTGCATATAAACAGCAGAAATCTATGTATATTATGAGGAAAATACAGCCGGAGATAACAAAGCTTCAGCAGAAATACTCAACCGCCTCGAAAGATCCGGAGGTTCAGAAGAAGCTTGCGGCGGAAACTCAGAAAATATACGCCAAGCATAAATACAATCCCTTTGGCGGCTGTCTGCCCCTTATAATACAGCTCCCTATTTTCTTTGCGCTTTATTATATTATGCAGAACGCATTCTTATATATACATCATATATCAGATGTGTACAACAACATTGCAAATATTATAATAAGCAATGCCGACCAGAGCTTTTTTGACAACGTACTGAAGGATATAACTCTTTCAAAGGTGCCTGCGAGCTTACAGGCAAATTTCCATGTGCTTACAAACCCATCGGATTTGTGTAAGCTTCTCAATAAAATTGACGTGGGTCAGTGGAAAGCGATAGTTGACGCTTTGCCGGATTCCGTTTCGGCACAGCTTGACAAGCTTTATGCACAGCAGACTGCCATTGAATCTTTTCTTGGTGTGAGAATGACGGAAAGAGTAGGCTTTGATATAGGAAATCTTTTCACCAATTTCACAGACGTCAAAAATCTCAAGCTGCTTATACCGATACTTTCGGGCTTTACAACTTGGTTTTCAAGCTATCTTATGACAAGCAAAAACAGTGTGGACAATCAGCAGCTTGCTCAGCAGCAGAGGATTATGAACATAGTTATGCCGCTTATGATGGCGTGGATCACAGTATCTCTGCCCGCCGGCGTGGGATTGTACTGGATAGTGGGTAATATATTTATGGTTATTCAACAGCAGTTTTTCAATGTATATTTTGACAGACTTGCCAAAAAGGACAATGCTAAGGAGGAGAGGAAATAATGGACTATATTGAAATGACCGGGAAAACCATCAACGAGGCAGTAGACAGCGCCAAGGAAATTCTCGGTTTAGGCTATGACGAAATTGACTATGAGGTTATTGAAGAGCCTCGCAAGGGCATTTTCGGAATAGGCTCAAAGCCTGCAAGAGTTCTCGTAAAGCGAATCGGCTTTGATATAGAAAAGGATAAGAAGGAAAAGGAAGAAAAGGCAGCAAAAGAAGCCGAAAAATTAAGAAAGCAGCAGGAAAAGGAAGCCGAAAGGTTAAAGAAACAGCAGGAGAAGGAGGCTCAGCTTGCGGCTAAGCAGGCGGAGAAGAAGGCTGAAAACATTAAGAAGAACGCCGAAAAGGCGGAGCAAACCGAAAGACCCAAAAAGCAGTATGCCGAGAAAAAGACACCTGCTCAGAAAAAGACCGCTCCCGTTAAGGAAACTGAGGTCAGCGAAGTAACGTCAGCAGAGCCGAAAGCAGAAGAAACCAAGGCTGAAATAAATACCGATAAGGCTGTTGAGGACGCTTCCGTATTTCTTAAAGAGGTTTTCAGAACAATGAATCTTGATGTTGAGGTTGAAAAGCAGGACGAGAACGGACGTCAGCTTTATCTTAATCTCACAGGAGATGATATGGGAGTTATTATAGGAAAAAGAGGACAGACCCTTGATTCTCTCCAATATCTTACAAACCTTATTGTCAATAAGGGAAACAGCCCGTATATAAGTATACATCTTGACACAAAGGATTACAGAAAAAAGAGAAAGGAAACCCTCGAAAATCTTGCAAAAAATCTTGCAAAGAAAGCAAAGCATATCAGACGCAATGTTATTCTGGAGCCTATGAATCCTTACGAACGCCGTATAATTCATTCCGCTCTTCAGAACGACCGTTATGTGACAACCTTCAGCGAGGGTGAAGAACCTTACAGACACGTTGTTATCTCACCAAAATATAAATACTGATATCTGAAAACAGGTTTCATACCCAAGCTTAGCCGACCAGCTTCAGGGGCGACGTGGGCGAGGCAAGGGGAAAAAAGCAGACGCCCCGCGGGCGTCTGCTTTTTTCCCCTTGCCTCGCCCACGTCGCCGTCTTTTTTCAGACCGCCACTGCGGTCTTAAAAAAGACGAGCGAAACCCTTGACAGGCAATTTTTTTTGTGATATTATATTTACATAGTTAAACCTGTGAGGCAGAAAAAAATCGTATTTGGCATTTTAAGCGAGCGAAAGACGGTGTGAGTTTCGTAGTGCTGTACGAATAATATGGACTGCTGAGGGCGGCGTTAAATGCGCCGACGTCTGGCTTGCGTCAATAAGCCGGGGATATGTAGGTATCCCGCAGAGGAGCTTTCAAAGGCTTGAAACAAGGTGGCACCGCGAAATGAATTTTCGCCCTTGATGAGTATATTTTATGCTTGTCGAGGGCTTTTTTGTTTTGCTTACTGCGGGAAAGCTTATATGGTCATTAATAAAAGAAAGGAGATATAAAAATGGCAAAAATTCCCTACAAAATCTATCTTGAAGAAAAGGAAATACCCACAAGCTGGTATAATGTGCGTTCGGCTATGAAGAATAAGCCTGCTCCGCTTTTAAATCCCGGCACACTTAAGCCCATGAAAGCGGAAGAGCTTGAGGGCGTATTCTGTAAGGAGCTTGTTGCTCAGGAGCTTGACAACGACACACCCTTTTTCAAGATACCTGATGAAATACTCGATTTTTATAAAATGTATCGTCCGTCACCTCTTATGCGTGCTTACAGACTTGAGAAACAACTGGGTACTCCCGCAAAAATCTATTATAAATTTGAGGGAAACAATACAAGCGGCAGCCATAAGCTGAATTCGGCAATAGCTCAGGCATATTATGCAAAAAAGCAAGGTCTTAAGGGTGTTACTACCGAAACAGGAGCAGGTCAGTGGGGTACGGCGCTTGCAATGGCTTGTGCATATTTCGATTTGGACTGCAAGGTTTATATGGTAAAGGTTTCCTATGAGCAGAAGCCTTTCCGCCGTGAGGTTATGCGTACCTACGGCGCATCTGTAACGCCATCTCCCTCAACCGAAACGGAAGTCGGAAGAAAGATACTTGCAGAACACCCCGGAACAACGGGAAGTCTTGGCTGCGCTATATCCGAAGCAGTTGAAAAGGCAGTAACAAACGAGGGTTACAGATATGTGCTCGGCAGCGTTTTAAATCAGGTTTTGCTCCATCAGTCGGTTATAGGACTTGAAACAAAGGCGGCTCTTGACAAGGTTGGTGAGAAGGCTGACATTATAATAGGCTGCGCAGGCGGTGGCTCCAATCTGGGCGGACTTGTATCTCCCTTTATGGGCGAAAAGCTCAGAGGCGAAAGAGATTATAAGATAATTGCAGTAGAGCCTGCTTCGTGTCCCAGCCTTACAAGAGGAAAATTTGCATATGATTTCTGCGACACAGGAATGGTTTGTCCCCTTGCGAAGATGTATACACTCGGCAGCGGATTTATTCCTGCGCCAAACCATGCCGGTGGTCTGCGCTATCACGGCATGAGCTCCATACTTTCACAGCTTTATCATGATGGATATATGGAGGCTGTTTCATATAATCAGACAGATGTATTCGAGGCAGCAGAATTGTTTGCGCGTTCAGAAGGCATACTTCCCGCGCCTGAAAGCAGCCATGCTATTAAGGGAGCTATCGATGAAGCCCTTAAGTGCAAGGAAGCAGGGGAGGAAAAGACCATAGTATTCGGTCTTACTGGAACAGGATATTTCGATATGGTTGCTTATGAGAAGTTCCATAACGGTGAAATGAGCGATTATATTCCTACTGATGATGAAATAGGAGCTTATCTGGCTAAGCTTCCCAAAACAGGATAATTTTTTTCAGCCCATGGGAGTTTGTCTGTACTTTCTGTTAAGATAAACATATGCCGCCACACAGATTACGACGGAAACGCCGGAGCCTGTTGTGGTGGCAAAACCCATGGGCATCAGTGTGTCCGTAAAAATTTTTGAGGCAAGCCATGCAAGGGGTATTCTTGCCGTTATTATTGCTATGAAATTGTGAATAAAGGATAAACCTGATTTTCCGCAGGCGCAGAAATATCCGCTGAAACAAAAATGTATTCCCGCAAGTACGCAGTCCCACACATAACCACGCAGATATTGTGAGCCTGCGTATATTACGCCTGTTTCACTGCTCTTTACGAAAATACCGAGAGCCTCCTCAGCTTCAAACTGCATAAAGACAGCTGATATCAGTCCGAAACCGGCGGCAATGCATATTGAATAACAGAGTGTTTGCTTTGCCCTGTCATAGCGTTGTGCGCCTATATTGTGGGAGCATATAGCGGACACGGCGGACAGCATAGATGAGGGCACAAGAAACAGTATGCCAATTATTTTTTCCACTACGCCAACAGCCGCTGCATCCTGAAGCCCTCTTTTATTTGCTATTGCCGTTATTACAAGGAATGAAATCTGAATGAAGCCGTCCTGAAGAGCAACGGGTATGCCTATATGTAAAAGCTCTTTTATTGTATCGGCAGAGGGACGGAGGTCGTGCAGTGACAGAGATATTCCTGTCTGCTTTTTTGAAATTACAATAAGCGACACGACTGCGCTTAGCGTCTGTGAGATGGTTGTGCCGAGAGCCGCTCCGATCGGACCCATATGCAGAACGCCTATGAAAAAATAGTCAAGAATGATATTTGCGGCGCAGGCAACAGCAATAAAATACATTGGGCTTTTTGAGTCCCCCATACCACGGAATACTGAGCTTATTATATTATATGCCGTAATAAAGGGTATGCCTATAAAGCAGACCGTGAGATAGCTTACAGTCCCGGAAACGGCTTTATCGGGAGTCAGCATTATGGCGACTATCGGTTTTACAAAAGCAAGCAAAACAAATGTGAGAACAACTGAAAGGACTGTAAACAATGCTATTGTGTTTCCTATTATACACGAAGCATCTTTTTTTCTGTCTGCGCCTACCGCACGACCTATGAGCACAGTAGAACCCATTGCCAGCCCCACTATCATTACGGTGAGCATATGCATTACCTGACTGCCAACAGATACGGCTGTGGTGCTTTCAACACCGTTGAACCTGCCGATGATAAAAAGGTCTGCCATGCCGTAAAGAGTTTGCAGAAAGTATGATATAAAAAAGGGCAGAGAAAATTTCAATATGACCTTTAAAACATTTCCTTGAGTTAAGTTATTTTCCATAAACATCAGTTTCCTTTCAACAAATAGTGCTTGCCCGACCTTTTCATATGACTTCGCTTATGGCGAAGTCATATGAAAAGGCCGGCCGGCGGGGGCAATCAGCCAAAGGGGGCAGCTTCGCTGCCCCCTTTGGCTGATTGC
>CANQXR010000026.1 GCA_947627855.1 uncultured Clostridia bacterium
ACAGGGGCAGCGAAGCTGCCCCTGTTCCCCCTTTCCCCCGCCCCCGTTGCTCGGCATGGATAGACGACTGTACGGCTGCGCCGTACAGTCGTCTATCCATGCCGAGCAGCTTTTTTTCATATTTCAGAAAAATGCCTTACTTTTAGGTAAATTCTCAAAGTAAATTCCACAGTGGAAAAGAAGCGGAATTTACTGCAAGAAATAGTGGAACTTAGTATGAGAAGAGGTGAAAAGCAAAGGAAAATCGACATAAAAAAAGAAAAAATTGCATGGCAAACAAGCCTGAGCAAAGAATTTCTCAGATTAAATTCCACCATATAAGGTGATTTTTTGTTGCAAACATATTTTTAGGAGCAAAAAATCACCATTGCTGAATTTACTATGAGAATAAATTATTTCAAAAGTAAGGGTGACTGAATAACTTCTTTTGCGGGAATATGAGAAATTCCCAAAGCTGAAGCAAGCTTTTCAGAGTAGGAAAAAGTAAACAGATCGTAAGCACTTTTACCATTAAATTGTTTTCTTTTGACTGCATTAACATGGGAAAATATTAAATTTACTGTTTCCTGTGTAAAATCGTCAAAAGAACTGCCTTTAGGAACAATATTTCTGAACAAGGGGTAATTTTTTTCAATATGCGGCTTTTGATATGGGGCATTGGGGTCGCAGAAAAACATATGAGTTTCCAAGTTTCCCTCGGCATCATTTTCAAAAGAGGAAACACAGCTGAACTCTCCTCCATTATCGGTAAGCAGTATGGGGAAAACATCTTTGAATCGGAAACCTTTGTCATTAAGCTTTTTCTTGAACAATGAAATTTTCGATGCAGCTTCAGCAGCGGTTTTATTTTCAAGTGGAACCCGAAAGAAGTCGGGCGCGACTTTAGGAGCGATTTCCGCTTGCGGAAATTTCTGATATAATACCAAACATAAAATCAACATTGACAAAATGTATTGTCATGATGACCTTACCGCCTATTCTTCCGATCACTGTATCAAGTTCAATCTGAGCCAAATCAGGATTATTTTCTATGTATTCCAAAAAATCTTCATATGTTCTTCCCCTTTTCAGACAAAGAGGAACATAATCCTGATTTTTTGGTTTCCTTTGTTTAAACTTTACCGCGCGTGGAAAATCAATAGGGCTTATGGTATAATAGCCTTTATTAATATGTCTGTAAACCGTGGCACAGGAAACAGGCAAATCGTTGGATTTAACTGCTTGATAAATGTGCTGACCATTTTGAACAGCCTCAGAAACAATGCGTTCGGTTTCATAAAACTCCTCTTTGTTAAGAGGTATACCTGTTCTTGCTTCCACAAGCAGATTTTCATATTCCTCCTGAGCTTTCTTTGCCACATATACCCTACGGAGATATTTGCAGCATGATTTGCTTTTAAGTCCGCAGCCGTTGCAGACATACGGTGCTTTCAGAAGCTTCGGACAAGTATCATCGGTTTTTACATAACCACTGCGATGTGATTGTGCATGAAGCTTTACTTCTTTGGATACAGTTGTAGGATCTTTATCAATACGCTTACCTATTGCCTTAAAGGGCATACCCTTGCTCAGGCATTCCTGTATTTAGGCCCAATCCTGTAAGTCATGTGTAATTTTTTTTGCTTTGAATTTCCCTCATAGTCTGAGTCTCCTTTCATCATTTCATAATTTCTCAGACTAAATTCTACCACATTTTTCTTCTCAGATTAAATTCCACTTTTAAATTCCACTGTGGAATTTACTTTGAGAATTTACTCCTTACACAAACGGACATTTTTTCATAATTTTTTTGTTTTAAATACATGCTTTTTATGGTATAATTATAAATAATAATATTTTGAGGAGGTTGTCAAATGAAAAAGGCTGTTTTTGCGACTATAATTCTATTGACTGTACTTTTACAGATGAACATTGTTTTTGCTGCCAGATTAGGCTGCAGTACAGAGCTTGAAGGGGCATATTATAATATGACATTGGGAAAGCCCGAAGGTGAAGTGCCAAGGCTTGTTCTGAATTTAAGCGGTCAGTCCACAGGTCTTTTGGCCTTCCATATGGTTCTTGACGGAGCCGAATGGGATGTAGGCAAAATGGCATCCATAGACAATGATATACAGATAATCGAAGCTTCAAAAAATGACATTCAAGTCAAGTTTACCCGCGAATATTTCAAGGACTATTCCAAGGATAATAAAGTTGAAATATCTTTGCCTTTGTACACCAGAAATTTTTCAGATGGGCTTATTTATCTGAATATTAAAGATACGCCAAATTATATGGAAGAAACAAGCTTCATTTTTGCAAGTAATCAAGCAGGATATTTTGCAATTGATTATGATGAAAATACCCCTATCTATAAAAGCGGTATATCTCAGCTTTCAGACATAGTGGTAAGGGATAAGTCCAGCTTTGCACTCAGCCCCGGAAAAACAGAAATTAAAATATCAATTACCGATAATGGTTTTGATTTTGTGGGCACACCTGTTGTTGAAGGTGAGGGCAAATATAAGGGTATACTTACAACAGAAGCTGTCGGCAATAAAAGCTTTGTAATTCATATTACAGAAAAAACAAAAGCCGAAGCAGGAAGCATAAAAATTTCCGGACTTAAAATAATCAAAAATAATAATGCAAAAGGCGCTGTGCCTGAGTTTTATGTTTCGGCATACGGAGATGCACAGTACACCTCCAACGAGGGAGTGCAGCAAAGCAGAAATTACAGCGAAAGACAATATTTTGAAGCCGGCGTTGCTTCAAATGAAATAAGCTCCCTGACGGAAGCAAATGATGATGCCACTGTATCATCTGATGAAAATGTGCTTACCTTCACCGTTGGCGGCAGCTCATACACTCTTAACGGCGAAACCGTCAGAACAGAAGCGCCGTGTATAATAATAAACGACAGAACGCTTCTGCCTTTGAGAACGCTTGCCAATGCAATTGGCATATCGGACGATGACATAACCTATGACAGCACTACCAAAACCGCTGTTCTGAAAAAAGGCGAAACGGAAACGGCTATACAGCAGGGCAGCGATACATTGATTGTGAACGGTATGAAAATACCGGTATCTGCTCCGGCAGATGTTTATAATTCAATGATGTATATTCCTGTAAGGGATGTCTGCAATGCTTTTGGCATATTGCCTGTAAATATAACCTATGATGGAAATTCACGCATGGTCAGAATAATATTCTGATGATTGCCCACGCCTGCCGAACCATCGAAGATGGTTCCGGCAGGCGGAGCGTCGGGGGCGGAGAGAAGAAAACGAGGGGGAGGACAGCTTCGCTGTCCTCCCCCTCGTTTTCTTCTCTCCGCCCCCGACGCAGTCGGTACGCTTCAGGTTCAAAGGGTCAGCTCTTCAAGATTTCTCCCGAATCTGAAAGCACGGATATATATTTTTGTACATCTGCTGTAACATCTGAAAAGCTTCAAAGCCTTTGTTTCATCATCATATACCTTCCAATAGCCGCAAAGCTTGAAATTACTGCCTTTGTTTTTTATAAAGCCTATTACATCGTCTAAGGGATAGCCCAAAAACAAACCTATTTCGTGGGGAAAGTGAGAACAGGTATTCAGCCGCATTTTCAGTGTTTCTATAAGCCTGTCAAATTCAAAATCGGAATATCCCAACGTCTTCAGAAATACCTTTACACGAGGATTTTCCATATCATGCACCAGCATTTTTTTCCTGCATACATATATCAAAGAATAATTTGGGGTAGTTTTTAGGATATATATGACGATACCCTTTTTTGACAAAAGCTTATTCAAGGCTTCAATTTTGGCTCTGAGCTGCCCGTTTTCCATTGTGCAGTTAAAAAGGCTGCCTGTTTTTATTCCTCCCAGAACGGGGGCGCAGTTTCTTATAATCATAAATTCCACAAAACACCATCCCCATTCGGTCGCTGTTAAAAACCGGCAAATTCTCTGCCGAATTTTTCGCATTCCTCAAGACCGTATTTGTCCGGAATGGAGTTGATGATCAGCCCGTTTTCAAATAACAGAGCGCCGTCAGATTTTACCCTTTCCTCCCATTCTCTCATCCATCTTCCATCTCCCCAGCCGTAAGAGCCGAAAAGCGCTGTTTTTTTGCCTCTGAGCTTTGGTTCGGTTTCTCTGAAAAAAGGCTCGAATTCCCCCTCTTCCAGAACCTCGTCACCCATAGCGGGACAGCCAAAGGCTATTTTGTCAAAGCTGTCGGTCATTTCCGGCGAAAATGAAGATACATCAAAAACCCTTGCTCCGGCTCCTGCTGCAACGGCATTTGCCATCTTCTCTGTGTTTCCGCTTCCTGACCAATAAACTACCGCAATATCTGCCATAAATAAAACTCCCTTCCTTTTCCGTTTAGTGCCAACCCGACTGTAAAATTACAAACAATTCATACAAAATGTCAGCAGGCGATTTTTAAAGCTTTAGCCGACCAGCCTGCGTGGCGTCGGGGGCGAGGGGCGAGCCGCAGAGGGGGAAAGGGAACGGACAAGTCCGTTCCCTTTCCCCCTCTGCGGCTCGCCCCTCGCCCCCGACGCCACGCCTTTCAAATCATCTTTGATGATTTGAAAGGCGGAGGCAGCCTTCATTACATAGTCTGCGAAGCCTTATCTTTAATTATACTGTCAGAAACAGGCTGTTCCTCCTCTTTTTTCAAAACCCGTTTCCTTGACTTGTCTATATCGATTTTGCATATTCCGCTGTAAGGGCAGTAATCACAGCCATGCTGAGCCTTATATTCATAAGGCAGCACAGGAATTTTTCCGCTTCGTATATCCTGCCCTATTTTCTCGGCTGTTTTTATTCCGGTGTCCATAATGGAATTAAGCTTGTCCTCGGATACACACTCCAGATTTTTGAAATATGACTTGTCACCGTTGTTTTCAAGAGCGGCAATATTTTCCTTGTCGTTGGAGATTATCCCCACCGGTCTGAAACTGTTTGCAATAAACTCTTTTGCTTTGTCAATACCTGTTTTGTCCTCGTCAGTCATAGGATTACGGAATGTAAAGTACATAAGTCCCGATGGGCTTACCTTTTTTCCGACCCCTTCCCTTTTTTGCCTTTCGGAAATGTAGGCTTTAAGATATAATATCATCTGCAGCTTAAGTCCGTTGTATATTTCTGTAAAGTCTATGGTCTGCACGGACGATTTATAATCGGTTATTTTGACATATATATTATTGTCCTTTTCATACAGGTCAACCCTGTCTATTTTACCCTCAAGCTTTATGCTGCTGCCAAGATCTATGGCAGGAAACATATCCTCCGATTTGCTGCCGAAGCTTACTTCATATTCTGTGGGCATAAAGCTGCCTCTCTTAAGCTGGTCGATGCCTGCTTTGAGAGATGTGCAGGCTGTTTTTTCCATGACACGGCAGAAATATTTCAGCTTCAGCATATTTTCGGGCAGCTTGTTTTCGTCCCCAAATATATCGGGAATGTTTTCTTTCAATACTTCGGGCATTATTTCATCTACCAGTCTGACAATTTCTTCATCGGAAAGTTCATAATCTCCATCGGTTTTTCTGAAAAAATTCTCCATAATGCCATGCATTATATTTCCCTTGTCAAGACTGTTTATTTCAAATGCCTTTTCCTCCTTAAGCTTTAAAATATATTTTAAAAAATATGAAAACGGGCATTTTATATATCTGTCAAGACGTGAGCTTGAAAGGGTGGTTTCATTTCCGAATATGATTTTTGTCAGATCCTCCGAAAGATATTCGTCAGGCAAAAACGGATCGCTGCGGCTTGGTGTATTTACCTCTTCTCCGTATACTGTGGTTTCAATATTGAACATATTCTCTATTTTTTCCACAATTTCCGATTTTTCAAGCTTTTCTCCCGAATTGTTGCCTATGGGGAAGCTTATCGTAATATATTCTGAGGACTTTGTCATTATCTGATATATTTTAAGATATTCAAGGGAAAGAAGCTCATCGCTTCCGGCGGCAAGCTCCATTCCCTTTTCCTTCATAAGCTCTCTTTCCGAATCATTTATAAGCCCGTCGTCATCAAATTTCCTCGGCAGACTGCCTCTTACGGCTCCCAGAACAAACATGGCTTTTATCTCCGGCAGACGGCTTCTTTCAATGTCGCCTATAATTATATTATCTCCGTAAAGGGGTATGGTTGCCACGGATTTTCCGGCGAAGCCTGTTTTCAGAATTTCGGCATACTCCTCAAGCGTAACCTGCTGATCGCCAAGAAATTCCTCCATTTTGTCAAAGGTAGACACAACCTGTTCCCACACCTGTTTATATCTCGACGCGAGAACCCTGTCGCCTTTGTCATTGGTCAGCGGAGAATATTTTTTATAGAATTTCGCCCTGTCTATTACTTCAAATACCTTTCGGTTTATGTCACTTACCGTATATTCTTTTGACGGAGCAAAGCTTTCATACATTGGTTCTATAATATACATAAGCTTCTTTCTTATGCTTTCCATATGCCTGTCCTTGAATTCATAGCCCCATCTGTAACCGTCTATGCCCCTTGCAAGGGCGTATTTTTCAAGCTGCATAATATCATCTCTGCTTATATCGGTAAGCTCTGTTTTTAAAAATCCGAACACATATTCGGAGCTGAGGTTATATGCAAGCATATTCACAAGGGAAAGCATAAAAACTGCGCATGGGTGGGATACAACAGGCGTTCTGCCATCTGTAAAATCGGGTATATCCCTTTTTTTAAGCTCGTTTCTGAAAACAGGCAGATATGATGGATCGCATAATATAACCGCCATCTCCCTATATCTTACGCCATTTTCGGCAAGGCGGCATATATCATTGCATACCGCCGACACCTCGGCACGCATATTTACTCCCGAAATTATGTTTATCTCCGGTGAGGGCGCTTTATACTTACGGGGAGTCAATTCAAAAAATTCCCTTTCCATATGTCTGAGGGCTTCTTTTTTGGCAGGAACAAAGTCCGGATATATGTTTTTTACTCTTCCCTCTTTGGGAAAAAGCTCCCTGAAAATGCCGAGAATTCTGACATACGCCTTTTTTGTTTCATAAAAGGGGTCTAAAAGAACATCTCCCTCAGACTTTTCGACTGCCTTTTCCATACACAGTGTCACCGTGGTTTGTTCGGCGTATGCAAGAATTTCCGATATTACCCTGTATTCCTGTGCTGTAAAGCTGTTGAAGCCGTCTATGTAAACAAAACTGCCATCAAAAAGTGAGCTGTCTTTTATTTTTTCGGCTACATAATCCAGAATCTGGTCGGAGGATATATATTTTTCCGATATGAAGCTGTCATAGCTTTCATATATTGCGAGTATATCCCTCATTTTTTCTCCGAAGCCTTTGTTTTCCGCTTCGATTTCATCAAGCTTTCGGCGCAGTATGTCACAGCTTATGCCGAATCGGTAAAATTCGCTTATAACACTGTCTATGCGCTCTATTGCTCCGGGCTTGTCTGCTGAAATATTAAGGGATTTCAGCGAAAGACCGCATATGAGCCTTCTGAGTATCATTCTCTTGCTTTCGTCATCGAGAAATTCCTTCCTTATGCTGCCTGTTTCCGCCGCCATATGAAATCTCAGTCTGTTGAAGCTGACCACGTCTATATTTATAAGGGATTTTCTGAGAGCGGTCAGCTTTTTTTCCGATTCAAGGGTAAACTGCTCAGGCACTATATAGATTATTCTTTTTGAAAGGGGAGCTTTAAGCATTTCGTCTATGCAATAGCTTGTTTTGCCTTTTCCGCTCTTTCCCAAAACAAAATTCAGTTTCATCACATCACCTTAAATCTCTATGATTTCCGCTTCCTCCGCCGCTTTTGAAAGGGCTTCGGTAAGTCCGGGAATGGTTTTCTCCTTTTTTTCTATGATATGCCTTTTCGGACGTATTTCCGGATGTTTTGCAACAAAAATGGTGCAGCAGTCCTCATATGGTCTTACGGAAATGTCAAATGTTCCTATTTTTCTTGCAAGGTCTATTATTTCCTGCTTATCGTATGTGCAGAGAGGTCTTAAAACGGGATAGCTGCCTGCGGCTGTGTTTATGGCGTTTATCGCCTGCATTGTCTGGCTTGCCACCTGACCTATGGAGTCGCCGCATACAAGGGCGTGAGAGCCGTTTTTATCCGCTATCATTGCCGCTGTTTTAAGCATAGCCCTTTTGAGGAAAATAGTCATTCTTTCATGGGGTACATTGTCATATATGAGAAGCTGTGCTTCAGTAAAGGGCACGACATAGAGCTTCATAGAGCCGCAGTATGCCGAAATACATCTGCACAGGTCCACGACCTTTTCCTTTGCCCTTTCTGATGTATACGGCGGAGAATGGAAGTAGACCGCTTCTATTGCGGCTCCTCTCTTTGCCGTCAGCCATGCCGCAACAGGGCTGTCTATGCCTCCTGACATAAGAACCGTAGCCTTGCCGCTTTCTCCCACCGGCAGTCCGCCATAGCCGCTTATTACCTTTGAATATATATATGCATTGTTTCTGATTTCAACTCTCAGCTCAACCTGTGGATTATGCACGTCAACAGTCAGATTCCCCATGCCCTCAAACACATAGCCCCCGACCTCTGCGGAGATTTCCTGCGAATTGAGAGGGTAATCCTTGTCGGAACGTCTTGCGGTGACCTTGAAGGAACAGCCCCCATCGGGATATTGCTCCTTCATATATTCAAGAGCCGCTTTGCACAGAGTATCTATGGAATTGTCCTCCAACATTATTCCTGGACATACTCCCAGAACGCCGAATATGTTTACAACAGTGGGTATTACCTTGTCATAGTCCATTTCTCCGTCCAAGGCTCTTACAAGAAAACGTCCCTGCTCCTTTTTCACGCTGTATCTTCCTATTTTTGAAAGATTTCTTTCTATTATGCCTATAAGCTTATTCTCTATTATCCAACGGTTTTTGCCTCTTATGGCAATTTCTCCGTATTTTACAAGCAATATTTTTTTCATGATATCTCCTTTTTGTATATGCTCAGTGTCTTACAAATTTTCTGAGTACGGGTACAAGCTCCTTCAGGGCTTCTCTTGTTTTTTGTGCCTCTTCCGCCGTGTTAAGACTGCTGAAGCTGAAGCGGACTGCGCCTGACCCTCTGGGAACGCCGTATATTTTTGCCGTTACGTTCTCATTCTTCTTTGCCTTTGACGAGCAGGCGGAGCCTGTGGAAACATATATGCCCCTGTCCTCAAGAGCGTGGAGCAGAACCTCTCCCCTTACGCCGTCAAAGCTCAGATTGAGTATGTAGGGCGAGGTATTGCCGCCGTTTATATGAATATCTGCCAGCTCCTCCGTTATTTTCATAAGCTCCTTTTTTACCTCGCCGACCTTACGGAGGTTTTCTTCAATATGCGGCGAAAGCTCCTTTACTGCCTGTGAAAAGGCGGCTATGCCGGGGGTGTTTTCCGTTCCCGGTCTTACGGAATTCTGCTGACCTCCCCCGAATACCCTCGGAGCAAACCTCAGTCCTTTTTTATGGCAGACTGCGCCGCAGCCCTTTGTTCCGAAAATCTTATGGGCGCTTATGCTTATAAAATCGGCATATCTGATGCTTATGGGGTGTTTGCAGAATGCCTGAACGCAGTCGGCGTGGTAAAGACATTCGGGATTCTTTGATTTTATAAGCTCATATATTGACTTCAGGTCGTTTATTGTGCCTGTTTCGTTGTTTACCGCCATAAGACTTACCATAACCGTATCGGGGCGTATTTTCTCCCCAAGCTCCTCAAGGCTTATTCTGCCCTCATTGTCAAGGCTCAGATATTCCACCTCACAGCCCTTATCCTCAAGGCGCTTATATGCCGCCGCCACAGAGGGGTGTTCTATAACGGTGGTTATGAAATGCCGTCCTCTTCTCTTATAGGCTTCGGCGGCTCCCAATATTATGGTGTTGTTTGCTTCTGTTCCTCCGGAGGTAAATATTACCTCGCCGTTTGAGCCGATTGCTCTGTTTATTGTTTCTCTTGCTTCGGAAATGACCTTTTCTGCGTCAAAACCGAAGCTGTGGAGGGACGATGGGTTTGAATAAAGCTCTGTCATCATTTTCAGCGCACACTTCGCGGCCCCCTCGGAGGTTCTGGTAGTGGAGGCATTGTCAAAATATATCAACTCAGATCACCTTTCTCATACAGCATTATAATAGATGCGGCAAGTCCCGCTGTTTCCGTTCTCAGAATTCTTTTTCCCATGGTGACGGATATAAGCCCCGATTTTGCCGCCGTTTCCATCTCACGGGAATCAAAGCCGCCCTCGGAGCCTATGAATATGGCAAGACTTCCCCCTGTGAATCCCTTTGCAAAATCTCTTATAGAGTTTTCCCGTTCGCATTCATAGGGGATAAGCGCTCCGTCAAAATTCTCCGATGCATAGGCGCAGGCATCGTCAAAGGACATAAGCCGCCCAACCTTGGGAATTATTCCTCTGCCGCACTGCTTTGCGGCGGCGAAGGCTATTTTGTTCCATCTTGCAAGCTTGCTTTCCTCCTTGCCCCTGAGCCTTACCATTGAATTTTTTGTGTCTGTGGGTATTATGGAGCATACGCCTATTTCAACGCATTTCTGTATAACCGTTTCCATCTTGTCGCCCTTCGGCAGCGCCTGAAAAAGCGTTATTTTAAGCCTTGGTTCGTTTTGGTTTGTTTTCTTTTCAAGTATATCGCATTTTACTGCGGAGCCTGTTGCCTCCGTTATGCGGCACAGATAGTCTGTCATTTCACCGTCGCCTACAATAAGCTCATCGCCGGCTCTCATTCTCAGAACACCGGCTATGTGGGCGGCTTCTTCATTCTTTATAATAAGGGTGTTTCCGTTTATAAGCTCCTTTGAAGTAAAAAATTTAGGCATATCCTCACTCTTTCCTTGCCGTTATGCTGCACCATTCGTCCCTTATGTGGGTTTCACATATAATAAAGCCGCTTTCCTCCTCCGCTTTTATTACCTCATCGAGCCTGTCCTTTATTATGCCCGATGAAATAAATATGCCGCCGCTCTTAAGCTTTGAAAACGCAGCAGGGGAAATCTCCTTTATTATGTCCGCCACTATATTTGCCAGCACAAGGTCATATTTATTGTCGCCCATGGAGCTTACAAGCTCCTCATCGGCGAGTATATTGCCCGAAGCAACATGATATCTGTCTTTGCCTATGCCGTTTATTTCGGCGTTTTCATATGCGGCGGTTTCCGCATTTTCGTCTATGTCGCAGGCAAAGGCGCTTTTTGCCCCCAAAAGCAGGGCGGCTATGGAGAGTATGCCGCTTCCGCAGCCCAGATCAAGAACCTCGGCGTCCTTCTTCACATATTTTTCAATGCTTTCAAGACAAAGCCCTGTCGTCTGATGAAGTCCTGTGCCGAAAAGGTTTCCGGGGTTTATGGTAAGAACCGTTCTGTCGGTTTTTGGGGTTTCCTCCCATACGGGTTTTATAAGAAGTTTTTCGCCCATATTGAAGGGCTTGTAAAACTCTCTCCACTTGTTGAGCCATTCCTTATCATCGAGGCTGTTTTCGGTTTCTATTTCAAGACTGCCAAGGTCAAGACCGCTGTCCGAGCTTTTAAGGCGGTTTATGCCATCTCTTACGGCAAGGAGCATTTCATCTCCGTAGGCGTTTGCGCTTATGTAGAAAATAACCTTTACGTCCTCGTCCTTTATGTCAAGAAGTCCCTCCTCAACATAGTCCCATGTTTCAGAGGGCGTTTCAAAATAACGCTTTTTCTGAAGGGGGTCGTCAATTTCCATACCCGTAATTCCTGCCTCCATAAGTGCGGCGCATACTGCTTCGCAGCCCTCCTGTGTTGTTCTTACGGTTGCTTTGTTCCATTCCATATCCGAAAATCTCCCATATATTATTTCTGCCGCCTGAGCAGCTCTCTGTACATAAGTATTCCTATAATTGTTTTGCTGTCTGTTATTTCTCCCGAAAATATCATATCGCATACTTCTTCGGGGGTGAAGCGCTCCGCCGACAGAATTTCGTCCTCGTCAAGCTTCATACGTCCCTTTTTAAGCCCTGTGCACAGGTATATGTGCAGAACCTCGTCCGAAAAGCCTGCCGAGGTGTAAAAGCTTGTAAGATGACTTATGTTTTCCGCCTTATAGGAGGTTTCCTCCTCAAGCTCCCTGAGAGCGCACTTTTCGGGAGGCTCTCCCGGCTCCACAAGTCCTGCCGGCAGCTCCAGCATTTCCTTTGAAGCCGGATATCTGTATTGGCGCACAAGAATTATCATTCCCTCATCGTCAATGGCGACCATGCCGCAGGCGGCGCTGTGGAGAACGACCTCCCTTATTGTTTCCTTACCGTTCGGCAGAAGAACGGAGTCACGCTTTACATCGATTATTCTGCCCTTATAAATGTTTTCACGCTTTAAGGTTTTGTACATATCGTCCTCCTCCGTGTTCCTTTCACATAATTACTCACTGTATAGTATAAACCAAGTTATATTTTTTTTCCATAAAAATTTCAAAAAATTTCAGAAAATCTCTTTTAAAAGCCGGAATTGTGTGTTATAATAGTTTTAATTTGATGAATATAATAAAAAATAACAAAGGAGGCTGTTTAAACATGGCAAGCGCAAGAGTACATTATAGGAATAAAGCTAAAGAAGCACAGGAGGATCCCAAGAGGAACTATGTCGTTATCCCGAAGAAGGATAAGTCAAAGACAATAGCTGTTGTATGCGCGGCACTCGGCGCCGTATTTATCAACGGCTTGCTTATGGGATTTATAGCCGGAAAGAATTCTTAATAGGGCAGAGTGCATCACTTTGCAGATACGGCATTTTTCACGATGCCGTTTTATTTTGTACGGCAAAAACAAATGAAAGGAAAGACACTGAATGAAATTAGGAATCGTAGGATTGCCCAATGTGGGAAAAAGCACACTTTTCAATTCTCTTACAGGCGGCGGAGCACAGGCGGCAAATTATCCCTTCTGCACAATCGACCCCAATGTGGGCGTTGTGAACGTGCCTGACAAAAGGCTTGACGTTCTTGGCAGAATGTACAATACAAAAAAGATAACCCCTGCCGTAATAGAATTTGTGGATATAGCCGGACTCGTAAAGGGCGCCTCGAAGGGCGAAGGACTGGGAAACAAATTTCTCTCACATATACGTGAGGTGGACGCAATAGTCCATGTTGTAAGGTGTTTTGAGGACACAAACATAGTACACGTTGACGCAAGGATAAACCCCGTTTCCGACATAGAAACCATAAATCTTGAACTTATGCTGGCGGATCTGGAGGTTGTGGAAAGACGGCTTGCAAAAACGTCAAAGCAGGCTATGTCGGATAAGAGCCTTAAGGCGGAGGTCGAAGTCCTCGGCAAAATCAGAAAGGCTCTTGAAGAGGGCATATCTCCAAGAGCCGTAAGCTTTGCTGACGATGACGAGTTGAAAATCGCAAAGGGACTTGATCTTCTGAGCCTTAAGCCTGTTCTCTATGCCGCAAATGTGGACGAGGACTGTCTGCTTTCGGGAGGAGAAAACGAGTACACAAAGGCGGTAAGAGAATATGCCGGAAATTTCGGCGATGAGGTTTTCGTTATCTGCGCAAAAACAGAGGAGGAAATAGCCGATCTTGAGCCGGAGGAAAAGCAGGAATTTCTGGAGGAGCTTGGTCTTTCGGAAAGCGGACTTGACAGACTGATAAAGGCAAGCTATAAGCTTCTGGGGCTTATAAGCTATCTTACCGCAGGAGAAAAGGAGTGCAGGGCGTGGACCATTGAAAAGGGCACAAAGGCGCCGCAGGCGGCGGGAAAGATACATTCCGATTTCGAGAGGGGCTTTATAAGAGCCGAGGTCGTAACATATGACGAGCTTGTTTCCCTTGGCTCTGTTGCGGCGGCAAAGGAGGCCGGCGTTTACAGAAGCGAGGGCAGAGATTATGTTTTCAGGGACGGAGATGTCGTTCTGTTCAGATTCAACGTATAATGGGAAGTGATTATTATGAAATATATTTACGGTACATATAAGCCGGAAAAGGTCAATTATCCCGAATTTGCCGAAAAGCACGGCTTCGGGGGAAATATTGTGAAAAAACATATGCTTTACAGGCTTATCACCGAAGAAAATATATTTTCTCTCAGCTGTGAAAAGGGCATTATGAGAGAAGATTCGGGGATTTTCCCCATAGCCGTTTCAGAGGTGTCGGAAATTATAAGGAAATATGAGAAATGCACGGCAAACAAGCTTTTTTCCGACTATGCTCCCCTTATACCCTGTAAATATGACATAACCGAGGAATTTGCCGATTTCGGAAGTCCCGAAGAGCTTGTCAGAAGGCTTGCCGACTTCCATACAAAAAGGGGCTGCGGTGAATTTGCTCTTTACAAGGGCTTCCGCATAAGGTCTGACGGCAGTCTTATGCCCGTAAAAATATTCGACCCCATAACCTTTGACGACATATTCTGTTATGAAAATCAGCTTGAAGCCCTTGAAGCAAACACCGTTTCTTTTATGGAGGGCAAGCCTGCAAGGAACACGCTGCTTTTCGGCGCAAGGGGAACGGGCAAATCCTCATCGGTCAAGGCGCTTATAAACAAATATTTCGACAGAGGGCTGAGGCTTATAGAGGTTTTAAAGGACGACATCAGCCTTTTGCCTGAGCTTATGCCTGTTCTTTCGGAAAGAAATTTCAAATTCATAGTATTTATAGATGACCTCTCCTTTGAAGCTGAGGAAACATCATATAAACATCTCAAAAGCGTCCTCGAAGGCAGCGCCGAGGTAAAACCGGGAAATGTGATTTTCTACGCAACCTCAAACCGCCGACATATTATAGCCGAAAAATGGGACGACAGGGGAGATATCTCCCAGAAGGGTGAAATGCACACAGCCGATCAGATAAACGAAAAAATATCCCTTTCAGACAGGTTCGGGCTGAAGCTTACCTTTACAAGACCCGGTCAGAAGGAATTTATAGAAATAGTAAAGGGCATAGCAAGGAACAGCGGCATTGAAATAACCGACAGCCTTATAGCGGCGGCAAAGGCATATGAGCTTGGGGCAGGCGGCTTTTCCGGCAGAGTGGCAAGACAGTTTATAGAGAGTATAATATGCGGAGGTGAAACCTTATGAATATGAATTTATTGGATACGGACAGCTTCTCATTTATTCCCGATTTAAAGATTTTAATCATAGCGGCTTTTTTTGCCTTTATAATAACATGGCTCATAACGTCTTTTCTGCATTTCAGAAGTGTTGTTAAAAATATGCCTGCAATCAGGGAGCAGATCGTAGACCTGAAAAACCTTATAGACGAATACCGCACTCTTTTCCCCATAGAGATATTTGAATATAAGGGAGTGACATTCAGAAGGGGTATGCACGTGAAACTTACGCTTATAGACAAGAAAAGCTTTGTGGGCAGCTTTGTAGGGGGAGATTCAAACAACAAGATATGTATAATAACAAGACAGTGCATAGTGACTCCCGATCTGGGCTTTGTTGAGGAGCTTGTGCCCCTTGAAAACGGCGAAAAGAACTGATTTTCAGAGGAGGTATTTTTTATGAAGTATGTTATAGGAATAGATTTGGGAACAAGCGGAGTAAAGGTATTGCTCGTTGACGGTGAGGGGACGGTTCTCCAATCGGCAAGGGCGGAATATTCTCCGGATTTTTATGACGGCGGCTGTGTAGAGCAGGATCCTGCCGTATGGTGGGAGGGTACTCTCAGAGCCCTTGACAGGCTTTTTGAAGAAAATCCCGGAGCCGCCGCAGACACTGAGGCAATAGCCGTTTCGGGGCAGATGCATTCGTCGGTTTTTCTTGACGGCAGCGGAGAGGTTATACGCCCCGCCCTTTTATGGAACGACACAAGGACGGGCAGACAGGTTAAGGAAATATACGAGCTTGCCGGGGGCAGGGAAAAGCTCCTCGATATGACCTGCAATATTGCTCTTGAGGGCTTTACGCTCCCCAAAATTCTTTGGCTTAAGGAAAACGAGCCTGAAAACTTTGCAAGGCTTGACAAGGTGATTATGCCAAAGGATTACATAAACTACCGCCTTACGGGAAAGGTGGCAACGGATATGTCGGACGCCGCAGGTACTCTTCTTTTTGATGTGAAAAAAGGGGAATGGGCTTATGAGCTTTGCAGTAAAACAGGCATTCCGACACATATACTTCCCAAGGTTCTGCCCTCTGTGGGAACTGTGGGAAAGGTAAGCGAGGATATATGCGAAAGGCTTGGACTTAACGGCGACTGCGTGGTTATATGCGGAGGAGCCGACAACAGCTGTGCGGCAGTGGGCAACGGAGTGCTCAAGCCCGGACAGGGCGTTGTCAGCATAGGCACCAGCGGAACGGTTATAGGCTTTGTGGACAGAATAGAGTCGGAGGTTGACGGAGGAGTTCACCTTTTCAATTATTCAGTACCCGACAGCTATTATGCCATGGGCTGTATGCTCTGCGCAGGTGAAGCCCTTAATCTTTTCAAGGGAACATTTCTTGAGGACATATCCTTCGATGAGATAAACCGCTTGGGTGCGGAGGCTCCGGCGGGCAGCGGAGGACTTATATTCCTGCCATATATTTTCGGTGAACGCTCTCCCCACAACGACCCCAATGCCAGAGGAATGTTTTTCGGAATCAACGGAAACACCGACAAGGGCTGTTATATACGCAGCATAATGGAGGGCGTGGGCTTTGCCGTAAGAGACCTCTATGAGGAAGTGACCAGATTTACGGAGCTTAAGGAGGTATATATAACAGGAGGCGGAGCAAAATCGGAGCTTTGGGGACAGATAATATCCGACATACTGAATATACCCTTAAAGGTTCTGAATATTTCCGAGGGACCGTCCTACGGTGCGGCGCTTATAGCCCTTGCAGGTTCGGGAATTGCCGAAAGCCTTGAAAGCGCAAGAGGTTCTCACATAAAGACGGTCAGAGAATTTACACCAACGGAAAACACTGTAATATACAACAGATATTATGAGCTTTTCAGACGGCTTTATAAATCAAACAAGGATAATTTTGCCTATCTTCAGAATATACTGTAAATAAAAAGGCGGCGCAGACAAAATAGGGTCTGCACCGCCATTATTTATTCGCCGCCGGTTATTTTGCATAAAGCATAGCGTCATATAAGCCAACAAGTCCGGAGCCTTCAACCTCAATTTTAAGTACAGAGGTATCGGAAACGTCAAGCTCTATTTTTTCCGGCTGTGAGTCGGCTTTCATAGGTTCCGAAGAATATATTTCCTTATCATCGGAATATATTCTGAGTGTTTTTGTATTCTGATTTTTTCTTTCAACATAGGGAACAGCCACAACGGCTTCAAAGCTTTTATACTTTCCGTTAAGGGAATATTCAACCTTGTTTTCAACATCTGCCCCCACGCCGGAGCAATTTAAAATGCAGCCGCTTTCATGCTTCTGGTTCTGATTGTCGGCTCCCTTTTCAACGTGCTCTATTTTTGCGAAGCTGTTGTTGTAGGAGTACATATCCTCAAGACGGGTGTCGGTTTCCACATATGCCGAGGGCATAGCACCAAGATAAACGGTGTTTGTTTCGCCTACCCAGTTTACCTCTTTGCCAACGGCGTTTGCGATGGCTCTTACGGGCAGATAGGTCGTTCCGTTGTATATAAACGGCTCGGCTCCCGTTGTGTCCACAAGCTCACCGTCGGCATAAACGGTTATGTTTTTGTAGGTTAAGGCTCCCTGTTCCGTTCCCTGCTTTGCCATTACCGCAAACGGATTTGCACACATAGCTAAAGCCATTCCGACTAAAATAATTTTTTTCATTCTGCTTTCCTCCTTTGGGGTATTAAATGTTTTTATAAAAAAGAGGTTCTGCAAAATATGACGCAGAACCGCCTTTTTTGTTACTTACCGGCTTCGTTTAGCTCTTCTTCAAGCTCTTCTTCGTCAAATGGATAGACATCGCTGTCATCGTCAAAATATTCCTCATAAACCTCATAGGAATCAGCCGAATTTTTAAGCTTTAAAACAACATAAATTATAATAAGCGTAACAATAACAACGCCGCATATTATAAATGTCAGAAATCTGAAGTTTGACGAAGCTCTGAGTTTGTTGATATTCTTTTTGATTTCCTGAATTGAATCCTTGCATGAATCTTCCATAATAAGCCCTCCTTTCGTGGGAATATTGTGGGAAACACCGATCCCGATATTTCCGTAGGGTCAGGATAAGACCTGACGGTTTTGCGCCGTCTGGGGGTCACTTCGCAACGGCGGTTATACGATCAGATATTTCTCCTGAAATACTTAACAGCGGACTCCTTATGCTTCATATCCATATATTCCATATATGCACGCCGCATTATCTGCTTTTCATCATGAAATTTAAGAAGATAATAGGCCTCGTGCTGCTTATAAAAGCCCGCATCCGCAAAAAATTCCTCCGCCTGCGGCTTGTAGTGATAAGAGTTAGCCGTCATAAAATACCAATGGACGGTTTTATTTATTATATCCTCCGCCCCTCTGAAGGTATACTGAGTTTTTCCTATATATTTAATTATTCTGGCGTCGGCGTCCGTTTCTTCCTTTACTTCTCTCAGCGCCGTTTCCTGAAATGTTTCTCCGGGCTCTACCGTTCCCTTAGGAAGCACCCATCCCATATACCTGCCGTTCTGATTTTTATAAAGCAGCAATACTTTTCCCCTGAATATAACTACACCTCCGCAGCTTACTGCATCAATCACATTATATTCCTCCGATACATAAGACACAGCGGTTCCTGTGTAAAGCATAAGCTTTATTTCTAATATTATAACCTTTTGCCATAATATTTTCAATATAAATTTTAACTTTTTTTGTATAATTTTATATAACCTTAATCCAAACAAATTATCCTTAATTGCAATATCAAATAGGACACTTTATCACAACAAAATATGACAATGTATAGAGGAGGTCAATCATAGCCTGCCTTGATTGACCTTATTCAGCCTACAACACTTTCAGAAAGATGTGTCAAGGGCGCGCATGCGCTCGTATTACCCTTGACTCATTTTTCTGAAAGTGCTGCCCCTGCTTTATTAATGGCAAATTTTCTTATGGCTTCATCTCCTATCTTGTCGAAATCTGTTCCTTTTTTGAAAAAACTTCTTAACAATGAATTTTGTTTCTCGTTTGTTCCTCTTTCAAAGGAAGAGTATGGGTGTGCATAATATATATGTGTGCCGGAAAATGTTTCTGTTAAAGCCGAAAATTCACTTCCGTTAGCGCCGGTTATGCTTTTGAATGCAACGTTTTCATATCCTTTGAATCTGCTCATTATTTCAGAAAGCTTGTTTTCTGAGATTTCTTTCTCTACATCTTCTATAAACTCCACTGCTTCTGACAGCTTATAGCTTTTTCTGCATCTTTTTCGGTTCTCCTCATAAACCCTCTGCCCTACATCGGAAAAATGTTTGGTGTATGTTGTCAGATCTGTCCTTTTTTGCACTGCCGATCCTCGCTTTGTTTCATTATATAAAGCGGATCTGTGAATTCCCAATAATTTTGCGATTTAGGTCTTTGGCATTTTCTCATTAAGCCATCTCTCAATTAATTTCCTTTATATGTTAAGTGCTTGAATTTTCTTGTTGTTGTATACTTATTATAAGTCATAGCTAAACTCCTTTATTTGATATTTTTTTGCAGTTCTATAATATCACAGTTTGCTATGACTTTTCTATATTTTTATCTGTCCTATTTGATTTTACAACGAACCACCCTTACTTTTATACGGAAAATTTTCAAAAAATGTTGACAGACATCAGAAAAAATGGTATTATTAATCTGTTGCGATTATACAGTTACCGCTCGGAGAGGTTTAATGCCGATTTTCGGAACCGTATCCGGCGTGTTCCTGATTTTACAAGGAGGTGCAAAAGAAATGTATGCTATTATCGAAACAGGCGGAAAGCAGTATAAGGTTTCTGAGGGAGATGTTATCACTGTTGAAAAGCTTGGCGTAGAATCCGGCGAATATACATTTGACAAGGTTCTTGTTGTAGCTGACGGTGAAAATGTTACCATAGGCACACCTGTTGTCAGCGGAGCCACAGTTACCGCAAATGTACTCGGAGAAGGCAAGGCTAAAAAGGTTATCGTTTATAAGTATAAGCCAAAAAAGGGTTTCCACAAAAAACGTGGTCACAGACAGCCTTTTACAAAGCTTAGTATAACAAAAATAAATGCATAAACAACTATGCTGACAATAACAATACTGAAAAAAGGGAAAACAATCTGCGGCTTTGAAATAAGCTCCCATACAGACCCCATAGTGTGCAGCGCTGTTTCGGCTCTTTCACAGAGCACGGTAAACGCAATAGAGGCTCTTACCTCCGTAGGCGACAGCTACACTGTAAAAACAGATGAGGACAAAGGCTATCTTTACTTTATGATACCATCGGTTTATGAGGGAGAAAAAAATTACGACGCCGACCTTCTTCTGAGAGCCTTTGAGCTTTCGGCAAGGTCGATCGAAGAGCAGTATTCCCGATATGTTAAGGTAAAAAACAAGGAGGTGTCAACCAATGTTAAAAATTAACCTTCAGTTATTTGCTCACAAAAAAGGTTCAGGTTCATCAAAAAACGGACGTGACTCCAATTCAAAAAGACTCGGAGCCAAAAGAGCAGACGGACAGCACGTACTTGCAGGAAATATTCTTTACACTCAGAACGGTACAAAGATACATCCCGGTATTAACGTAGGCTGCGGAAACAACTATACATTATATGCTAAAGTTGACGGCAAAGTTAAATTTGAAAGACTTGGCAGAAAGAAAAAGCAGGTTTCTGTATATCCTATAGAAGCAGAGGCTTAATTTTATGAATCTTACGGCTATATTATAAACTATATAGCCGTTTTTATATACACGGCATAATGTGCCGCAAGAGGTGGACTGTATGTTTATTGACAGAGTAAAAATTCACGTTAAGGGCGGAAAAGGCGGAAACGGCTGCGTTTCGTTTTACCGTGCAAAATATATAACTCACGGAGGTCCCGACGGCGGCGACGGCGGAAAGGGAGGAGATGTTGTGTTTGTTGTGGACACAAGCATGAACACGCTTATGGATTTCCGCTATAAAAGAACATTTGAAGCCGAAAACGGCAGGGACGGCGGCAAGAAAAACTGCTCCGGAGCAGGGGGCGCCGACATTGTAATAAAGGTTCCTCCGGGAACAATTATAAGAGAAGCCTCAACCAATAAGGTAATGGCGGATCTTACAAAAACCGACGAGAGAAAAATACTCATAAAAGGTGGCAGAGGTGGCAGAGGAAACCGCCATTTTGCCACAGCCACAAGACAGGCTCCGAGATACAGCGAGCAGGGCAAGCCCGCAAAGGAATATGATATAATTCTGGAGCTTAAGCTGATAGCCGATGTAGGGCTTATAGGGCTGCCAAGTGCAGGCAAATCGACTATTCTCAAAATGGCAACAAACGCAAATCCCAAAATAGCGGAATATCACTTTACCACACTAAGCCCCAACCTCGGAGTTGTAAGAGGAAAATACGGGAAGGACTTCGTGCTTGCGGACATACCGGGACTTATTGAGGGAGCAAGCGAGGGAGCGGGGCTTGGCTTTGACTTCTTAAGGCATACGGAGCGTACAAAGGCATTCATTCATGTTGTGGACGCAGCAGGCATCGAGGGCAACGATCCCGTTGAGAGCATACGGCTTATAAATGAGGAGCTTTACAAATATAATAAGGAGCTTTTGGAAAGACCCATGATAATTGCCGCCAACAAAATGGATATTGCCGAGGCGGAAGCCAACCTTGAAAGAATAAAGGACACTTATGAAGGCAAGGGCATAAAGGTGTTTCCTGTTTCCGCCATCACAAACAAGGGCATTGACGAGCTTCTGAAGGAGGCAGCCGAAATACTCAGAAGCTGTCCGGAGGATATTGTATTTGAAGAGGAATATGACGAATTCACAGACGAAATTTCAGAGGATAAGGCGAAATTTACAATAAACGAAATCGAGCCGGGGTATTTCCTCGTTGAAGGCGCAGGAGTGGAAAGAATGATTGGCTATACAAATATAGACACGGAAAAGGGATTTGCATTTTTCCAGAATTATCTGCGAGAAAAAGGAATCATTGAAGCCCTCAAAGCCAAGGGCATAAAGGACGGAGATACGGTTGCAATTTATGACTCTGAGTTTGAGTTTTTTGAATAAGTGCAGTCCGGACCTTCCTTACAGAAAAGGAGTGAGAAAATGCTTACAAGCAAACAAAGAGCTTATCTTAAAAAAGAAGCCGCCAAGCTTACCCCTGTTATACAGGTGGGCAAGGCAGGAGCAAGCCCCGAAGTGGTAAAGTCCGCCGCAGAGGCTCTTGCCGCAAGGGAGCTTATAAAGGGAACTGTTCTTGAAAACTGCCTTGAGGACGTAAAGTATATAGCCGAAGTAATTTCGGAAAGAACAAGATCTCAGGTGGTTCAGACAATAGGCAGAAAATTCGTGCTTTACAAAGGCTCTGACAAAAAGCTGTATGAGCTTCCCAAAGCGTGACAACAAAGGCACTTCCTGAAATTTTAACTTGAAAAGGCAGACGTATTGTTATAAAATAATTATATACGCAGTGTATTATATCGTCTGTGCAATATGGCGGAATCCGGAATTTCACAGGTCCGCCGTCGGTTTATATATGGGGGAGGGTTTGATATGATATTATCTGAAAGAGCAACACAGGTAAAAACCTCGGCAGAGCTTAAAGCATCGGCTGAAACCGAAAAAATGAACATTAACGGATATGACGTTGTAAATCTGGGTACGGGAGAGGTAGACTTTGAAACTCCGTCTTATATAAAAGAAGCGGCAATCAGAGCCATTGAAGAGGGACTTCCCAGATATACAAGCGCCGAGGGCAATGTTGAACTCAGAAAAGCTATCTGCGAGAAAACCTTTTCCGAAAGGGGCTTTGAATGCACGCCTGAAAACGTGGTAATTACAAACGGCGGCAAACAGGCTGTTTTCAATGCTGTTTTTTCCATTGTGGGTCAGGGGGACGAGGTTATAATATCCGCCCCATACTGGCAAAGCTATGTCGAACTGGTAAGGCTTGCCGGCGGAACTCCCGTAATCATACACACCAAGCAGGAGCACGGCTATAAAATGACAGCCCACGAGCTGGAAAACGCCCTTACGGAAAAAACAAGGGCAATTATAGTAAACAGCCCAAACAACCCCACAGGCGCGCTGTATACGCCGGAGGAGCTTAATGTAATAGCCGATTTTGCCGAAAAAAACGACTTATTCGTAATATCTGATGAGGTATACGATAAAATGATATATTCCGGCAAGGTCAGATTTACAAGCATAGCTTCGTTGGGAAAGGAAATAAGGGAAAGAACTATTCTTATAAACAGCTTTTCCAAAACCTACTCTATGACACCGTGGCGTATAGGCTATTCCATATCAGACAGACAAACGGCAAAGGCAATGGCAAATATACAGAGCCATTCCTGCACGAATGCCAATGTAGCCTCCCAATATGCAGCCCTGGCAGCTCTTCGGGGAGGAGACGGCTTTATAACTCAGCTTCTCAACGAGCTTAAACGCAGACGTGACTATATGTCACAGAGAATATCCGACCTTCCATATCTCAGAAGTGCAAGACCTCTGGGCGGACTGTACATATTCGTAAATGTGGCGGGACTTTTCGGCGCGTCTGTAAATAATAAGGCAATAAACAGCGGCAGAGATGTTTCCGATATACTGCTGAATAAATATAATGTCGCAACAGTTGCGGGAGATGTATTCGGAGAGCCTGATTTTATACGCCTTTCCTTTGCTCCTTCAATGGAAAGCGTAATTCTGGGACTTAATCGTATAGAAAAATTTATCAAACAGAATTTTTAATAAACATAAAGAAGCTGCTGAATGTACTTTACAGCAGCTTCTTTATGTTTATTTGGTAAAAGTATTTTCACAGTCTGAAATATAATATACGCCGTTATTGTATATAGCAAGTCTGACGTGATATTCTCCCGAAGGAAGAGCGGAAATATTACAATCGTTGATTTCAAAACCGCTTTCGTCGTGATTTTTACCGTCGTTCAGAACTTCCGTAACATCAGCTCTGTTATTTGCAGTGCAGTTTAAGATATAGGAGGAATTATCCGTTGTGTTGTCGATTAAAAAATATTTATCCCCGTTAATATCTTCATCCATAAATGCCCAGCCCCTTGCGGTCAGCTTATCTTCCGACACTTCAAATATGTCTGAGGCGAATTTAATTCTTTCTCCTGCGTTTTCCATAGTTATGTCAGAATAATCTGTGCTTTTAAGCTCAGATGTTTTGCCAAGCTTCACGATTATGGCATAGCTTGTTTTCATAATGCTTCCTTCAGCAGGATATACGCCGTCCATTTCCTGTGAATCGGCATATGCCCGACTGAACATATCCTCCGAGCCTTCGTTCAGCTTCATACCCATCAGCTCAAACAGATTGTAAATCTCTGCATTATTCATTCTGTATGGGGGATTGATCCTGCCATAGGAAAATATGGAGTTTATGCCGACCATGTTCATTGTTTTTTCAAAAGGTCGGTATAATTCGGAATCACCCACAAATATAACAGGAAGGGAATCACCGTCCGATATCCTTTCCACATCATTATATATGCTGTATACCTTGTTGTAATCATATTGGCTCATGTTATATATATCAAAGCTTATCTTGTTTGTTTCCGCTGCCCTATAAAATATTAGAACGGAAAACAAGGCAAAATATAATGCTTTTATGACTGATTTTTTCGGAATGCCTGATTTTGTTATGAATACATATCCTGCCGACATACACAATCCGTCAAAAACGGCAAGATATGTTTTTGTTCTTGGAAGCACATCAGGATTTCCCGTTACAAGAGGCATAAAGAAGGAAAGTATAATAACTGCCAAAAAAATCAGAATATTGAAGAAAATATTCTTATTGCGCCTTGCGGGAATTATCAGACAAAAGCCGCCAAAACCTATTACCATTATAAGGTTAGCCGCAAAAGTCCATGGGTGGCTTATATAATTTTCATATGTTTTCTGAAAAATATATGAAAGCTGATCTGCAAAGCCTTCCTTGCCATATAAAACATATTCTTTTGTATAGCTGCTGTATGACAGGTCAAAGGCTCTGACAATAATAACAACAGACAGCTTCCACAGCAAGAATCCGGCTATTACAACAATAACTGCCTTTATCATCGGTTTTACATAATCCTCCGGAACCGATATCCTGTTTTCATTGACATACGACATTTTTCCGAATATGCCAAGGAGGAGAGAAAAAAGGAACATAATCCCAATATCGACCATTGTTGTTTCATTGTTTGAAAAGCAGAAGCATATCAGAATTACAGAAGCTATTATATATTTTATAACGTTCGTCCCTATGGTAGTTGTGGAAAGTCTGTATATAAATATTACAGTAAAAGCAGCGCACATATATATAAGTCCCATCTGCATGGCATTCATTTGGAATATCATTTTATACATGTAGACAGGCGCCGATAAAGCAGTAACCGAAAATACGGCAGACGCTGTTTCGTCAAATTTATCATGGGACAAGGCTCTGAAAAAGCTTGTGTAGATATGGTTTCCCAAAATAAAAAAAACAAGCCCCAAGGCAAGATAGAAAAATGGCAGATAAGCCAGTCTGAAAACGGAATTTATTAATAACAGCCCATATCTTCCGGCTGATATAAGCCCGCCGGATTTTGAAAGATAGGAATTTATCATTTCATCATCAACTGTTATTCCTCCGTTTGTAAGCTCAAAACCATAACACAACAGAGCGGTTATAACATTGGCTGCCCAGAAAAAGCCACTGCGCTTTCTGGAAATTATTTCACGCAGATTCATATTATATTCTCCTCATATATTGTTTTTTTCATATTATTTATGCATAAAAAAGTATAACATGGGACAAATATTGTGTCAAGAAGCAAAGAAATTCTTTCCATGTAAAGTGATACGGCCGCAAAGAGATTTCCGGCTTTTGTCCATACTGACGGCTGACTGCAAAAAAGCCACACCCGGCTTTGACACCGGGCATGGCTGTATCCTTCACTTGTAAGACTTTTTTCAGTGACTCATTGAAGATGACTGATGTATGAATGCATCATGTATCTTGTTTGCCGCAAAGTCTGCGTCCTTTTCGTCCACAAGTATGGATATTTTGATTTCGGACGTGGATATCATATTTACATTTACGCCTGCATTATAGACAGCCTCAAAGAATAAAGCCGCAACACCTGCATTAGTCGCCATTCCTGCGCCCACAATAGATACCTTTGCCACATCCTCCTTGTGGTCAAGCTTATCATATTTGATTTTATCCTTTATATTTTCGATAGCTGTAACAGCGTCCTGCAGATCACTTCTTGCAACGGTAAAGGATATATCCTTGCTACCGTTTCTTCCTATTGACTGGAGTATAATGTCAACGCTTATATTCTTTGCTGCAAGAGCAGAAAACAGCTTGTACGCCGTACCCGGCTTATCCTCAACGCCTACTATTGAAATTCTGGCTACATTTTTATCTACGGCAACGCCGCTTATTAACATACTTTCCACTTTTGTTTCCTCCTTAACAATTGTCCCCTCCGCTTCGGAAAGGCTGGATCTTACCACCAGCTTAACGCCGTACTTTTTTGCAAGCTCCACTGAGCGATTATGCAGAACCTGCGCTCCGAGAGATGCAAACTCAAGCATTTCGTCAAAGGATATTTCCTTGAGCTTTTTGGCTGTTTTTATATATCTGGGGTCGCCTGTATATACGCCGTCAACATCTGTATAAATCTCACAAAGGTCAGCATTCAGCTTTGCCGCCACAGCAACAGCCGAGGTATCGGAGCCGCCTCTGCCAAGCGTAACGACATCGCCCTTGCGGTTTATGCCCTGAAAACCTGTTATTACGACCACCTTGCCTGCGTCAAGCTCATTTCTGATCCTTTCGCAGTTTATATCCTTTATTCTTGCGTTTGAATAATTGCTTGATGCATAAATACGGCACTGATTGGCATTCATAGATACGCATGGAATTTTCAGGGTTTCAAGAGCCATACACATAAGAGCGACAGACTGCTGTTCTCCCGTAGCCAGAAGCATATCCATTTCACGCTTTGACGGACGTGGGTTAATTTCGTGAGCCTTATCAATAAGATCGTCTGTGGTATCTCCCTGAGCCGACAGTATAACGGCAACCTTGTTTCCCGCATCATAGGATCTCTTTATCCTTCTTGCGACATTTTTGATTCTTGCAGCGTCTGCCACCGATGTGCCGCCGAATTTCATTACAATTAACATATTTTATTACTCCTCTATTCTTATAGTTCCAAGTATGTTGTCTATATTATCTTTATTCAGAAGCATACTGAGCTTTTCGTCAAGCTCTGCTTCGCTCTGCTTCGGTGAAATAAAAGCAAATTCATCGTCATGATTTTCAAGCTGTATAAAATCCATATTGCCGAATACGGATTCAACCGCCTTTTTGCCTGCCTCTGTATCAAGGCTTTCAATTCTTATGAGCTTGCTTTGAGGAATATTTTCAAAGGGAAGAAGAGCGACCTTCTCACAAGCCCATTTTATGCGCTTGGGGTTGATTTTGTTCCTTACAGCATCAATAACGTCCGAAACAACAGCGGCTGCCGTAGCCTCCTTTCCGGCGCCTTTGCCGTAAAACATTACCTCTCCCAGCATATTGCCTGTTATGCAGATGCCGTTGAAAACACCTCTTACACCGTAAAGGGGACTTTCATCTCCCACGAGAAACGGCGCAACCATAACATAACTGCCCTCTTTGGAGTTTTTGCCAACACCCAAAAGCTTGATTTCCTTGCCAATGGCAGCAGCATACTCCATGTCGGTTTTTGTGATTTCCGTAATTCCCTCAGTATGCACGTCCTTATAGTCGACCTGTCCTTCAAGCGCAAGGGACATAAGTATGGAAATTTTTCTGCACGCATCATGTCCCTCTACATCAGCCGAGGGATTCCGCTCCGCATAGCCCTTCTCCTGAGCCTCCTTAAGCACATCACCGTATTCAAGCCCTTCCTTTGACATTTTTGTAAGCATATAGTTGGTTGTTCCGTTTAATATGCCCTTTATTTCAAGTATTCTTTCTGAGGTTATAGAGCTTATGAGGGTTCTTATAATCGGTATGCCGCCGCCTACGCTTGCTTCAAAAAGATAAGTCACACCATGTTTTTCGGCTGTTTCAATAAGCTCTGCACCATGTTCGGCAACAAGCTCCTTGTTTGAGGTGCATACGCTTTTGCCGCTTTCAAGACATCTTTTTGTAAATTCATAGGCAGGTCTGAGTCCGCCCATAACCTCTACAACAACAGATATTTCGCTGTCGTTTATTATATCTTCAAAATTATGGGTAAGCACATCTTCAACAGGATCACCGGGGAAGTCCCTGAGATCGAGTACATATTTGATTTCAATTTTTTCGTTGGCATTTTTCTCCACTATGCCGCTGTTGGTTTTTATAACATGGTATACGCCCGAACCAACGGTGCCGTATCCCAAAACCGCTATTTTTGCCATAGCTGAAATTCACTCCCTTGCAATTACTTTTATGCCCAGAACACCCTTTGCCGACTTAAGCCTTTTTATAAGGACATCAATGTCGCACATTTCGGAGATCTCGAGGCTTATGGTGATGTTTGCCAGACCGTTTATAGGTATTGTCTGATTAATAGTAAGTATGTTTGCCCCGAATTCCGCTATCGTATTCAGAACATTTGATAAAAGTCCCGGCACATGAGAAAGATTCAGTGCAATAATGACCGTACTGCCCTTAGACTTTTCTCCGATAGGAAAAATATTATCTCTGTATTTATAGAAAGCCGAGCGGCTTATGCCAACCGCTCCAACCGCCTCAGATACGGAAATACCCTCGGATTCAATAAGTCTTTTAGCCGTCATTACCTTTAAAAACACATCGGGAAGAACACTTTTATCAACAATAAAATATTTTGAGTTGTCCTCCATAACTGTTCACCTGTGACGTACAATTGTTTTTAACAGAGAGATTGTACCATATTTGAATTAATAATGCAACCCCTATTTTTCATTTTTACCGTATTTTTCTGAAACCCTAATTGCAATATCAGATAGGACACTTTATAACAACAAAATATGACAATGTACAGAGGATTTTAATCATGGCATTTCCGATAATATTCCCACAAATCATATTCTTTTTTCGTCATACATATTCTGGAGGGCTTTCATAAGTCCTGCCTTGCCGTGGTGATAATTAAGTCCGCCCTGTAAATATACCGCATAAGGCTCTCTTAAGGGACCGTCTGCGGACAGCTCTATGGAAGAGCCTTGTATAAATGCTCCTGCCGCCATTATTATATCGCAGTCATATCCGGGCATAGGGGCGGGATAAGGAAGAGCATGGCTGTCCACTGCCGAGCCTTTCTGTATGCCCTGACAGAAGCTTATGAGATTTTCCCTGTTTTCAAGGAGAATGCACTGAACTATGTCGTTTCTTTTTTCCGTAGGTTCGGGACTTACCCCAAAGCCAAGCTCCTTAAAAACCTGCGCCGCAAGAACGGCTGTTTTAAGACTTCCGCCAACTGCCTGCGGAGCCTGATAAAACCCCTGTATCATACCCCTCAGAGCGCCCAAAGACGGTCCCACCTCCTTGCCCATTCCGGGCACTGTAAGACGGAAAGCAGCATTTTCCACATACTCCCTTTTGCCTGCAATATAACCCCCAACAGGCGCAAGTCCGCCGCCGGGATTTTTTATAAGAGAGCCGACTATAATATCTGCGCCCACCTCTGACGGCTCGGTCATATCGGTAAACTCCCCATAGCAGTTGTCGACCATACATATAACATCTTCTTTTACGGATTTTATACATTCTATTATTTTGCCTATGGTTTCAACGGAAAGGGAAGGACGCAGACAATATCCTTTGGAGCGCTGTATAGTCGCCAGTCTTGTTTCCTTTCTTATACAGCCTCTTATGCCGTCAAAATCCACAGAACCGTCAGCAAGGAGAGGAAGCTCGGAATAGGTGACGCCATAGTCGGCAAGACTCCCTTTGACCTTTCTTTTTGCCCCTATAACTCCCTCCAATGTGTCATAAGGACTGCCGACAGGACTGAACATATGATCGCCGGGACGAAGATTGCCAAAAAGGGCAACTGTAAGAGCGTGGGTTCCGGAAATGATCTGTGGGCGTACAAGAGCGTCCTCTGTTCTGAAAGCGCAGGCATATATGCTTTCCATAACGTCTCTGCCGCCGTCGTCATAGCCATAGCCTGTTGTGCCACAGAAATGCTCTGCCGCAAGCCTGTTTTTCTGCATTGCGCCTATGACCTTGAGCTGATTATATTCGGTTATTCTGTCAATTTTTTCAAATTCTTCCGTCACCTTTTTTTCGGCTGCACTTATTCTTTCATATACCTCCTCCGAAATACCGTATTCACTTAATAATATTTTCCTTGTGTAATCCATATTTATCTCCAATCCTTGAAATCATAAAGCTTACAACAGCTTCTATATCTTCATATTCATCTAAATCTATCCATATAGCCCCTTCAAGCTGACGCCTGAACCATGTAAGCTGCCTTTTGGCAAAGTGCCTTGTGTCACGCTTCAATATATAAACGGCTTCGTCAAATGATATTTCACCCGAAATGTACGCCGCCATCTCCTTATAGCCCAGACCCTGCATAGATACATACTCTCTTTTTGCACCGTTTTCCATCAGCATTCGTACTTCCTTTTCAAGCCCGTCCTCAATCATTTTGTCAACACGCCTGTCTATTCTTTCATAAAGCTTTTTTCTGTCCATCGAAAGTACAAAAACAGTGCTGTCGTAATAAAGCTCCCTTTTTTTCTCTCCGGCGTTGTGCTCTGAAAATCTTTTGCCTGTTTCCTCATAGAATTCAAGGGCACGCATTACCCTTTTTATATTGTTGGGATGAGTGGTTCTGCAATATTCGGGGTCGGTTTTCATAAGCCTTTCAAATAAATGCTCTTTGCCGTAGTCCCTGAGCTCGGCTTCAAGACGTTCCCTCACGGAATTATCCCTTTTGCCCTCTGTGAAATCGTTGTTGTAGAGCAGTGCGTTTATATAAAAACCTGTACCGCCCACCAGAACCGGCATATGCTTTCTTTCGGCAATTCCGGAAATGCAGCTTTTCGCCCTCGCCTGAAAAATTGCCGCCGAATATTCCTCGTACGGCTCCAACTCGTCTATCAGAAAATGAGGAACCCCCTTCTTTTCCTCCTCCTTTATTTTGGCTGTGCCTATGTCCATGTGCCTGTATATCTGCATTGAATCCGCCGAAACGACCTCGCCCCCTATATTCAGACAAAGCTCCACAGAAACGGCAGTCTTTCCACACGCCGTAGGTCCGGCAATAACAATTAAAGGCTGTTTCATATACATCACTCCACAAAATTCAAAAATAACCCCAACCGGACTGCGGGCTCGTCAGGCGGGGGTGTGCGGCGTTCACGTCAAGGGGCTGAAAGGGACGGACAACGCCGTCCCTTTCAGCCCCTTGACGTGAACGCCGCACACCCCCGCCCCCACGGGTCGGTCTTTCAGAACCGTCCTTGACGGTTTGAAAGACCGAGCAGCCCTTTTATAAGTCACACGTTCTTTTCTTTATGAAGTATTTCGGTATAAGCGAGAATAAGCGGAGCAACACCCTTTGCCTCATTCTTTACGATAGGCTCGCTCATATAATATTCATAAGAGCCATCTCTGTAAGAGTTTCCTCCCAGTCCTGCAACAAGGCAGATACCATCAAGCTGAAGCTCGCCGTTTTCCTCCGAAAGATATTTTTCACATATGCCGTTGAAAGCCTTTTCGCCGTATTTGAAATATTTTTCCGGAAGTATTCCCAGTCTTACGGATTTCATTATAGCAAAGGCAAGAATAGCCGAACCGCTTGTTTCGAGGTAGTTTTTCTCTCTTCCTCCCTGATCCGCAACCTGATACCACATACCGCTTTCGTCTTGGAATTTAAGCAGATCGTCTACATATTCAACATAAATAGCCTTAAGCTTATCCCTATCCTCGGCAAGAGAATCGGGCATAATGTCAATAGTGTCAACAAGCGCCATTGCATACCAACCCAAAGCACGGAGCCAGAAATTCTTTGAAAGTCCCGTTTCCTTGTCAGCCCAATACATTTCTCTGCTTTCGTCATAACCGTGATAATAAAGTCCCGTCTTGGGATCTCTCATTATTCTGTGTACATTTTCAAACTGCTTTACGCTGTCGCCGCAGTTCTTGCAGTTGTTATATTTTACCTCATACTGCATATAGAAGGGCTGACCCATATACATACCGTCAAGCCATACCTGCCACGGATATATTTTTTTGTGCCAGAAGTTGCCTTCCTTTGTTCTCGGCTGAATTTTAACCTGTCCGTAGATGGTGTCGATAGCCTTGCGGTATTTTTCCTTTCCCGTAAGCTCATAAAGGTCGAAAAGCGTCTTTCCGGCATTTATATTGTCTATATTAAGCTCCTCAGGCTTGTAAGACTTTATAGAGCCGTCCTCCTGAACAAAATAATCAATAAAATTGTCCGCAAAGTCGAGATATTTTTTCTCCTTTGTAATGTGATAAAGCTCTATGAGAGCCTTTATCATACAGCCGTCTATGTAATTCCATTTCGATGGCTTGCCGCTCCTTATCTGCTCAATGTTCCATATAGGAGCCTGCGGCGTAGACTTCTCAATAAGCTCGTCTATATATCTGTCCAGTATTTCCATAAAAAAACCTCCCTTTGATTTGATGTTTTTCAAATAATTCCTAAATCTGATTATATCATAAAGTCCGGCCAAGTTCAATAGAAATATTCCCATCACCACGGAAATCAATTTTCACCTATAACCTTTAGTAAAGATGTACAATCGAGCAAACAATCCAACATAATTTTAGAGAT
>CANQXR010000027.1 GCA_947627855.1 uncultured Clostridia bacterium
CGCCCACCCACCCCTTGATATTGTTATTTGCTTGCGCAAATGGAAAAGAGCAGCCTTGCGGCTGCTCCTTTTCAATAAAGAGAAGGTATTTTTATGGGGTTTTACAGTTTATACACATATTGGGGATGTTTAAACTGTACGTGAAAATGTTTAAGGGTTTTCACAATTATTATTATAGCAGATTCTGTTTTTATGTGTGCCCTAACATTAACAAATTTAAAATAAAAAATTGTTCACTTTTAACAATCCCGTTTTCCGATATAGACATATTGCACAAAAATCCTTTTGCGCTGCTAAAATCCCTCATCAGGTTTCGTAGTCCTCAAGAATTTTTACAAGCTCGCTGTCGCCGTAAAATTCAATTCCCGTCTGAAGACGTTTCTGCTCCTGCTCCGGCAGGGCTTCTATTGGCGTCTGTGTTATCTCCTTGACTCTGTCCTCGTGGGAATCGCTTTTCTGAAATACTGCCACATAGCCGTCATGTATGCCCAAAACATAATGTTTGGGCGAATACACCCTCATATTTTTTGACAGCAAAACCTTTTCCTCGCTGAACTCTTTTATATGCCAGTCGTCAAAAATCTCCTTAAATTCACTTAAGCTCAGTCCCTGCCAGTTTTTCGGCGCTGTTGCTTCGTTATATTCCTTATGACCTCCAAGATATACATACTCGTAAATAATTCTGGTGTTTTCTCCTATTCTTTCTCCCTTGTCCGCCATAACCTCTTCCGCTTTGGGGCTTACATTATTTTGGTCTGCGATTTGTATTTCCTCCGGGTCAGGCGTAAGAAAGAAATAGCCCGAAAGAACACCCAGTATACCCATAGATACCAAAAGCACTGCAATCAGGCAAATTCTGTATTTTGTCAACTCAACCACCTCTTATGGTTATTGTTGACATATAAATCTTTTTTATACCCGTTTTTTCGGATTTTAACAGCTTATACTGTTCTTCGCTGCGAAAGGGGACAAATCTCAGGGATTGCTGCAAATATTATATTATTGCTTATATATTTCCTCATCTGAGAAATATCCGCTGTCTGTAAGCTTTTCCCTATAATTGCTCTTGTCCACGATTTCAGGCTCCAATATAAGTGTCGGTGTTGTTTCCTCACCGTTTTCCGACTTATTGCTGTAATCCGAGGCCTTGAAGGTTTCAAGAACAAGGGCATCTACTGCCTCGGCGCAGCTTTCCGCCTCCGCCTTGCAGTCTTTGAAAGCCGTAGCCGACAGAAGCTCCGCTTCAAAATCCACAACGGACCTCGCATCGCCGTTTACTCCCGTAACAAGGGGAAAATCACTGTTCATATAGCCATTCATAACCAGATAGGCATCACAGCCGCTTGCTATAACGTCAGAGCCTGCCACAAGCACGTCAAGCTTATTGTCCACATAATATCCCGAAAGATATCTTGCCAGATCATCGGTCACCTCGGCAGGCGTTTTTGCGTTTGTTGTGCAGTCCTCAAGGCTTGTTCTTCCCGTACTGCAAACCAATGCGCCGCTTTCAAGATATGGCGAAAGCTTATTCATAAGTCCGTTGTAGAAATCCCGGTTCTGTTTGTTGTTTTCGCCTATCAGAAACTCAATTGATATTCCATTGGCGCTGTCAAGCTCCTTTTGCGATATAATATGTTCTCCTATTATCTCTCCTGCCTTTTCACTGTCGTACTTTATGAATAAATCTATTCCGTCGGTGTTGTCAACAGGGGATTCAATGTTCACAACGGGTATTCCTGCCTCGTGCATAGCGTCAAAGCTGAGAGAACCGCCGTCAACGGGATCCACCACAAGGCATTTTATGTCATTCTTTGTAAGCTCCGCTATCTGTTCCGCCTGAAGCTTTGCATCGTCTTCGGCATAATTGAGGATTATGTTATACCCTCTGCGCCATAGGCTGTTTGTAAGCTCCTTTGCAAGCTTGGCATTGTGCTCATTGTTTTCCGGAAAGCATATTGCTATATTCTCCCTTTCTTCGGGAGGAAGATTCACTCTTGTGTCGATCTCTGTTTCGGTGGTGCCCTCGTTTTGCTCCGCTGCGCCCTGACAGCCTGCAAGCAGCATAATACCCATCAATAAAAATATAAGCCTTCTCTTCATTCTATCATTCCTTTCCGCTATTCAAGACCCGCAATATACTCAAGCAGATCTTTTGCAATGTTTACTGTTTTACTGCTTCTTCCTCCGTATTCGAGCATTACCGTAACAGCGTATTTCGGCTCATCATAGGGTGCAAATCCCGTAAACCATATATGGTCGTTGTCGGTGCCGTTTTCGGCTGTGCCCGTTTTTCCTGCGATGGCAATAATATCGCTGTTCGCTCCCTGTGCGGTTCCGCTTGTAACCACTTCTCTCATAAGTCCTTTTATGATGGCGGCTGTTTCCTTTGACATAACAACTCCCATTTCCTCCGGCTTGAATTTCCTGATCATTCTTCCCGAAGGACTTTTTATGCCCTCGGCTATCTGCGGCACATACATTGTTCCGCCGTTTGCCACAGATGAGGTTATCATATTTATATGAAGGGGCGTTGTCATGGTTTTGCCCTGACCTATGGAGGTGTCCGCAAGCTCTGAATTGTCCGATTCCTCCGTCAGATTGAATACGCTCACAGAGTGCTCCAAAGGAAAATCATAATCTTTGTTATAGCCAAGATTGAGAGCCTCCGTTATAAGCCTGTCATTGGTAAGCTCAATTCCCGCCTTGGCGAAATAGCCGTTGCAGGAATTTTTGAATGCATCTGTAAGTCCCTCGCTGCCGTGTACGGTTTCATTATAACACCTTAACGTCTTATTGCCGAATTTGTTTACTCCCTGACAGTTATATGTCATATCCCTGTTTCCCGTATCGATAATAAGCTGTGCCATACCTATTTTAAACACAGACCCCGGAGGATAAAGCCCTTGAGCCGCCCTGTTGAGAAGCGGCGTATTTTCATTGTCATTGGTAAGGTATTCCCAGTTTTCCGCAATAGTTTCGGGGTTGTAGTTGGGGTAGGACACCATTGCCTTGATTTTCCCTGTGTCGACCTCCGAAACAATTACAGAGCCTTTTCTTTCGCCAAGAAGCTCAAAGGCCTTTTGCTGTATTCTGTTGTCAATGCACAGCACAACGGTATTCCCCGTAAGCACATAGCCGTCCTTGAGGGGTGCAAAGAAATTGTTTTCCGATTCATAGCCATCGTTCGCAATGGAGTCAAGATCCGCGCCCTGCATATTTTCGGGATTATTGTAAATATCCTTTATTTCGTTATCTATCTCTGAATTTTCATATATGTCCGTTTCCGTAAGGCTTTCTGTTGTTACATCGGCGTCAACTCCTCCTCCCGAAAGCACATCGTCATCGGACAGGGGCGGTTCAAAGTCGAAAATATCCGCCGCATACACGTTGCTCTGATATATTCCCATATCAGCAAGGGAGAATTTGCCCTGTTTAAATACCTTGTTTGTCAGAATATAAAGAAATTTCTGAAGAGTTTCATTGTGCAGATCAAGAAGTCGGGCATTATATGCGGCTTCGACTCCCGTTTTTCCCACGCCTGTATAGCCTATTACGTGACAGTACATTCTTGGGTAGTTATAGCTTCTTACAAAGCCGTTATCCTCCTGTATGCTTTCCGCAAGCACAACGCCGTTTATATCTTCTATGTTTCCTCTCTTTACAGAGCCTTCACTTGCCGAAAGCCTTAAATTATAGGGATTGTTTATAACCTCGTCCGCCTCGAAAAACGTGAAATAGCCTATATGGATTATAAGAAGAGCAAACATTGCAAACAGAAGCCAGAATGTTATTTTTATCCTGTTATTCATCGTCATGCCTCCTTACACGCCTTCTCAGCGGAGCCTCATCGGGTATGTTTATATTTTCTCTTACTCGTTTTTTCCGGCGCACAGGCTCTCTTACATCGTCCGGCCCGTGCTTGATGTGGGAATCCTCTGTTTTCGGAACATATATCCACAAAAGCAGCCCCACTATAACCGTACATATCACAACAGACGTTCCGCCATAGCTTACAAAGGGCAGAGTTACGCCTGTAAGGGGTATCAGTTTCGTTACGCCGCCTATTATTATGAATGTCTGAAAGCACAGCAGCCCCGTAAGCCCCGAAGCCAATATAGCTTTAAACCTGCTCCGTGTATTCAGCGCCGAGCGAACGCCGCAGTAGAAAAGCGTCATATATACAAAAATCATAAATATGGCAAATAAAACACCGAATTCCTCACATATGGCGGAAAATATAAAATCGGTTTCCACAATAGGTATGGTTGATGCATAGCCCTTTCCCAGACCGCTGCCCCATATGCCGCCGCTGCCTATGGCGAAAAGCGACTGTGATATCTGATAGCCCTTGTTGCTTATATCGCTCCATGGGTCAATCCATGCGGATATTCTCACTCTTATGTGGGAAAACATAAAATATGCCATAACCGCTCCCAGTCCCGCAAGCCCTATTCCCGAAAATGTAAAAAACAGGCTGCCTGTGGAAACGAAAAGTATAATTATGAATGTCATGAAAAATATAAGCGCCGAACCCAGATCCCTTTGCAGAACAAGCAGCGCAACAAAGGCAAAGCCCAGCGCCATCTGAATTACCCTGTCCCTGAAATCTGTATTTCTGCAGAATACAGAAGCAAAATAAAACACAAACAATATTTTTACTATCTCGGCAGGCTGAAATGAAAATTGACCTATTCTTATCCAGTTTGTAGCCCCTCTGACGTTTGTGCCGAATATTATCGTAACAAGCAGAAGAGCAAAGCCCACTATCAGATAAAAATATTTAAGCTCGTAGAATTTTTTGAAATATCTGAGAATCGGATATATTATAAGTATGACCGCCGTACCCATAAAGAAAAATACCATCTGTCTGAGGGCAAGGGCGGGGTCAAGTCTTTGCAGTATGACAAGGCTTATATCCATAAGAAAATACATACAGTTTATGGCAAGTCCGTTTATTCTGTTGTACACAAGCCCTATAAGAACAGGCGCAAAAACAACAAGCACAAGCCCTCCCGCCGCTGTGACCATATAGTCCTCAACGGGTATTTCGGAATTGAAATTAAGGGTAGCATAGGCAAGAACATGAAAAAGCACGATGGTCATTCTTTGCAGCCTTACCGCATATGCTCCCTCGTCCGCTCTCTTGTTTGTATTTCTGCCCTTTGAAACAAGATATTTGCTCTGAAGGCAGAAAATAAACATAAGTATAATAAATACATATTTTGAAATGAATATAAGAAGCTCTGTCATATTATCACCTCACGCCCTTAAGACAGCGTCCTTTCACCTTTACCTCTTTTCCGCGGCATACTGCGTCATAGTGCAGCTCTGTAAGCTCCCTTGTTTCCTCTCCCGATTCCGTTGTGAAAATCAGCCTGAAGGATTCGGGGTCAAGTTCTGCGATGTCCCTTATGCGGCTGATGGCAAAAAGAGGTTCACTGCTGAGTATTTCGCAAAAACAGCCCTCGCAGTGGGGCACAAGAGGATAGACTGCACCTACTCTGTCTTTAAGCATAAAGCTGTCCTTTGTATATCTGTTTTCGCAGTATGCTCCCTTATTATATGACTTCTGGCAGAAATTCCCTATGGGACACTGCTGTGTCACCATAAGGGGCAGCCGCCCGTAGGCTATTATCTCCGTTCCCTTTGCGCATAGGGGCTTCATTTCTTCTGCGGTAAGCTCTGTGGAAAGGGCTGCACCGTCATAGTCGGAAATAAGCCTTTTGAGCGTATATGCGTTGAAAACTCCCAGTGTATGGTCGCATATTATCTTTTTATGTGTTTTGTATACGGTCAGATTTCTTGTAAGATAACCGTCAATTTCCGTTTCGTCAAGTCTTTTCATAAGCTCCTGTATTTCACGGAGCCTTTTTTCTTTCATTATCTTGGGCAAGGCATAATATATCTCCTTGCCTCTGCCCACTGCATATTCAAGCATTTTCTCGTCATTTACATATATCCTCACGGCAGGCGAGTCAAGAGCCGCCATAAGCTGTTCCCTTGTGGTGACCTCACAGGTAATATATGGTCTGCCCTCATTCCGGGGCAGTATGGGTCTGTCGTTCTTTATTTCTATGTGCCGCCTTGATGAACCCGTAATTTTTTCCTCAAGTATTTTACAGGCGTTTCTTCTCAGCTCGTTCAGAGAGCTTACGGGGATATATATATTTTCTTCTATGTCCTCCCGTATAAATTCAAGTCTGAACGGCGTATTTCCTGTTTTGGAAAGTCTTGAAATTATTTCTTCCCTGTGTGACGGCATATTCAAAGCCCTTTGCGCCATATCTCCGCAAACAGTGACGCTTAAGCCCTCCTCCGTTGTAAGGCTCAGCCTTAAGGGAGCGCCGCTTTTTGCAAAAATTCCGGCAAAAACCCTTCTTTTTCTGTCGGGACCCTCTTTTTTCAGCCTGTCATTCAGTCTTTTGTCGCAGGAGAGAAAGACACTGCCGCCTTTCTTGCCCTTCAGTCTGAAATATGCCGTTTCACCTTTTTTTATTTCAGCAGATATATTCGTTCCGGAGTTTTCGCCGTCTATTTCTATTCCGTCGCCCTTGTGTATATCCTCATAAAACCTTATTCCTATGCCGCGCTTGTCACGGGAAACAACCTCGCCTATTCTTCTGCCGCTGTGCTTCACATTTTCCGTAAGCATATCTCTGCCCTTTGTCTGCATATAATAGCCCTTTGAAAAGGCTCCGCCCCTGCAAAAGACCTGTGTAAGCTCCTTTATGTCCTCTTTGTCAGCCCGTCTGTCGGCGAGGGCTTCATATGCCATATCTGCATATTTTCTGTAAACCTCCGTGCATTTTCGCACATAGGCGGCATTTTTCATACGCCCCTCTATTTTGAATGCCCTTATGCCTGACTTCATAAGTCCGTAAAGCATATCGCAGGTCATTATGTCTTTTGGAGAAAGGAGCGCCCCACAGGCAATTTTGCTGCCGTTTTTGATAAGCGTATATTCCATTCGGCAGGGCTGGGCGCATTGTCCCCTGTTTCCGCTTCTGCCGCCTATGAATGAGGAATAAAGACATCTGCCCGAATAGCACACACACAGCGCCCCATGCACAAAGCCCTCCAAATCGGGACTGCCGCCGAGGGCGTTGTCTATTATATGGATTTCCTCCAACGAAAGCTCCCTTGCAAGAACTATCCTGTCTGCTCCCAATCTCTTCACCGCAAGGGCAGTGTCCGAATTGTGTACGCTCATCTGTGTGCTTGCGTTAAGGCGTATATCCGTAAATCCCGACGTTCTGAACAAATCGAAAAGCCCTATATCCGCCACAATAAAAGCGTCTGCACCATATTCGTAAAGCTTCTTCGCAAGCTTCAGAACGCTGTGTGTTTCATCATTTTTACACAGTATGTTGAATGTTATATATACCTTTACGCCCCGAAGATGACAATAGTCTATGATTTCCTTTATGTTGTCAATGTCAAAATTCTGAGCGTATGCCCTTGCATTAAAGCCCTTTACACCGGCATATATGCTGTCGCAGCCTGCGGAAACAGCCGCATATACAGCCTCCTCACTGCCGCAGGGAGCCAATATTTCAGGTTTGTCCAATTTGAATCACCCTCATAAAACGATTGGAACTCAAAGACCGCCCTCCAGTTTTTTTATTTTTTCGTTAAGCTGTGAGTTGGTTTTTTTGAGTCTGCCATATTCGGACTTTATGTCGTTAAGCTCCTTCAAAAGAGAGTCCCTGTCCTTATATTTGTCCTTGGACTTTCCCTTTTTGTCGTCTGTTTCGGACAGAAGTCCTGCGTCTGCTGCCATATCCGAAAGACGCTTGTTTTCCGCCTTCAGCTTTTCAGCCTCAAGACTGCTGTTTTCATCTGCAAGTCTGGCGGCTTCAAGCTCCTTTTTGAGTATGGCTTCGCTTTCTTCCTTTTCCTGAAGAGTTATGCGCATTGTCTGAAGAGCGGCTTCAACGGCTCTTTTTCTGCCCATAACGTCCTCAAACTCCTTTGTTTTTTCATCAAGAGCGGCATATGCTTCGTCAAGCTCTTTCATGACGGCTTCTTTGTCGCTGTTTTCCTTTTCGCTTTCAAGCTGCGCCCTTATTCCGGCAAGCTCCTCGTCCTTTGCGTTCAGATTATAAGAGCTTTCCTCAAGCTGTGATTTAAGTGAAACTATTTCCTTTTCCTTTTCCTCAAGCTCGGTCCTTGCTTTTTCCGGCTCAGCCTTTGCCTCCTCAAGCGCCGCCTTTACTTCTTCGGATTCAGATTTTGTTTTTTCAAGCTCCGACTTTGCTTCTTCAAGGGCTGCCTTTGCTTTCTCAAGCTCCGCGCCCATATCGGCATACCTGTCAAGCTCGCTGTTTTTTTCTTCAAGGGCTGTTTCAAGCTCTGCAACCCTTGCGGCGGCTGTTTCAAGCTCGTTTATCCGTCCGTCCTTCAGCCTTATTGTCTTGCCGGCGTCTTTTACCTGATTTTCAAGAGCCTGTATTCTGCCCGCAAGCTCTTCGGAATTTTTGAGGTTCCTTCCCGTTTCCTGTGATTTTTTAAAAAGGTCGTCTGTTATATTAAGCGCAAGCATTATGGGAAAATATTCGGAAACCCTCGTTATGGAGTCCGTCTTTTCCACTATCTCCCTGTATTTTCTGTCCACATAGCCCGCTATGCTTTTGATATACTCCTCGCTGTCGGTCGTACCAAGCTTATATATTCTGCCATTTATAACAACTTCGACCTGCTTTCTTTTATTATCCAAAGTTTTTCCCCCTTAATACTATTTTCTTCATTTTATTATATCATAAAATACAAATTATTAAAGCAAAATTTTGAAATAAATGATATTTACATTCAAAAATATATACTGTATAATAAAAACGGCATTTATAAAGGGCATATGAGAGGAGATTGACAAATTGACGGATATTTTAAAGGAATATGGCTTAGATGAAAACAAAATAAAGGCATTTGCCGCTTACGGCGACCTTCTTGTCAGATGGAACGAAAAAATGAACCTTACTTCCATAACGGAGGAAAAGGAAATAGCCCGCAGACATTTTATAGACAGTCTTTCTCCCCTCTCCTATGGGGATTTCAAGGGAAAATCGGTCATTGACGTGGGAACGGGCGCAGGCTTTCCAGGAATACCTATGAAAATAGCCGAAAACACCATAAGGCTCACTCTTGTTGACAGCCTTAACAAACGCATAAGCTTCTTACAGGCTGTTGTGGCGGCGCTTGGGCTTAAGGACGTAAGCTGCATACACGGCAGGGCGGAGGAGCTTGGACGCACCGACCTCAGAGAGTCCTTTGATTTTGCACTTTCAAGAGCCGTTGCCGCTCTGCCTGTTCTTGCGGAGCTGTGTCTGCCCTTTGTAAAGGTAGGCGGATATTTCATAGCCATGAAAGGACCTGACCCAAAGGAGGAAACAGCCCTTGCCGAAAGCGCCATATCAAAGCTCGGCGGCAAAACGGAGGACATAAAAACCATCGTCACAGCCGATTATACCCATACCCTTATATTCATATACAAAAAAAGCCCCACTCCCTCAAATCTGCCCCGACCCTTTGCGAAAATAAAGAAAAATCCACTGTAAAATATCAAAAACCCCATCTTATATCCAAAGATGGGGTTCTGTATTTTTGATTCAGTCTGCTTTTTTATTAAGCTGCTGTGTCCTTATCAAAGTGACCGCTGAAATTACCGAAAGCTGCGCCCTCATAAGCTGAACCTGCGGGAACATTTGATGCTCTGAGAACCATTTTCATTATGTCGGCTGCATCTGTATTGTCCACTGTGCCGTCGCCGTTTATATCGCCGTTTGCGGCTACAACGGCGTCACCGGGCTTTGCGATAACCAGTGCGGCGTCGTTGCTCGTAACTATGCCGTCGCCGTCAACATCTCCCGATGCACCCTTCATAATTACGGCATTGTCTATCCTTACGGTAACTTCGCCGTATTTGTTGAGCTTAAAAGGAATATTGAAGTCGGCATTTTCTTCAGCAACAGCTGAGTCATAGTCTACCTCTATGGTAACTACCTTATATTCCTTGCCGCCTATTGTCTTTGTTGTCTGTGCTTCAACAGCCTTTGCAAAATCTGCGGCGGAAATAAGCTCTGTGCCGGATACACTCATTATGCCCTTTGCCGAATCGGGAGTAACCTCGTCGGAGTCATAGGCAAAGCTGAGTTTTATTCTGTTGATTTTTCCGTTTTTGGGAACATTTGAAACCTTCGCTGTGATATTGAAGGTATCGTTTACCTTTACGCCTGTGCTGTCAGCTTCAAGCTTTGCGGCAAAATCATCGGGACCTATAACATCGCCTGTGTTGTCGTCATACTCCTTGCCTCTGGGATCCTCTATGTCGCTGCGGAGGAAGGTAGCAAGACTTGCAAGAGCCGTATCGTTGTCAACAGTAAGGTCTGTAAGGATGGGATCTACCTTTGCGTCTGCATATGCAATATCCTTGTCCTGTCCCTTTATAGCCATTGACATGAAATAAGCTATCATCCTTGCGCCGTCTGCGTTTGTATGAGTATCGTCAATGTCGTCTACCAATTTCTCGTTTGTTGCATGATATGCTGCGTATGCCTGAGTACCTATGCCTATAAATTCTCTGTATGTAAGGTATGTATTGTCTATACATGAAAGACCGAATTTATTTGCAAGGTCAACAACTGTCTGTCTGTAATCGCCCAGAACGCCCTGATTATGAACGGAAGAGCCCTGGAGAGAATCACTTGAAGCGTTTCTTCTTACTATGGGGGTTACTATAATGGGAGTTACACCTTCATTTACGGCAGGAAGAATATAGTCCTTATAGATGGAATATGCATACTGCTCCTTAAGGTTCCAGCCCTCTGCGCCCATAGATGAATCGGTAAATCTGTTGGCATCATCGGCTTTTTCGTTGTTGTGACCGAAAGCTATAAGAACATAGTCGCCCGCTTTCCAGCCGCTTGTAAGTGTATTATACCACTGGTTGGATACGAAATCCTTAGAGCTTATGCCTGAGATGGCAAGGTTTCTGATATTTATCTTGTCTGTGTCGAAAATGCCGTAAACCGGCTGAAAATCGCTCTGTGAGTCATAGCCGAGAGCCATACCGAAGCCGTTTCTTATGACCTTTCTGTTCTTAGCTTCGCTGGCTGCATCATAATATGCGCCTGTGGAATCGCCGAGGAGCCATAATGTGGGCTTCTGTGTGAGGCTATCCGTTGCTTTTACGGGAGCCTGTCTTGTTACTCCTGTGATGTCGGTAAGGGTTTCGTCCTTTTCCCATACCTTAGCTTCTTTTTCGTTTGTTATTTCGCCGTCTGTATATGTAACCTCTGCGGTCTTTGAGTTATAACCTCTTGCAGCGAAATAGTATGTTGTGCCCGGCTGAAGCTCTGCAAGGCAGCCCGTATATTTTGCCGTTCCGTCAGCGTCAAGAACATCAAGTACGTTTATGATGTTGTTGGCAGAATCGGTAATAGAGAATATGAGGGCGTGCTGAGTTGCTCCGCTTGAAGAAAGACCGGGTGTTGCGGGAACATAAAGCTTTCCTGCCTTTTTGGGTTCAAAAATAAGTGCGGATCTTGTAGAATTGTATGCAACTCCGTTTGTATCCGTATAGTTTACATTGTTGCTGTTTGTCTTGATATCCTTGTCAAGCTTTGTTGCGGCGGTAATTTTGATATACTCATCATCAAATATTACATCACCTTCATTGAAGCCACTACTTGTGTATTTGGCTGAATTTTTCATAACATATGTATTTCTGAAGGTTTCAGCGGCTACGGCAGCGGTTCCGCTGTCCTTATCCTTAGCCTGCTCCTTCTGTTCAGCCTCGGCTTTTGCGGCCTCTCTTGCCTCGTTTATGGCGTTTGCTTCTTCAACAGTCATTATCAATGGAAGTCCGTTGAATGAGGGACTTGCAGCCCATGAAGTCTGAACTGTTGAAAATGCCATAGCAGCAGCGAGAATAAAGCCAAATAATCTTTTCATGTTGCTTTCCTCCTTTTGATATGCATAATAATCATAATAAAATAATAACACCTTTCACAAAAATAGTCAACCAAAAACCTCAATTTCAGTATGATTAATTGTTGTAAATCAAATAATCGGTTTGCCAACCGGGGTGGATTTGCAAAGCGGGGGAGGCGGGGAGAGGGACAGGGAGAAGCGATGCAGGGACAAGCAAGCTTGTCCCTGCATCGCTTCTCCCTGTCCCCCCTCCCCCGCCTCCCCCGCCCACGGCCCTGCCGTTAAGTCCGCCCGCGGCGGTTTTAACGGTAGGGCGAAATTATGTATTTTATGTGAATATTTTATACCCAAACTGCCAAAACTTTTATATATAAACAAGCAGAAAAACACAGCGGCAGGTGGAGCAGATGTACAAGGATATTGATAAAAACATAGAAATATTTGAAAATATGTTCACTGACTGCGGCGATCTCGTGAAGAGGAAGATACCGGTTTCTTCAACGTATATATATGTCCTCTACTTTGACGGAATGAATGACAGAACCCTCATAGAAAGCAGGGTTCTGGACACATTTATGCTTGAAATAAGGAAAACCCCTCCCGATAAATTCACAGACGTAACACAGGCTCTTATAAACGGCGGTCTTACAACAGCGGATTTTTATGAGCAGACGGATTTTGAGGAAGCGGCGGTTGCGGTGATGTCCGGTGAAACTCTTCTGATTATAGACGGCTATGACAAAGCAATTATAATAGCGTCAAAAAATTATCCCATAAGAGATATAGGACAGCCCGACACAGAAGGCAGCATAGAGGGACCGAAGGAAGCCTTCAACGAGAATTTCAGAGATCAGACGGCTCTGATACGCCGGCGTATAAGAGATACCAACCTTAAAATAAAGCAGCTTAAGGCAGGACGGAGAAGCCAAACGGATATTGCCGTTATTTATCTGAAGGACGTTTGCCGTACAGAGATATTGGAGGAGGCTCTGAAACGCATTGAGAATATAGATATAGATGCGATTCTTGACAGCGGCTATTTATCACAGCTTATAAGTGAAAATGAAATGACACTTTTCCCATTGCTCCAGCTTACGGAGCGTCCCGATAAAGCAGCGGCGGAAATACTCGAAGGCAGGATAGTGATTGCGGTGGATACAGCCCCCTTTGTTATTATACTGCCTGCCGTACTTCCCTCATTTTATCAGACAGGAGAGGACTATTATCAGAATTGGCAGGCAGCAAGCCTTATAAGAGCCGTAAGATATATTGCGTCCATGCTTGCCCTTGCTTTGCCCGCCCTTTATGTATGCTTTGCACTGTATAATCCCTCGATGGTTCCTGCTGAGCTGCTTCTGAAAATGTCCTTTGCCAGAGAGGGAGTTCCTGTTTCGGGAATAGGAGAAATATATCTGATGGAGCTTGCCTTTGAAGCACTTCGTGAAGCAGGAATAAGAATGCCCTCCTCCATAGGCTCTACACTGGGAATAGTAGGCGGCATCATAATAGGACAGGCGGCAGTTGACGCAGGAATAGTCAGCCCCATCGTTGTAATTGTGGTTTCCCTCACAGGAATATGCTCCTTTGCAATACCACAGATTGCCCTTGGCTCTGCTTACAGACTTTCAAAATACTTTCTTCTGACAGCCGCCTCTCTTTTTGGCTTTCTTGGATTCTGGGCAGCCTTTGTAACCTTGCTTATTCATCTTTCTTCCCTTAAAAGCTTCGGCATACCATATCTTTACCCCTTTGCCGGAGGAGATATAAAAGGCGATGAGGGCATAAGAGATACATTTTTCAGACTGCCTCCGAGATTTATGAAAAAAAGACCTGTTTTTTCTTCGGACAAACAAAAAATAAGAATGAAGAGTGAATAACTATGTATTCTGACAACGGCAAAATATCTGCACGCCAAATGCAGATTTTATTGATACTTGATGTATTGGGAATCTCCATAATAGTGCTGCCTAAATATAACTCATCTCTTTTGGGCTTTGACGGCATACTTCTGCCTGTTGCCGGGGGCGTGTTGGCATTGATAAGCTTGTTTTTTATATGCCGGCTTGCTCCCTTTCTTGGCGAATTCGGCTTTTTTGACGGTCTTTCAAGGCTTATCGGGCGCTTTATGTCAGGACTTGTGAGTTTGGGACTTGTTTTCAAGCTGATATTTTCACTTGGCTGTGGAATAAGAATATTCAGCGAAGCCGCAAAGCTTAAGTTTTTGCCGAATACACCGCTATGGATAATAAGCGGGCTTATTCTTTTGCCCTGCCTTTACGGAGCCTTCAAGGGCTATGAATCAAGGGCAAGACTTGGCGAGCTGTTGGTTTTCATAATTCTCATACCCTTTCTTATTGTGTTTGTTCCACGCATTATGGAATGCAGCTTTCCCTCCGTCATACCGAATATAAACATAAGCAAAGACATATATTTTAAAGGAAGCCTGACCAACTGTTTTGCTTTTACGGGCATGGAATTCCTTTTGCTCACATTCAACCACCTGAATAATATGTCAGATATAGGGAAAAAGCTTGCCTCAGCCTTTATATTTGCCCTTGTCCTTGTTTTTTTGGTCAATTTTGTTACCATTTCCATACTCGGGGATACATTGGCGGCAAGCTTTGACTTTCCTGCTGTGGATATAATGGATATTTCCTCCGTTTCCAAAGGCAAAGGAGGGATTATGATGAGCATTTTCTACCTCTCTGTCGTAATTTATGAAATCGGAGCAATTTATCTTGGCAGCGGGCTTTTCGGCGATATTCTGGGCAAAAGGCGAAGCATATATATGTATATGGCAGCTTTCGGGGGATATGCTTTGAGCCTTGGCTTTAATGATATAAACAGTGTAATTGTATGCTTCACAAAAATCAATATGTTTTTCGGCATAGCTTACTTCTTTGTTTTGCCCATATTTATGAATATAATTATAAAACTCAAGAAGGATGATGTATATGCTTAAAAAAATTGTAATTAAAATTCTGTTTATATCTGTTTTCTGCATTTTGGTTTCGGGCTGTTATGACAATTATGACCTTGAAGAAAGACAGCTTTGCACTGCCATAGCGGTGGACTATTCAGATGATGAGGGATATGAAATTATACTTTCCGTGCCTGTTTCCGAAGGGGATAACGAAGTCGGAAGAGCGCTTAAAACTCATAAGGGAAAAACATTGGCGCAGGTGATAAACGACATTGACAGTTCATCGTCAAAAAAGCTGTATTTCGGACATACAAGGGCTGTCGTGTTGGGTATGGGACTTCTCAAAAGCGAAAGGGCAATAGCGGAGCTTACAGATTATCTTGTGCAAAATGTGCAGATTGACAAAAATATACTGTTAGTAGCCGCATATGACATAAACAATGTCATGCAGGCGGAACCTGCCGAGGACAAACTGACCGGCTTTTATATTTCCGGCTTTTACGAAAGCGGCAAGGAAGAAAAAACCTTTGTAAACAAAGAGAATCTTCTGAATTTTCTGAAGGACGAGGCTGACAGCAAAAGCGCCGCCATACCCATAATGTCTGTGGAAGGGAATTCTCCCGTATTTGGCGGAATGGCAATTCTGAAGGGAACATCTCTTGGGGGCACTCTTTCCAGAGATGAAGCGTACGGTTTTATGTGGCTCAAGGACATGGGCTTCAGCGGAACCTTGTCCTCCTCCCGTCTGCCGATTTCCGCCGACATTGTAGAAAAAGAAACAAACTACGGCTTCAGAGAAGAAAACGGAAACATCGTAACCGATGTTTATATAAAGGCAGCAGGAAATATGTGGAATTACACAGATAATGAAATAAGCACAAATGGAGCGGAATATCTTGAGGCTTTCAAGAATGAAATAGAAATGCAGACAAGCAGCGCAATAAAAAGGCTGAAAGAAATAGACTGCGATGCTCTCCAACTGACAGAAGCCCTTAAAGAGAGAAACCGCAGTCTTTATACCCGGTATTCTGATTTAATATCCTATGACAATATAAATGTGAATATTGATTTCAGTCTTAACCTCGTATAAAAATAAAAAATACCGTCAATATTCCTTATAGAATAAGTCGTGTATATAAGGCTGCTCGGTCTTTTGCACTGCCCATAGGGCAGTACAAAAGACCGACCGGGGGAGGGCGAAAGAAGCGGCGACTGCGTCGCCGCTTCTTTCGCCTCGCCCCTCAGCCGGTATACATAAATAAAAATTAAGGGAGAAGCGGTTATGTTAAAATGGTTATACAGGGAGCGCTATGCTCTGGCAATATCTTTATTTTCAGGTTTTGTAATTTCTCTTGCTTTGGCTATATCCACAAAAGTATATGCGGATAAAGTAATGGACGATCTGACCTCAGAGGTTTTCAGATTTCATGTAATAGCAAACAGTGATGCAAACGAAGATCAGGCTCTTAAGCTGAAGGTGAGAAACAGTATTTTAAACAAATATAAATATAAGCTTATATCATCAAAGTCCAAGGACGAAACCATAAGCTTTTTCGCATCTCACATTGATGATATAGAAAAAACGGCAGCAGAGGTCATGGCAAGTGAAGGATATGATTATGGTGTAAAAGCGGAAATATCCAAAAGTAATTTTCCCATAAGAAGATATGGTGATGTGACGCTTCCGGCAGGAAAATATGATTGCCTTAAAATCACATTGGGTAAGGCACGTGGACATAATTGGTGGTGCGTTATGTTTCCGCCTCTGTGTTATGTTGACGGAACCTACGAGGAAATCGAAGAAAAAAAATACAGTGAGGATTTTGATGATGAAACCTATAAGGTTATTCTCGGAAACAGCGATAAGGCGGAACCGCAGGTAAAAATCAAATTAAAAATAGTTGAACTCTGGCAGGGTAAAGGTGAAGCGTAAAAGGTTCCGTGGCGGTCAGCCCCAACAAACCGTCTATGACGGTTTGTTGGGGCTGACCGCCACGGGTCGGGGGCAAGGGGCGGCTGCTGCGCAGCCGCCCCTTGCCCCCGAGCAGCCTTAAAATTATTCAATAGACACAACCTTAAAACCAGCGTCCTCAACAGCCTTTGCAAGTGCCGAATCATCAACATTTTCGCCTGCCGTAACATAAGCCGCAGCGTCCTCAAGGCTGACTTTTGCTTTAACCCCATTGATGGAATTGAGAGCATCAGCCACAGCACCTGTACAATGGTTGCAGTGCATACCCTCTATTTTAATTGTTTTCTTAACATTTTTCCCAAAAAGCATTTTCATACCTCCTAAATTTTTTATAAAACAATATTAGCACATACTAACCCAATTGTCAATACGCTTAAAAAAGCCTTGTCTTTTATGCAAAAGCTGTTATAATAATTGAAAAGTATATAAATTGGTTCCGGCATTTACATGTCCTGAATCAGACCATAATACGGAGAAAGGGAATATTAATATGAGCGCAAAGTGGAATCTTGATAAAATTTACAGCAGTATAGATGGAAACGATATATTGAAGGATATTGAAAAATATTCTCTTTGTGTAGACAGAATAAATGAATTTGCTGAAAATAAATTAAAGGGCTATATATCATCTCAGATTATAGATGAATATATAAGCCTCGTGAACGAAATGATGCTTTATGATGACATTTCATCTTATATAATGCTCATTCTTTCGGCAGACTCCGCAAATCGGACAGCCGCAAAGCTTTACGACAGAATTTCGGATATACACGCAAAAGCTGTAAAGGGCGAAACCCTGTTCAAAAATTATATTAAAAATGTTGATTTAAAAAGTCTGCATTATATGCAGAACATAGCCGAACATATGTATTTTTTGGAAAAAACACAGTATGAAGCATTTCATACTCTTGACACAAAAACCGAGGGTATTATTGCAGGTATGAAGTCTACGGGTTCTATGGCATGGCAAAAGCTTTGGGAGAATATAACATCATCGCTTATGTGCAGACTTGGCAGTAAAGACCTGCCACTGACCATTGTACGCGGTATGGCATACAGTCCCGATGGCTCTGTCAGAAAAAAGGCTTACGAATCAGAGCTTGCTGCCTATGAAAAAATAGCATCAGTCGGAGCGTTCTGCATGAATTCGATAAAAGGAGAGGTTTTAAAGGAAACGGAAATGAGAGGATATGGTTCCGCCCTTGAAAAATCGGTTATTGACTCCGGAATGGATATGGAAATTCTTTCCGCCATGATTTCCGCAATAGACGAACGCACAGACGAGCTTACCGAATTTTACAGAATAAAGGCTGAATATCTCGGAGAAAAAAAGCTGCCGTTTTACGATTTGTTTGCGCCTGTGGGAAAATCTGAACTTTCATTTACATTTGACGAGGCTAAAGCTGCGGTTGAAAAAATATTTTGCAGCTTCTCCGATAAGCTTGGCAATTTTGCAAAAAAAGCTTTCCGCGAAAACTGGATAGATGCCGAACCAAGACCCGGAAAGGTAGGCGGAGCATTTTGCGAAAACATAAAAAAATTAGGTGAAAGCCGTATATTAATGAATTTTTCGGGGAATTTCGAAGATGTAATAACACTTTGTCACGAGCTTGGACATGGCTATCATAATGAGGTATTCCGTGGGGAAAGCCCCATAAACTCAGATACACCTATGCCCCTTGCCGAAACAGCCTCCACATTCTGCGAAAATCTTGCCTTTAAAGAAATGCAGAAGCTTCTGCCCGAAAACGCCCTTTTAACGGTAAAGGAAAGCCGTCTTTCCGGCGAACTTCAAAGCATATGCGACATTTATTCACGCTTTTTGTTTGAGGACAGCTTTTTTAAGGAAAGGCTCAACGGCAGTCTCTCACCCGATGAAATATGCTCCCTTATGATAAAAGCACAGAAAAAGGCATACAGAGGAGGACTTGACGAAAATTTCCTCCACCCGTATATGTGGCTTTGCAAACCTCATTATTATGATGCTGAATTTAATTATTATAATTATCCCTATGCTTTCGGCGACCTTTTTGCAAGAAGTCTTTTTGCCGTCTATGAAGAAAAGCGGGAAAAATTTATACCCGAATATGATGTGATTTTATCAAGCTGCGGAAAAATGTCTGTCAGAGATGTGGGAAAGCTTGCGGGAGCAGATTTCTCCTCCAAAGATTTCTGGCACAAGGGAATAGATGAAATAATCAAGGATATAAAAGAACTGAAAACTATGCTGAAATAAACGGGTAGCCCGCCAAACTGCGGCAAGGGGCGAGCGGGGGCAGGGAGCAGCAGAGAAAAGCACAGTGCAGCCGCACTGTGCTTTTCTCTGCTGCTCCCTGCCCCCGCTCGCCCCGACGGGCCGCATTTCAAACCATCTTCGATGGTTTGAAATGCGGCGCAACGTGGTCTAACGTTTTAAATGATCACGCCCTTTGTCTTTTCTTGAAAATCGTATAATGTGCATAAGCGAATATAATATCATAACACCAAGCACGCCTATGGCGACCATGGGAGAATATCTTAAAAACATCTTCTTTATTTCCTGCGCCCTTAAAACATTTTCGGGTATCAGCTGAACCTCCGTATCCGCCACAAGATCAGCCGATGCAAGCAAAATTCCCCCATAGGATATATTTACCGTACCGACCTTATCTCCTTTATTTACAGGTGCGTCAAGTCGTGATGGTACGTCCCGGCTTATGCTTATTGTGCTTCTGTTTACAAAGCTCGGCAAAAGAGCGGTGTACTCTTCCTTTACACTTGCCTCTGTTTCACCTGTCACTATGCTTTTATCCTTATAGACCTGCTCCACAGGTATAACAGTCCGCTGTTCACCGGGTTCTAGCAGCGTCCGGTTGGAATACATACCAAAACAGTAGTCGAAAAGCAAAGCCGTATCACTGTATGTGTTTGTCCCTCTGTCTGCAAAAACGCAGCATATAAGACCCACCCCGTCCTTTTCGGCATATGAAATAAGCGTATTTCCCGCTTGGGAGGTATACCCCGTTTTGGAGCCTTTTATATATTTGTAATAATTGTCTGAATCGGGATATAATATTTTTGCCCTGTGGTTTAAAATGCGCTTTTCGTTTACTATGTTGGTTTCCGGTATGGTATATGAAAGACAGCCGAAGCTTTCCATAAATTTTGGATTTTTTATGGCTTCCTTTGCAATCATTGCCATATCATAGGCAGTCGTATAGTGGTTTTCATCGTGATACCCGTGAGGATTTGCAAAATGACTGTCAACAGCCCCAAGCTCCGCCGCTCTTTTGTTCATTCTGTCAGCAAAGCTTTCTATGCTTCCATCTATAAACTCCGCTACTCCCACACATACATCGTTTGCCGATGCCATAAGCATAGCGTGCATACATTGCTCCATATTCAGAGTTTCCCCTACTCTCACGGCAATGGAGCTGCTGTCCTCACCTATGCCATATACAGCATTGTCGGAAAACGTCACAAGGTCATCGGGGTCGGTTTCTTCGGCAGCAATAAGACAGGTGAGAACCTTTGTAACGCTTGCAGGATAGCACAGCATATGCTCGTCCTTTCCGAAAACTACAATTCCCGTTTCCGAATCGATTACAACAGCCGACCTTGCCGAGATGACAGGCTTGCCGTTTTCGTCTGAATGTGCCGTTGGCGGCACAGTATTCATATTTTCCTCCGTAGACATATCAATGGGAGATTTTTTTATGTCTGAGGCAAATATTTTTATGGAATTATTGAAAATTATAGTGTATAATAATATATGTATAAATATCAGCTTTCTCAGTTTCATATAATTGTCCTTTCAATGTATTGATTTATAGTCATTATTTTACCACAAAGGATATGTATGTTTCAAGAGATTTGTGGAGGTCGTTTTTTTGAAGCACAAAAGCAGAACCTTGTTTTATCTGTCTGTTGCCGCCTGCGCTTTTCTGCTGTTCTGCATATGGTATGTCGGCAGACTTGAGGCTTATGACACATACGAGTCCGGTCGAAGCGAAATATTGTATATAGCCGAAAAAGAAGCCGACAGCAAGGTTATAAATATAAATACCGCTGATGCGGCGGAGCTTTCCGAGCTTCCCGGAATAGGCGAGAAAATATCGGAACGCATTATAGCATACAGGAATGAAAACGGCGGCTTCAAAAGCGCTGAGGAAATTAAAAACGTCAAGGGCATTGGCGACAAAATATATGAAAAAATAAAAGACTCAATTTCAATAGGATAGGGGTGTGCATATGAGCAAAATACTTGTTGTGGACGATGAAAGATTAATTGTAAAGGGCATAAAGTTCAGTCTTGTTCAGGACGGAATGGACGTCAGCGTAGCCTATGACGGAGAAGAGGCCCTCAGTCTTGCGGAAAAAGAAGATTTCGACCTTATACTCCTTGACGTTATGCTGCCAAAGGTAGACGGTCTTGAGGTATGCTCAAGAATAAGGGAGTTTTCTTCCGTTCCTATAATAATGGTTACTGCAAAGGGAGAAGATATAGACAAAATAATGGGTCTGGAGCTTGGCGCAGACGACTATATTACAAAGCCCTTTAATATTCTTGAGTTGAAGGCAAGAATAAAGGCTATTTTAAGACGAAGTGTCAAAAAAGTAAACTCAAATAAGGACGAAGGCAATATACTCACTCTCAGAGAGCTTTCAATAGATAAGAAATCCAGAAGATGTTATGTCGGCGGCAAGGAAATAAACCTTACCGCAAGAGAATTTGACCTCCTTCTTCATCTTATGAAAAATGTTGGCACGGTCTATTCAAGAGACAGGCTTCTTGGCGAAATATGGGGCATAAACACAAGCAATTCCGAGGGCAAACAGCGCAGAGAACAACAGCGTGCCGTAGATGTTCACGTAAGACGCCTAAGAGAAAAAATCGAAAAGACTCCCAGCGAGCCGGACTATATCCATACAAGGTGGGGGGTAGGTTATTATTTACAGTAATACGGAAAAGCTGAGGTGGTATCACAGCCTCAGATGGAAGCTTTTTTTCTTATATTTCTTTATAAGCTTTATCCCCCTAATTATATTTTCCGTGACCATGAACTCTGTACTGGAAAATTATTTTGCCGTCCGACAGGAAAGGGATATGCTCTATCAGGCAAATAAAATAGCCGGCTATGTCCAGAAAAACAATTTTATAACCGATTCCTCCGTAAGCGGCACTTTTTTAAACGAAATAGATGAAAAAAGCACGGAGATATCATCAAGAATACTTGTTTTTGACAGAAATTTTATGGTTATTGCAGATTCAAACAAATCCGAAGTAGGCAAAACCTTTGTTATACCTGAGCTTTTGGACGCCATGAACGGCAGCGCCTCCGCCAATCTCAGAAAGGACGAAGGCACCATATATGCGTCGGCCTATGTTGACGATGAAACGGGAGCCAAAACAGGGGCTGTGCTTATTGTTTCAAGCTTTACGGAATTTTACGGTCTGCTTGACACCATAAATCACGACTGGCTTATAATAACAGCGCTCATAAGCATACTTGTGGCTATTCTGAATTATATAAGCTCCGGCTGGTTTATAAAGCCCCTTTCCAGCCTGGTAGAAACGATATACAGAATTACAGACGGAAATCTGTCCGAACGCTTTAAAGTAAAGGGCAATGACGAAATAGCCGTTTTGGGAACAGCTGTAAATAAAATGACGGATAAGCTTGAACAGGAGGACAGCTCCCGCTCCGAGTTTGTTTCAAATGTATCCCATGAGCTTAAAACACCCTTAAGCTCCATCAAGGTGCTGAGCGAGTCCATACTTTTGCAGGACGGCGCTCCGGAGGAAATGTACAGGGAATTTTTGCAGGATATAAACTCAGAAGTCGACAGAATGACAAATATGATAAACGACCTGCTTTCCCTCGTAAAGCTCGATTCACGGGAGGTAGGGCTTAACCTTGCTGAAACAAACCTGAGAAAAATGCTTATAAGCATTATGAAAATGCTCTATCCCCTTGCCGGCGAAAAGGATATAGAACTCGTTCTGGAGGCTGACAGGGAGGTTATAATACTTGCTGATGAAACAAAGCTGTCCCTTGCGGTGTCAAACCTTATAGACAACGCCATTAAATATACCCCGGAGGGAGGCGTTGTAAAGGTCACTTTGGAAAATGACTCTCAGAATGCCTATATAGCCGTTATAGATTCGGGCATCGGCATCAGCGAGGAGGAGCAGGCAAAGATATTCAACCGCTTTTACAGAGTGGACAAGACACGCGACAGAGAAACCGGCGGAACCGGACTCGGTCTTGCCATAACCCATCAGACCGTACTCAATCACGGCGGAAGCGTAAAGGTAATAAGCAAGGAAGGCAGCGGCGCAACCTTTATTGTAAGACTTCCTTTTGACAACAGGGAGGTATAGTTATGAAACATATTAAATTGTTTTTGTTTTCGGCTGTTTGTCTTATTGCTCTTATAACCTTATGTGTGGTTCTGTTTGTGTTTGCCGATTCGAGAAATGTCCGTACTTTGGCTCTGTACTTTAAAAATTCTACAGGAAACGGCATGGAGTTTGAAAACAGAATTATACAGCAGACAGACAACTCCACAGAGGAGGAAATTTTTGAAAGCGTTCTTGCAGAGCTTAAGAACGGTCCCAAATCAAACACCTCCCTTCAGGATGTTTTCGGCGATGTTATTATAGAGGAAAGCAGTCTTTCCCTGAGCGATAAAACAGCTTACATATCTCTTTCTCTTGCTTATTATGACAAGGTTTACAGTGACAGGCTTCTGCTTGAAAGCTGCATAGTATATACTCTGACCGAACTTGAATTTATAGACAATGTGTCAATAAGCTCAGGCGGACGGAACATAGGCGGACAGGAGCTTCTGAACAGAAAGAACGTTCTTTGGAACCCTGATATAGCGCCGGAAAAAATAAACTACCGCAGCATAACTCTTTATTTTACAGACAGCGACTTCAGACGGCTTCTGCCGGAGCAAAGGCTTATAGAAGTCAAGCAAAGTCAGGATATAGAATTCAGCGTTGTTGAACAGCTTCTCGCGGGTCCACAGGACTCAAAGCTTTCCACTGCAATACCACTGACGGCGAAGCTTATAAATACAACTACCGAAAACGGAATATGCTATGTCAACCTGTCATCGGAATTTATGAATAAAGGCGGCGGAGCCGTGCTTACCGAGCTTCAGGTTTATCAGATAGTAAACTCCCTTACAGAGCTTGACGGTGTTGATTCTGTTCAGATATATATAGAGGGACAAAAGGTAAACGAAGGCACAGGAGATGTGGATATCTCAAAAGAGCTTGAAAGAAACGAACGTTTAATAAAAAAGAACTGAGGTAAATTATAATATGAAAGCAGGTTATTTTGCCCTTGGCGTTATATTCGTTCTGACGGCGCTTGTAGGTCTGGCAATTCCTATTTTCCCTTCATCGCCTTTCTTTCTGCTGGCTATTGCCTGCTTCATGAAGGCTTCTGACAGATTGGCAAAAAAAATAAGACGGAACAGGCTTTACAGAAAATTTGTCATGAAAAGGAATAACAAGCCTACGGGAAAATATATTGCTGTCGGCATATTTGTATGCATTGTAATCGCTGCGGCAACTGCTGTGCTTATATTATGCCTGACGTTAAATAATTGAAAGTAAATTGCGCCCCCTCTTCCGACTATCAAAGATAGTCGGAAGAGGGGGCGCGCGGGGGCGGAGCGGAGGGGGAAAAGGAGCGGCTGCGCCGCTCCTTTTCCCCCTCCGCTCCGCCCCCGCGCGCCTGCCCTGCAAAACCATCTCCGATGGTTTGCAGGGCAGGCGATTATTTTCTTCTGAACGGCAGAAGAATAATGAGTACAGCTATTCCTATAAGAACTATGGTTCCTCCCGGTGCAATATCCCAGAAGCAGGATATAACAAGTCCCGCTGTTGTGAATATTACCGCAAACAACACAGAAAGAATTATATTTGATTTGTAGCTTTTTGAAATCATCATAGCACAGGCTACAGGAATGACCATAAGAGATGATATTACAAGAGCACCGACAGTTCTGGCAGATACACTTACAACTATTGCCGTAAGAAGAGTAAATACAAAATTGATGGTTTTCACTCTGACACCAGACAAGGCAGCGCCTTCCTCATCAAAGGCTATGTAAAACAACTCTCTGTAAAGTAAGAGGCTTATTATAATAACCATAACCGACAAAAGGGTAACAGCCGCCGTTTCAAAAGGGCTTATTGCCACTATTGAGCCGAAAAGAAAGCTGTTGAAGCCTGCCGAATTTTTCACAAAGCCCGAAAATACAGCAGCAAGCCCTACGCCGAGAGAAAGAACAAGAGTAGTCGAAATTTCGGAATATCTCGGAAAAAACCGGCGAAAATACTCTATTGCCAGAGCTGCAAGGCACGAAAATAAAACCGCCGCAACAACAGGGCTCTGAGAAAAGCAAAGCCCAATGGCAACCCCCGCCAGACTTGCGTGAGATAATGCATCGCCCACGGAGGACAGTCTTTTAAGCACAATTATATTACCTATCATAGGCGTCATAACAGATATAAAAAGACCGACTATAAACGCCCTCTGTATAAAACCGTATGTGAAAATTTCCATATTCAACAGCCCTCCCTGTGGTGAGGATATTGCGAAGAATAGTTCTGATTCAGAAATTCATCTGTGGCAAAAAGTCTGCAAGGCTCATTTTCCGAAAGTATAAGAACCTTGTTTGAATGGTGTATAACAGAGCTTAAATCGTGAGTGACCATTATTATTGTATAGCCTTGCCTGTTAAGATCCCCCAACAGACAGCAAATGGAATCTACGGCGTTTACGTCTATTCCAACCGTAGGCTCGTCCAAAAATATCATTTTGGGTGATGAAACGATGGCTTTGGCAATAAATACTCTTTGCTGTTGTCCGCCGGAAAGCTTGCCTATCAGTTTATCTCTGAATTCAAGCATTCCCACCCTTTCAAGGGCTTTTTCTATTTCAGCCCTGTCGCTTTTTCCGGGAAAATTCATAAAGCCCCTTTTGGAATAAAGCCCGGCCGATACCACCTCATATACCGTTGCGGGAAAATCCTGATTAAAGCCGGTTGCCTTCTGAGAAACATAGGCTATATCGCCATAGCCCCTGAATTTTTTTGCAGGTACTCCGTCTATAAGTATTTCACCCTTCTGTATTTTAAGTATATTGAGAATAAGCTTTAAAAGAGTGCTTTTGCCTGTTCCGTTTGTACCCAGAATACACAGAAAATCTCCCTCGTCCACTCTGAATGATATATCCTTCAATATATTTTTGTCGGGATAATCAAAGCTCAGATTTTTAATTTCCAACGTCACTTTTCTCCCTCCAATCCTTCTGTCAGACTGACTAATGTTTCATGCATAACACCGAAATAATCGAGCCCTTTCTTTTCCTGCTCCTCTGTCAGTCCCTCATATGAATATATTGGATAAAGCCTTATGCCCAGATCCTCCGATATAGCCGCTGCTGTACGGGAGCCTGTAAGCCCCTCATAAAAAATACAAGTTATATTATTTTCTTTTATATATCTATAAATATCTCTAATTCGCCTTGGCGACGGATCGCCGCTGCCTCCCATGCCCTCTGCGGCGCTCTGTAAAAGTCCGTATCTGCCGCATAAATAGCCATATGCCCCATGAGATACTATTATGCTTTCCCCTCTAAAGGGAGAAAGGCATTTTTTATATTCATTGTCAAGCTCCTCCGCCTTTCGTCTGAATATTTCAAGATTTTTCTTGTAATAATCACTGTTCTCAGGATCCTTAGTACAAAAGGCACTGCATATGTTTTCCGCTTCAATGACAGCATTTGCCGGAGAAAGCCATACATGAGGATCCGCAGTTCCGTCATGACCGGAATGTCCGTCCTCATCCTCGTCATGCTCTTCCTCATAGCCGTATAAAACATCGCAGCCCTGTGAAGCCTCCACAAACAATATATCTCCTTCAACGGATTCCTTTATGCTTTCGGCAAAGCTCTCCATTCCAAGACCGTTATATATGAATATATCGGCACCCTCAAGCCCTGCCATAACCCTGACAGAGGGCTCATAATCGTGGGGCTCCGCTCCGTTCGGAACCATACATTTTACATTTACCCTGTCCCCACCTATCTGACGTGCAAAATCATAAACAGCGTAAAATGACGTATATACCGAAAGACGGCTGTCATATGGCTCAATAGAGCCGCAGCCGCAAAATATAGATGATATCAGCAATAAAATTATGATTTTTTTCATATTCAAAATCCCTGATCAAATAAAACAACGGTGTTTTCAAGTATTATAATTATAACACACTTCCATAATTTGTAAACAATTTTATTTTCGCCAAAAAAACTGCGGCTGCTCGGGGCGAGGTGGAGGGTGAAACGCCGGAGGGTGGGAAGGGCGGACAAGTCCGCCCTCCCCACCCTCCGGCGTTTCACCCTCCACCTCGCCCCGACCCGTGGGCAGCCCGCCAAAACCGCCTGCGGCGGTTTTGGCGGGCTGCCCACGGAACCTGCAAACAAAAAAATTGATTATGTTGCCACTTCTAAAAAGTTTATCGTTAAAGCAAAACACCGCAACAACCGGGACAAAAGAAGATTTCACGATAAACTAAAAATGTATAAACATTAATTATATTACAAAAGCTGTCATTGTCAAAGTTAAGCAGTAATTTTTCAAAACTCCGCCCTGCCATTGACAACTGACCCTACGAAGATTCCATTATTTGACCTTAAATAAAAAACAAAAAAATAAAAAAAATCAATATTTAGGCTTGCAATTTACTAAATGTAGTGTTATAATAATAATTGACCGAAGAAAATCGGAAGTTGTTCTTTTGATTTTTTATCTTTTTTTCCTTTTAACTTATCCCTGTTTTATCCGCTATAAAACAGGGATTTGTTTTTTTTCATACACTTTCCCCATATAAAATAAAATAATATTAAACAATATATCAAGGTGAAAATATGAGCAGATACAGATTTGCTGTTTTGGGAGGAGATTACAGATATAAGCTGCTTTATGACGGATTTATTTTGGACGGCTTCAGCGTAAAGGTCTGCGGCAATCCGTTTATATCGGAAAGTGAAGATACTCTTTCAAAGCTTCTTGATGACACAGATATTCTGATAGGCCCGATTCCGACAACAAAGGACAATAAAACAATGAATGTAAACGGTGTTCCCGAAATCGGGATAAAGACACTGTTTGAAACAATGGGCAGTAAGAACACAGCGACATATATAGGTGGTGTAATAAATAGTGACGTAGTTTGCTGTGCCGAAAAATACAATATAAAGACCTACGATTTTTTTGATTGTGAAGAGGTTGCAATTATGAATGCTATACCCACAGCGGAAGGAGCAATTGCAACGGCAATACAGGAAAGTGATATAACGTTGTTTTCAAGCAAGGCACTTGTGCTTGGCTATGGGCGCTGCGGCAAGGTTCTTGCAAATATGCTTAAAGGAATGGGAGCGGAGGTATATTCTACCTTCAGAAACGAAAAAACAGCAGCATATATAAAGGCATTCGGGATTAAAGGCTTTGAGCTGAAGGAGTTGAAAAGCAGAATAAATATGTTTGATTTTATATTCAATACAATTCCATATCCAATTCTGACCAGGGATATTCTAAGAAAAGCCAATAAAAAATGTCTTATAGTAGATCTGGCTCAGGCTCCCGGCGGAACAGATTTCAACTCCGCAAGGGATATGAATATAAGAGCCTTATACTGCCCCGGACTTCCGGGAAGAGTAGCTCCGCTGACTGCGGCGGAAATTTTGAGATCGGCAGTAATGAATATAGTACAAAAGGCATAAATAACCGCAATTACAAGTGTTTCGGCTTGCCGTTTGGGTCGGTACGCAATTTTCAGAGATCCCGCCCACCCGCCCCTTCCCACCTTACCGCCGTGGCTGAACCTTATGCGGGTCGGAACCGCGGTCAAGCAGCGTCCCGCAGTTTCCTTGCCAACCCGCAAAAGCGTAAGTCCGACCACGTAAGGCGCCGACACGGGGAGGGGTGGGTGGGCGGTGTTATTAACGTAAGTTAATAACAAAAAGAGCGGTCAGACCGGGGTAAAGCTGTTATAGACCTCTCCGTCTAATGTTTTCCATACAAATACGCCGTTTTCCGAAATAATATAGCTGTTGGGGCTGTTGTCTTTGGGTATCGACACTGAACCGGGATTTATATAGAAATTATTCCCGATTTTTTCCCATGCCGGAATATGAGTATGACCATGAAGAAGTATGTCGCCCTTGGATAAGGGCGGCATATTTGACTTATTGTAAATATGCCCGTGAGTTGCGTATATGGTTCTGCCGTTTTCAAAAATTATACAGTAGTCTGCCATTATGGGAAAACCAAGAACCATCTGATCAACCTCGGCTTCACAGTTTCCCCTTACGCATAAAATGTAATTTTTATATTCATTAAGCATATCTATTACACTTTTGGGTGCATATTCCATAGGAAGGTCGTTCCTCGGTCCATGATACAGTATATCACCAAGAAGCAGCAGTCTTTCGGCTTTTTCCCGGTTGAATGCGTCCAGAAGCTTACGGCAGTAAAGCGCCGACCCGTGTATATCAGATGCTATCATCAATTTCATATTATAACCTCCTGCAAGTATGGCAGGCGCCGCACCGTTTTGCCTGCCGTAATTCCGTTACATTTGATTATAATATAAAACTGTCCGAAATGCAACAAACCGGACTTTTTATCATAAGCCGAGTTCGCTTATAAAGCCCTTGAGAGTGTCCGCGCTGCTCCTCAGAGCCGCTATTTCTTCATCGGAAAAAGGAAGCTCAAGAACACGGCTTGCGCCTTGGGCATTTACGACAGTCGGAACGCTCAGGCATATATCCTTAATTCCGTATTCTCCCTCTATAACACTGGAAAGCGGAAGAATTGAATTTTCATTGCCTATAATTGCTTCACAAATTCGCCTTACCGAAAGAGCTATTGCATAATAGGTGGCTCCCTTTTTGCTTATTATTTCATACGCTGCATTTTTCGTCTGATGATAGAATTCGTCCTTACAGCAGTTTATGTCGTCACATTGACCGCATTCCCTGCAATACTCATCTATCGGCAGTCCCGCAAGCCTTGTAAGACTCCATGTGGGAACCTCCGAATCTCCATGCTCCCCTACAATATATGTGTGTACATTCCTTGCGTCTATATTGGTATGCTCCCCTATTATATATTTGAGCCTTGCCGTATCCAACACCGTGCCTGAGCCTATGACCTTTCTCCTCGAAAAGCCCGAAAGCTTATATGTCACATACGTCAGTATATCCACAGGATTGGTAACAACCATCAATATAGTATCATCTGTGCAGTATTTGTTTATTTCATCTACAATACTTCTGAAAATAACATAATTCCGTTTCAGAAGGTCTGTTCTTGTTTCGCCCTCCTTCTGACTTGCGCCGGCTGTTATAATTACCATGTCTGAGCCTTTTATAATGCTGTAATCACCTGCATAAACCTTCACCGGACTAACAAAAGGAAGTCCATGATTCAGGTCCATAGCGTCACCTTCCGCTTTGTTTCTGTTTATATCCACAATGGCAATTTCGGACACAAGTCCGCTCATAAACAGTGTATAGGCTGTGGTCGACCCTACCGCTCCCGAACCGATTATGGCAATTTTTCCCTTTATCATATAATTTCCCTCCGTAATCATTGTTTCTTTAGCTTATTCTTTTCAAAAGGCGCAAAATAAATTCATTCAAAAATCATTTTCCTGTTATGGCATAAAAAAGGGACGCAGCTTTTGCTGTATCCCTGTTCTGAGTTTATTGTTTTTTTGTTTCGTCACTGTTTTTTATCTGCGGTTCGGCAAGGCTTAAAAGCTCCTCCGCAAATTTTTTATCGCCGGCTAAAATTCTGTCGGCAAGCTTCGTAAGTTCCTCATCGCCTATGGCGGTTACTCTGCCTTTGTCAAACTGGTCGTCCACCCACGCCTTTATTGCACGTGTGATTTTATCTCTTTTGCCAAACTTATGGTCTTTGTAATGAGTTGAAAGCCAATGAGCTATACCGGCAAGACCGGAGGTTTTTGATACCGCCACCTGCACGGGACGCTTGAGAAGCAGTTCCGTATTGAATATATTGTATATTTCCTCGTTTTTCAGAATTCCGTCGGCGTGAATTCCGGCTCTTGTCATATTGAAGTGCTTGCCTACAAAAGGCGTCATAGGCGGTATTTCATATCCTATTTCCTTTTCATAATATTCGGCAAGGTCTGTTATGACTGTGGTATCCATTCCGTCAAGGGTTCCTCTCAGTTGGGCATATTCTATTACCATAGCTTCAAGGGGAGTATTGCCTGTTCTTTCGCCTATTCCGAAAAGAGAAGCATTTACGCCGGAGCAGCCATAAAGCCACGCTGTTGTTGCATTCGTAACCGCCCTGTAAAAATCATTGTGACCATGCCATTCAAGAAGTCTTGAGGGTATGGACGCATGGTGGTGAAGTCCATAGATAACTCCCGGTACGGAGCGCGGCATAACAGTACCCGGTATAGAAACGCCATAGCCCATAGTATCGCAGGCCCTTATTTTTATAGGCACGCCGGATTCCTTGGAAAGCTCTCTCAGTTTATTTGCGAAGGGAACCACAAAGCCGTAAAAATCAGCCCTGGTTATATCCTCGAAATGACACCTCGGGCGTATTCCCAATTCAAGACACTGACTTATTATTTTGACATATTTGTCTATTATCTTACTTCTCGTAGACTTCATTTTCTGAAATATATGATAGTCAGAGCATGATACGAGAATACCCGTTTCTTTAATGCCTATTGATTTTGCAAGCTCGAAGTCCTCCTTTGTGGCTCTTATCCATGTAGTTACTTCAGGGGCTTCATAGCCAAGCTCAAGACATTTATAGACTGCCTCCTGGTCGTTTTTTGTATATATGAAAAATTCGCTCTGTCTTATAAGCCCCTTTGGTCCGCCGAGCTTATTGAGCATTTTATAAATATCCACGATTTGCTTTACGGTATATGGTTCTCTGGACTGCTGTCCGTCACGGAATGTTGTATCCGTTATCCATATCTCATCAGGAACATCCATTGGCACAATACGGCGGTTGAATGCTATTTTAGGCACTTCGTCATAGCCGTAGAGATTCTTATGAAGATTAGGTTCTTTTACGTCCTGCAGCGGATAAGTAAACTCATTTCTTTCTATCACATTAGTCTTTTCATTAAATTTAAACAATATCAACACCTCCGGAATAAGCTGCAAGCCAACGATGTCAAAAAAAGCTGATGGAGCGCATTTAGCCGTCATCAGCACTAAAAACAAGCTTTATTATATACTTTTTATACAGACTTGTCAATATGTCATAATACACATAACACGTGAATCTAATTCTGTAACAAAACTGAAACATCAATAAGTTCAATAAAACAGCGAATAAATTTCGCTAAATTAT
>CANQXR010000028.1 GCA_947627855.1 uncultured Clostridia bacterium
GGGCACGCCGCAAAAACCGCCGAAGGCGGTTTTTGCGGCGTGCCCTGCGGGGCGGTGCGAGGCGGCATCTGCAAGGGGCGGATTTATCCGCCCCTTGCAGATGCCGCCTCGCACCGTGCAACCCCACGGTTAAATCAAATCATACAAGCCGTCTGAGAATTTCAAGAACATATTTCCATGTTCTCTCAACAGAAGCTATATTCATAGATTCATTGGGTGTATGGATATCTGTCATATCGGGACCAAACGATACACAGTCAAGACCGGGCAGCTTTCCGGCAAACAATCCGCATTCGACCCCTGCGTGTATTGCGGCAACCGTAGGCTTTCTGCCGTACTGTTCTTCAAAGACCTCTATCATAAGATCCCTGAGTTTTGAGTCGGACTTATATTCCCATGCGGGATAATCTCCAACGCAGGAAATTTTTCCGCCCAAAACATCCATAAGGCTTGACAGTCTGCTTACAAGCTCTTCTTTTTCCGTGCCTACGCTGCTTCTGAGAGCAAAGCTCATAAGTACTTCATCTTCTTCTGTTTTCAGAATGCCCATATTGAGGGAGGTCTGCACCAGACCGGGAATATCATTGCTCATACGCTGAATTCCATCGGGGAGATTTACAAGGGCAGCGATTACATTCTTTTTGGAAAGGGGATCCATCGCCGTGAATGTTCCGTCATTTCCCACATATACGTTTACGTCAAGCTTCGGATCGGTATTGCGGTATTCCGCTGAAAAAATATTATAATATTTCAGAGCCTTTGCTTTGAGAGCCGTTATATTTTCCGCAGAAACAACAAGCTCAGCGACAGATTCACGGGGAATTGCATTGTCCTTAAGACCTCCCGAAACGGAAATCAGGTCATAGGGTATTTTTTTGCTTATTTCATTGAGAAGCCGTCCCAACAGGCGGTTTGCATTGGCACGTCCTTTGTCTATTTCCACGCCGGAATGACCACCTGTAAGCTCCTCTATTTTAAGGGTTACGTGTGTTCCTGTTGTTTCCGTATGCTTCAGCGGCAAAGCGCAGGTTGCGGTGGTTCCGCCGGCACAGCTTACGAGAAGTATGCCCTCGTCCTCAGAATCGAGATTAAGCATAATTCTCGATTCAAGAGGGGTGCAGTCAAGAGCCGCTGCGCCAAGCATACCTATTTCTTCGTCTACTGTAAGGACGACCTCAAGAGGTGGGTGGGGTATGCTTTCCGATGCCAGAACAGCAAGCGCCATTGCAACAGCTATGCCGTCATCTCCGCCGAGGGTAGTGCCGTCAGCCGAAATTATGCCGTTGTCTACTCTGAGTGAAAGTCCGTCTTTTTCAAAGTCTATTGTGCAGTCGGGATTTTTTTCACAAACCATATCAAGATGCCCCTGAATCATCACTGCGGGCGACTCTTCATAGCCGGGCGTACCTTTCTTAAAAATAATGACGTTGTTGCTGTCATCTCTTATATGCCTTAACCCGTGCTTTTCCGCAAAGTCAACGCAGTAGTCGCTGATTTGCCTTGTATTTCCCGATCCGTGGGGAATGGAACATATTTCCTCAAAATATCTGAATACCTCTTTTGGCTCTATGCCCGATAATATTCCCATAATATTTCCTCCTTTATCTGTTTTTTACATAATAAACATTTTTACCCTGTTTTACTTCTTTTATAAGACCGTCATGTATCATTATTTCGATAAGACGTGAAGTAAATGCCGTGTCGGTCTGGACTACGGCACGGTTCCGACTGTAAAATTCTGCCGCCTGTATTCCCTCTACCAGTGAAAGCATTTTACGCTCCGTTATGGAATCGTGGGTTTTGAGATAATCCATAACCCGTTTGGCTGATTTTGAAAACAGCATTTTTGTAAGTGTTTCTTTCTGAAAATATGCTTTTCGCATACCCCACAGAACCAGAACGGCACTTACAAAGGCAAACATAATTATGCCAAAGCCTATCATTATGAGCTTCATTTTTTAGCCCCCTTTACAGTGACAAAGCCGCTTCTTTGGAGCGTTGCCATATATGTCACTATACGGTCGAGCATACGCTCCTTTTCATTGGGGAACTCTCTTTCCATAATCTTAATTATGTCGTTTATGCTGTTTGTCCCGTCAATGCTTTGCCATACCACACTGCCGTATTTGTCCAAAGAAATATGGCTTATACGTGGTTTTCTGAAGAATTTCTGCGCCAAAAAATTATAGAAGCCCTTGTTTTCCATATCTATTTCAACTATGCCGTCCTCATCTGTGCGCCATGGGCGTTCCGTGCTGCGTACAGGTATGCTTTCGAGATAGTTCAGGCGGATTTTTTTCTTTTTAGCCATATCTGACTCTCCTTAAAACGAAAGATGGGAAATATGCCCCTCTAAGGCAGTCATTTCCCACCTTTTATTTATTTTAACTTATACAAGAAAATACTGATTTATATGCGTTTTGAGGCTAAAATGTTTTTTATCTTGAATTATTCAGCATTCTCTCAATATTATTTCTTTTTCTTGCCGCCAAACATAAAGTAAATCATAATAGCCACAAGAACGGCAAAGAAAGCAACTCCGCCCCAGTTGCCCAAAGGACAGTCAAGACTGAAGTTAAGGCCGAAAACGGCAAATACGGCAAGAAGAATACCTACAAGACCTTCACCTGCAATCATACCGGACGAATACAGTATGCCGTCATTGATAACCTCCAGTCGTCTTTCTTCGGACTCGAATTTGCGCTTATCAACCCAAAGCTTTATAAGACCGCCTATCATAATAGGAGTCGAAAGATGTATGGGGAGATAAAGACCTATTGCAAAGGGGAGTACGGGAATGCCTACAATTTCTACTGCAATGGCAATAAATACGCCTGTAAATACAAGTCCCCACGGAAGGTTGCCTTCCATAACGCCTTCAACTACCATCTTCATAAGAGTAGCCTGGGGAGCGGGAATCTCCGATGAGCCATAGCCCCATGCCTTGCTGAGAAGATAAAGAACGCCGGCAATTGCAAGACCTGCCGCAACAGCGCCTATAAGCTCACCTATCTGCTGATAGAAGGGAGTTGCGCCTACTATATAACCGGTTTTGAGGTCCTGAGATGTATCACCTGCCATAGCGGCTACTATACATATGACCGTACCTATACATATTGCCGTTATCTGACCTCCTATGCCTCCGTTTCCTGTTGCTTTGAGAAGAACGGTGGATATAAGAAGAGTTGCTATTGCCATACCCGAAACAGGTTGTTTGACGAGCCTACTATACCTACCATACGTGCGGAAACCGTTGCAAAGAAGAAACCGAAAATAACTATTACAACAGCTGCTATTAATGTAATGGGTATGCTTGGTATTATCCAGAGCAGAACAGCTATAATTATAGCGCCTATTATTGATACGGGAAGAGAAATTGTCTTTTCTGTACGCGATACGCCGCCGCTGTGACCAAAGCCCTTCATGGCCTTTGCAAAGGTCGAAACAATGAGGGGAAGTGATTTGATAAGACTCAGAATACCTCCCGCTGCAACGGCTCCTGCGCCTATATAACGTACAAAGTTGCCCCACAGACCCCATGTGTCCATTTCATTGAAGGGTATATCTGACGGAAACATAGTGGCATCTCCGCCCACAAGCACGAGCATGGGCATAATTACAAACCAGCCGAGAACAGCGCCGCCGAGCATATATGAGGATACTCTCGGACCGCATATGTAGCCCACACCCACAAGGGCGGGAAGTACGTCCATACCTATGCCTGAGCCTTTGTATGCGCTTATTGACCAGTCTACCTCACTGGGGAACAGGCATAAGCCGTCGGCAATGAACTTATATACGGCAGCTATGCCAAGTCCCGAGAAAACAAGCTTTGATTTGTCGCCGCCTTCTTCCCCGGCAAGAAGAACCTCCGAGCAGACCGCCGCATATTGCTATTAAGGTTATCATAACAAATGACGGAGCAACAGCCTTGCCCTCATCAGCCCACATGAAAAGTGCGGGAAGAGTGAATATGGCACCTGCCGCAAGAGATTCGCCGGCAGAGCCTATGGTCTGGACCATATTGTTTTCAAGAATGGAGTTTTTCCTGAGAATTACTCGGATAACACCCATTGAAATAACCGCTGCGGGAATGGAAGCCGAAACCGTCATACCAACACGCAGTCCGAGGTATGCATTTGCAGCGCCGAAAACGACTGCAAGAATTATACCCAGAATAACTGAAGTCACCGTAAATTCCGGCACTATCCTGTCCGCCGGTATAAACGGTTTAAAAGATTTTTTTGGATCGTCCATAATAAATACCTTCTGTCCAAATTGTAAAAATAAACAACTTATTGTTTAATTTTACAACAAAATTTGTCATAAGTCAACATATGTTTTTAAATTAAGGAAAATCCGTTCAGTTGATGATGTATATGGCTTCACAGGGGGGGGAGAGCAGGCTTTTATGGGGGCAGATTGCCTTGTTTGCTCCGGCGATGAGAAATATTTCGGAATTATTTTCAAAAATAGTTTGCTTATGGTGTGGGAATGTGCTAAAATATATATAATTTGGAGTGGTATTTCCTTGATAAGAAGGAGGTGGCTTTTATGGGCGGTAAGGTTGTAATAACCATAGGCAGGCAGTATGGCAGCGGCGGCAGACAAATCGGCAGAATAATCGCAGACAGACTTGGCATTCCCTTTTACGATAAGGAGCTTCTGAACAGAGCCGAGGAAGAAAGCGGACTTGACGCCGAGGTGTTCGGCAGTATGGACGAAAAGAGATGTTCCAACATTCTGTACAGCTTTCTGCGCAGAGTTGAAAACAAAAGCTCACGCAGAGGCATTATAGGGCTTGGAGATTTCATAACAATGGACGACAGGCTTTTTCTCATTCAGAATCAGGTTCTTAAAACCATAGCTTCGGAAGGCTCATGCGTTATAATGGGCAGATGCTCGAATGTGGTTCTTTCAAAAAACGAGGACGCAGTACATTTCTATGTAAAGGCTCCGGAGGACTACAAGGCGGGACTTCTTGAAAGGCTTTACGGGCTTGAAAGAAAGGCTGCACTTAAGCTTGTGAGGGATACCGACAAAGAAAGAGAGGACTATTTCAGACACTATACAGGCAAAAAATGGGGAGATTCGTCACTTTATAACTATGTGATAGACAGCTCCGTCATAGGCTATGAGGCCACAGCGGATATAATGTATGAAATAGCTCTTAAAAAACTTAATATGTAAATAATTTTAAACAGAGGTGCATAAAAATGAAAAAGGTTAATTTGGCTGTTGTAGGAGCAACAGGTATGGTAGGCAGAACCTTCCTCAAGGTTTTGGAGGAAAAGCAGCTTCCCATAGAAAATATATGGTTTTTTGCTTCAAAGCGTTCGGCAGGCAGCAAAATAACATTTGACGGCAAGGAGTATACCGTTGAGGAGCTTACAGAGCATTCCTTCGACAGGGGTATCGACATCGCTCTCTTTTCGGCAGGCGGCTCTACAAGCGAAAAGTTTTCACCTATTGCTGCCGAGCATGGCTGTGTTGTTATAGACAACAGCTCCGCATGGAGAATGGACCCGGAGGTTCCTCTTGTTGTTCCCGAAGTCAATCCGGAGGACGTAAAGTGGAACAAGGGCATAATTGCAAATCCCAACTGCTCCACAATACAGGCTGTTGTGGCTCTTAAGCCCCTTGACGAAGCTTTCAGGATAAAGAGAGTTGTCTATTCCACATATCAGGCTGTTTCCGGCGCAGGCAGAGCAGGCTGGGAGGATCTTGAAAACGGTCTTAAGGGTGAAGCACCCAAGAAATTCCAACATCCCATCGCAAACAACTGTCTGCCTCATATAGACGTATTTACCGAGGGCGGATATACCAAGGAAGAAATCAAGATGATAAACGAAACGAGGAAGATACTCCATAATGACAAACTCAGGGTAACGGCTACGGCTGTAAGAGTACCTGTTTTCAATTCCCACAGCGAATCCATAAATGTGGAGTTTGAAAAGCCTTTTACAATGGAAGAGGTGGTAAAGGTTCTTTCAGCGGCTCCCGGCATTGTTATACAGAATGATTTTTCAAAGGACGAATATCCCCTCGCCATCAATGCAACAGGCACCGATGAGGTTTATGTGGGAAGAATAAGAAGAGATAATTCGGTTGAAAACGGCGTGAATCTCTGGGTAGTGGCTGACAATATCCGTAAGGGCGCAGCCTCAAATGCCGTTCAGATTGCCGAGTATATGATCAAAAATGATTTGATTTAAGAGGTGATTTTATGTCATTGTTTACAGGCTCCGGCGTAGCAATAGTTACGCCTTTTAGCGAAAACGGAGAGGTCAATTTTCCCGTTCTTGAAAAAATGATCGATTTTCAGATTGAAAACGGAACAGACGCCATAATTATATGCGGCACTACGGGAGAAGCGTCTACTCTTACAGACGATGAACAGATAGACACGATAAGCTGCGCTGTAAAAGCGGCAGGAGGCAGAGTGCCCGTTATTGCAGGGGCAGGCTCCAACGACACAAAGCATGGCTGTGAGTTGTGCCGCAGAAGCGAAAAGACAGGTGTTGACGGACTTCTTATTGTTACGCCGTATTACAACAAGACTACACAGAAGGGACTTGTGGAATATTACAGCGCTATGGCGGGAAGTGTGGATATACCTATCATAATGTACAGCGTTGCAGGAAGAACAGGTCTTAACATAGCGCCGGAAACGGTTTATAAGCTTTGTGAAGTGCCCAACATAGCCGCTATAAAGGAGGCATCCGGCAATCTCAGTCAGGTGGCTGAAATTGCGGCTCTGTGCGGCAGCAGAATGGATATATATTCGGGAAACGATGACCAGATCCTCCCTGTGCTTTCACTGGGCGGAAAGGGCGTTATTTCGGTTCTTGCGAATGTTGTTCCGAAGCAGACACACGATATGGTTATGAGCTTTCTGAACGGGGATACACAGAGGGCAAGAGAGCTTCAGCTTTATTGGCTCAGACTTGTAAAGGCTCTTTTTGTAGAGGTAAATCCCATACCCGTAAAGGCTGCTCTCAATATGATGGGCATGAATGCCGGAGCATACAGAGCGCCTCTCACAACCATGACAGATGGCAATTATGCTTATCTTGAAAAGGTGATGAAGTCATACGGCTTAATATAATGAAAACATATTGCAGTAATTTTCAATGATTTTTTGTTTTATTGAACCGTTATTTCCATAAACAAATATGAAGAGAAGGAGTGAACCCGTAATATGATGAAGGACGTCGGCATGAGAAGCCTTGAAACCGAAAGGCTTATACTCAGAAGAATAACACTTGAGGACGGCCCCGAAATGCTTGAAAATTGGGCGTCTGACAAAAAAACAACGGAATATCTTGCATGGGACACCCATAAGAGCCTTAAGGAAACAAGGGCGGTTATTCACAGATGGGTGACGGCTTATTCCAAACCTCTTGGCTATAATTGGGGAATTCAGCTTAAAGACGGCGGAAAGCTTATAGGAAACATTGAAGTAACTTCAAAAAGTGCCGGTCAGCAGCTATGTCAGATAGGCTTCTGCGTAGGCTCGAAGTGGTGGAACAACGGATATGCAACGGAGGCTCTCAGGGCAGTTCTCAGATTTCTGCTTGAGGACGTGGGCTTCTATGTTGTGGAGGCACAATATCTTGCCTCCAATCCGGCTGCGGGCAAGGTTCTTATGAAGGCAGGAATGGTCAAGGACGGAGTTATGCGTAAGCGCTATATGAGCAAAAATGAGCCTATGGAGCTTGTTATGATACGTTATTCCGTTATTAAAAAGGAATTGTTTTAAGGAGTTATATATGACAGGTATTATACTTAACGGATGCAACGGACACATGGGAAGAGTAATATGTGACATTGTATCAAAGGATAAGGAATGCGAAATAGCGGCAGGCATTGACGTTGTAGAAAGCAATGCCGTATTTCCCACATTTACAAACATAAACGACTGCAATGTTTCGGGAGATGTTATAATTGATTTTTCCACGGCGGCTGCTGTGGCGGACGTGGTGAGGTATGCCGTTCTGAAGAAGCTGCCTGTGGTAATATGCACAACGGGACTTTCGGAGGATACCCTTGCTCTTATAAGAAAAGCCTCAGAAACCATTCCGGTTTTCCGCTCCGCCAATATGAGTATAGGCATAAATCTTATATGCAGCATACTTAAAAAATATGCCCCTGTACTGAGTGAGTCGGGCTTTGATATTGAAATTCTTGAGATGCATCACAATCTGAAGCTTGACGCCCCCAGCGGAACAGCTCTCCTTCTTGCGGACAGCATAAATGAAAGTATGGACGACAAATTCAGATATGTGTATGACAGAAGTCAGAGAAGAGAAAAAAGGGACGAAAACGAAATAGGCATCTCCGCTCTCAGAGGCGGTACTGTCGTAGGGGAACACTCTGTTTTTTTTGCCGGCAGAAACGAGGTAATAGAGCTTAAACACTCGGCGCACTCCAAGGAGGTATTTGCTGTCGGAGCGGTGAGAGCCGCCAAATTCATAAAAAATAAGCCCTGCGGAATGTACGATATGCAGGACGTTATGAATGAAATATAAATCAGATACCGAATAATTCAGAACAAAAAATCATTTTAGCCACAGGGCGTAGGGAAATTCAAGCGAAAGTGGTGTTATTGACCGAAGAAAGAGGGCAAAAACACCTTGGAGCGCAGCAATTTCCCGCAAAATGATTTTTTGTTTCCACAAATCGGTATCTGAACAGATACCGAATAATTCAGAACAAAAAATCATTTTAGCCACAGGGCGTAGGGAAATTCAAGCGAAAGTGGTGTTATTGACCGAAGAAAGAGGGCAAAAACACCTTGGAGCGCAGCAATTTCCCGCAAAATGATTTTTTGTTTCCACAAATCGGTATCTGAACAGATACCGAATAATTCAGAACAAAAAATCATTTTAGCCACAGGGCGTAGGGAAATTCAAGCGAAAGTGGTGTTATTGACCGAAGAAAGAGGGCAAAAACACCTTGGAGCGCAGTAATTTTCCGCAAAATGATTTTTTGTTTCCACAAATCGGTATCTGAACAGATACCGAAGAATTCAGAACAAAAAGCCCGACATATTAAGTGTGTCGGGCTTTTTTATGGCGGATCGTAACCGCCGCTTTTTGAAAACGGATTACATCTGAGTATGCGCCATGCGGCTTTAAGGCTGCCCTTTATAAAGCCGTATTTTTTAATGGCAAGTATGGCATATTCGGAGCAGGTCGGCGTAAATTTGCAGCAGGGCGGCTTGAGGGGAGATATGGCTGCTCTGTAAAAGCCTATGAGTGCAAGGGCGATTTTTGAAGCCGGGCTCTGTTTCATTTCCCGATATCCTCGGCAGGCTTTAAAAGCTTATGGATCTTCAGAAGATGGTTCAGACTGCGGTGGGTTTCCGAATAGGCAGCGCCGTTCATTGCTCCCCGTGCTATTATGGCGATGTCATAGCCCGACCGTATGTTCTCCTCAGACAGTCTGTAAGCTTCTCTTATAAGCCTTGTCACCCTGCTTCTGACAACGGAATTGCCTATTTTTTTGCTTACGGATATGCCGAGCCTGTTTATTTCACGATTGTTTGCCGCCGCATACATAACGAGATATTTGTTTGCCTTAGACCTGCCCTTGCTGTATACAGTGCGGAATTCATGGTTTTTCCTTAATGAAACGGTGAACCTCAAAGCTCCCACCTCTTTTCATACTATCCTCCGGTTTAAAAACATACAGATACGAACGATGGCTGCAAATATCGGTGATATAAGGTGTCGTATCTGTGGCCGGGCGGAGAATATTGTCAGATATCAAAAAGCTGTCTTAAGACAAAGCCCAAGACAGCTTAAAAATTGCAGAAATCAAGCGCTTAAAACCTTTCTGCCCTTAGCTCTTCTTCTTGCGAGAACCTTTCTGCCGTTGGAAGTTCTCATTCTTTTTCTGAAACCGTGCTCTCTTGAGCGCTGCCTTTTTTTAGGCTGATATGTCATTTTCATATTAAAGCACCTCCTCATATAAAATTGCTTAAGAAATACCAAAGGAATTTAGTTATATCGTATTTCCTCATATTCATAATTATTTGACAAGCACTTTTCTTATTATATTAAAATCTTAGCCCTAAGTCAAGAAAAAATTTAAAAATTACTGAAATTTGTTTTGAAACTGTCCTAAAAAAAAATAAAATTGGGGCTTGATTTTTTATTTTTATGTGATATAATACTTTATTATATGATAAAGGCTTTGAAAGGGAGAAGTATCCTTCGGTTACTTTACAGGGAGTCGGAAACAGGGATTGAGATTTCCGATATCGGCACAAGAATGAGAATAACACCCTTGAGCCTGCACCTGAACATTTTTTTAAGTAGGGCAGCACGTGCGGCATACGTTATAATGCTTGAGACAGCAGAAGGAGCTGCTAAGTTAGGTGGTACCACGGTTATTTCGTCCTAAGACGTCTTAAAGATGTCTTGGGGCTTTTTTATTTTAAGGAGGGATTATATTATGATAATGGCTGACGGAAAAAACATCAAAAGAGATCTATGCCTTTTTGATATTCTTAAGCTGGGAAGTGATGAGAGAGAGGGTATATACACCCATGGCACGATTTACAGCATAAGGGATATCGGCGGCATAACATTTATCATTCTCAGGAAGATAAACGGACTTATACAGTGCGTATATGACAAAAAGGGCACTGATGATGAAAAGGAAATACTGAGAGTTGAGAATTCCATAAGAGTTAAGGGAGATCTGGTGGAAAACGAAAAAGCGCCCCACGGTGTTGAAATAAGGGTTCAGGAAATAGAGCTTATTTCCGTTCCCGAAACTGAGCTGCCCATTAAGGTCAGCGACAACAGTCTGAGCATTGCTCTTGAAAACGAAATCGCCGTTCGCCCCATCGTTCTCAGGAACGAAAGAAGAAGAAGCACATTCAAAATTGAGGAGGGGCTTGTGAGGGGATTCAGAAAATATCTTGAAGGAAATGATTTTACCGAGATATTTTCTCCCAAAATCGTATCTTCGGGAGCAGAGGGAGGCTCAAACATATTCAAGCTGGAATATTTTGGTAAAAAAGCTTTTCTCGCCCAAAGCCCTCAGTTCTATAAGCAGACACTCATTCCCGTATATGAAAGGGTTTTTGAAATTGCTCCTGTTTTCAGAGCGGAAAAGCACAACACGATGCGCCATCTCAACGAATATATAAGTGTGGATTTTGAAATGGGCTTTATAAAGAGCTTCTATGACGTTATAAATATGGAAACGGGTATGATAAAGTTTGCTCTCAGCTATCTTAAGGAAAACTACGGACCCTATCTTGAAATACTCAAGGCGGAGATTCCGGAGATAGACTCTATACCCTGTGTTCGCTTTAAGGAGGCAAAGGAGCTTGTGTCCGAAAAATACGACAGACCGATAAGAGATCCTTACGATCTGGAGCCGGAGGAGGAAAGGCTGATAGGCAGGCTTTTCAAGGAGGACTATGACTCGGATTTTGTTTTCGTAACTCACTATCCCTCCAAAAAACGCCCGTTCTATGCCATGGACGATCCGCAGAATCCCAAATATACATTGAGCTTCGATTTGCTTTTCAGAGGACTTGAGGTGACAACAGGCGGTCAGAGAATACACAGCTATAAAGAGCAGATAGAAAAAATGAAGGCAAAGGGACTTGACCCCGATGATTTTGAAAGCTACCTTATGCTGCATAAATACGGCGCTCCGCCCCACGGAGGTCTTGGACTGGGACTTGAAAGGTTCACAATGCAGCTTCTGGGATTTACAAACATACGGCAGACATCTATGTTTCCGAGAGATACTCTCAGAATAGCGCCGTAATTTATATGGGAAAGGCGGACAGAATATGATAATAGACGACAAATTGACGGAATATCTTGAGGAGCTTTCAAGGCTTCGTCTTACCGAAGAGGAAAAGGAAAAGGCAAAAAAGGATCTGTCGGGAATCCTGAGCTATGTTGACAGACTGAACGAGCTTGACACGACAAATGTGGAGCCTATGAGCCACCCCTATGATTTTACAAACAATTTCAGGGCTGACGAGGCAAAGGCGTCCTTTGACAGGGAGCTTATACTTAAAAATGCGCCCAAAAAGAAAGACGGCTGCTTTTTGGTGCCAAAGACTGTTGAATAAGGAGGGCACAATGGAGTTATATGACAAAACAGCCCTTGAGATAGGGCGTATGATAAAAGACAGAGATATAAGCGCAAAGGAAGCGACAGAATATTTTATTGAAAATATAAAGGAAAAGGACGGGGAGCTTAACAGCTTTGTTACCGTTCTTGAAGAAAAGGGCATAGAGCAGGCGGAAAGGGTTCAGAAAAGGCTGGATCTGGGGGAGGAGCTTTCTCCTCTTGCGGGAGTGCCTATGGCAATAAAGGACAACATATGCACAAAGGACGTGCTTACGAGCTGTTCTTCAAAAATGCTTTCAGATTTCAAGCCGCCCTATAATGCCTGTGTAACTGAAAAAATAGAGGCTGCAGGAGCCGTTGTACTTGGAAAAACCAATATGGACGAATTCGCAATGGGCGGCTCTACCGAAACCTCTTATTTCGGAGCGACGAAAAATCCCTATGATTATGAGAGAGTTCCCGGAGGCTCGTCGGGAGGCTCTGCGGCGGCTGTCGGGGCAGGACTTGTTCCATATGCTCTCGGCTCCGACACAGGCGGATCTATACGTCAGCCATGCTCGTTCTGCGGCGTAAGCGGTATAAAGCCAACCTATGGCGGAGTGTCACGCTATGGGCTTATAGCCTTTGCATCATCTCTCGACCAGATAGGCCCCATAGGAAAGGACATAAGGGACTGCGCAGAAATTTTATCTGTAATATCGGGACACGACAGAAGGGATTCCACCTCTGTAAAGGGCTTTGACTATGATTTTTCCTCTTCCTTTGACGGAAGTATAAAGGGGCTTAAAATAGGAATTCCCACCAATTATTACGGTGAGGGACTTAATGAGGACGTCCGGAGATGCGTTCTCGGAGCGGCTGAGCTTATGAAGGAAATGGGAGCGGAGCTTTATGAGTTTGAAATGCCCATAGTTGATTATGCCGTTCCTGCATATTACATTGTTGCCTGTGCGGAGGCAAGCTCCAATCTGAGCAGATATGACGGAATAAAGTATGGATACAGAAGTGAAAACGGAGAGGGACTTGCCGATGTATTCATTAATTCCAGAAGTGAGGGCTTCGGAATGGAGGTAAAAAGGAGGATAATGCTCGGCTCCTTTGTTTTAAGCTCAGGTTATTATGATGCGTATTATAAAAAGGGACTTCAGACGAGGAGACTTATAAAGAAAAGCTTCAGCGATGCATTTGAAAAATGTGATATGATAATTTCTCCTGCCGCACCTACCACGGCGTTTAAAATAGGAGAAAATATAAGCGATCCGCTTAAAATGTATCTTGGGGACATCTATACGGTGTCGGTAAATCTTGCGGGCATTCCCACTGTTTCTGTGCCTTGCGGCTATGACAGCTCGGGACTTCCCGTGGGGCTTCAGCTTATAGGGCAGACGTTTACGGAGGCAAAGCTGGTAAAGGCGGCATATGCTTTTCAGCAGAACACCGACTACCACAAAAGAGCCTTTGAAAAAATGAAAGGGGGCGGCTTATAATGTCATGGGAAACAGTAATAGGACTTGAAGTACACGTAGAGCTTGCCACAAAGTCAAAAATATTCTGCTCATGCACAACGGAATTCGGGGGAGAGCCTAATACCCATGTTTGCCCAGTATGCAGCGGTCTGCCGGGAGTTTTGCCCACGCTTAACGAAAAGGTGGTGGACTTTGCCGTAAAAACAGGGCTTGCCACAAACTGTGAAATAACACGCTTCAATAAATTTGACAGAAAAAACTATTTCTACCCCGATTTACCAAAGGCTTATCAGGTAAGTCAGCTATATCTGCCTATATGCAGAAACGGTCATGTGGATATAGAGGTTGACGGATATAAAAAATCCATAGGTATTCACGAAATTCATATGGAGGAGGACGCCGGCAAGCTTGTCCACGATCCATGGGAGGATTCCACCCTTGTGGATTACAACAGATGCGGCGTACCTCTTCTTGAAATAGTCACGGAGCCGGACTTCAGAAGTGCGGAGGAGGTTATTGCATATCTTGAAAAGCTGAGGGAAACCCTTATATATCTGGGCGTTTCCGACTGCAAAATGCAGGAAGGCTCTATGAGAGCCGATGTAAACCTTTCTGTCCGTCAGACAGGCTCCGGGGAGCTTGGCACGCGTACTGAAATGAAGAATATAAACTCATTCAAGGCAATAGGACGTGCCATAGCATACGAGGCAAAAAGGCAGATAGAACAGCTTGAAGAGGGCAAGAGAGTTATACAGGAAACCAGAAGATGGGACGAAAACAAGGACGCAACCTATGCCATGAGGTCAAAGGAGAATGCGCAGGATTACAGATATTTTCCCGAACCCGACCTTCTGCCCATAGAAATTTCCGAGGAGTGGATAGAACGGGCAAAAAGAGAAATGCCCGAACCGGCTTGGGCAAAGAGGGAAAGATATGTGAATGAAATGGGGCTGAGCGAGTATGATGCCAAGGTTCTCACAACGGAAAGGGCGCTGGCGCTTCTCTTTGAGGACACTGCGGCAATATGCGGCGAGCCGAAGGAGGTCTGCAATCTCATAACGGGAGAGCTTATGCGCCTTATAACGGAAAGCCATACCTCCGCCGACAAAATATCTGTCGATCCCGAAAAAATGGCTGACATAATAAAGCTGACAAAGGACGGAAAGATAAACAGAAACGCCGAAAAGGAGGTTTTTGAGGCTCTTTTCAAGGATAATGCAGACCCGAATGAATATATCAGAGAAAAGGGGCTTATGATGCTTGACGACGACAGCCTTGTTGCGGATACGATTGATGAGGTTATAAAAAACAATCCCAAATCCGCAGAGGACTACAAGAGCGGAAAACAGAAGGCTTTCGGTTTTCTTGTCGGTCAGACAATGAGAGCCCTCAAGGGAAAGGCAAATCCTCAGACAGTAAACAGAATATTAAAGGAAAAGCTTGACAGCCTGTAAACAGAGCTGCCTCGCTTAAAAGAAAATAACTCAGAACACAACAAAAGGGCTTTTCAACCGCAAAAGCCCTTTTTCCTTTTCTGCCCCTTGTCACAGAAAGTCACCACAATCTGGAGGTAATTATTATGAAACTGAATAAAAAATTAACAGCCTTATTCTTATCTGTTGTGATTGGAGTGGCATCTGTATGTCCAACTCTGCAGCAAAATCTGACTCAACATCTTCAGTGATTATAGAAACAGAAGACTGCAGTGATGCAAAAGAAAAGTTTATCAACGATATCAATAAGGTTACAAACCTGATATCAATGAATTTAGAAAGAGATAATATTGATTTGAGTGATGCTTCAATCGGACAGCCGTTTCTTATTTGTAAACGGAAATATTGAACGCCTTATTCAAATGACAGGGGGCAAAAATAACAACACTTACTATGCAATTAGTGAATTCTTTTCAGATAACATGGAAGGACTATCTAATGACACATACAAAATTGTTGCCGATGATAATTTTAATGTTTTTGCATTTGGGGACAAAAACTCCACATTGATTTTCAAATATGACGATAAAGTTACCGAACCAGTGGCACCATTATCAATGGAAGATACAAATATTGTTGATGTTAAAGAAACATTTTTGGATTTAAATTCTATACCTATGCCTATAGCTAACGTAAAAGGAAAATGGCTTAGTGTTCCTGTTGTTTCTCAAGGTGGACAGACATATCATTGCCGGGCAGCTTGTATGTCATCAATAATGAAGTATCATGGAGTAAATGTATCAATGGAGCAAATTGTTTCAGAAACCAAAAACAATGGCACTGCAGACCATAGCAAAGTGCAGGATTATTTTCGTGATTATGGATTTTCAAGTACAGTATTTAATCAAGGTTCATTAAGCTTTTCTGCTGTAAAAGCGGAAATTGATGCAGAGCGACCCCTATGGCAAGCCTTGGGAAAATCAATAGGAAATGGACACGCAGTTGTAATAGAAGGATATCAGTATAAAGGCACCCATGAATATGATGCCGTTTCAATTATGGATCCTTTTGATTGCAGAATAGTTGACTGTGATTATTCTAATAACAGCTTTGAATATAATAGCTATGAAAGCCATGAGGGACTTTACAAAATCCAGTAGAATCTGTTATTTATAATTACGCATTTAAGAGCATATTAAAACTATAAATAGTCGGTTTTGATATTTTTCTTGACATTTTGTAGTTATCAGTATAATATTATATGTAAGGAAGAGTTTATCGGTTTACAGTGTCTTATGCGTTATAGTACAAGTATGAGGTTAAGACATTAAATATTATAATTATATCGGGAGGAGGAAAAGTGTTATGAAAAAAATCGGGTTATTATTGTTTTTTGTATTTTCAATAGTGTGTTTAACGGTTTCTGCATATGCAGAGGCTGAAAAAAGTATTTTAATTAAAACCATTGACAATACGGAAGCAATTGAAGAATTCAAGGAAAGGTTTGCAGGCGACTACAGTATGCTGTCAAGGTATGGTTTTGGCAGGAATTCTCAGATAGGTACGCCCTTTTCCATGGAATATCAGGGGTTGGGGGATCCTTCCGATAAGTACGTAAGTCCCGATGGAAAAAACACATATTTGTTTTATTTTCCGATAATCAATGACGGTAAAATAGTAAGCTATGTGGAGCAGGCCACCGATAAAGACGGAACAATTCACTGGGCTGTTTCAAACTTTTTTGATGGTGAAAAAAATCTGGAGCAGCTTGGAGATGGGGAGGTCTATGCTGTAATAAGGGATAAAAACTATTATAATGAGCTTGCTGTTTCCGACAGAAAAACAATTACCCTTTGGCATGACTTAGATTCTCCGATAGACTATAATACTCCCTATGAGGGTATGGAAACAAAGACAGTCAACATACTTGAGCCTATTGATATAGACAAATCTTCAGTAATATTTCAGACCGATGATGAAAATGCTGTTTTTGAAAACGCCCGTGCAAACGGAAAAACCGTACAGGTAGAAACAGCCGAAACTCTCAAAACCATAAATATAAACGACAGACTGCTCATTCCCTTAAGGGATATTGCAGAAGCCATTGATTGTAAGGTGGAATGGGACGGCAGTGAAAAGGCAGCCTATGTAAGCAAAAACGGCTCTACGGTAAAATTTGTAATAGGCAGCACCGAATACACCGTTGACAACGAAGTCGGCATTCTCGATGTACCTGCTGAAATATACGATGGCAAAACATACATTCCCTTCCGTGCGGCAGGGGAGGCTCTGGGTATAGAAATTGCCTACAATCCCGAAAGCGGGAACATAACCTTCAGTTATTGACACTCCATTCTCAAAAAATATATGGCACAGGTGTCGGATCAGGACATCAGGTACTGTAATTATATCGGGAGGTGGAAAAGTATTTTGAAAAAAATTGGGTTATTATTGTTTTTTGTATTTTCAATAGTATGTTTAACGGTTCCTGCATATGCAGAGGCTGAAAAAAGTATTTTGATCAAAACTATCGACAATACGGAGGCAATTGAAGAATTCAAAGAAAAATTAATCGGCGACATCGATATGCTGTCAGAATATGGTGTCGGAAATACTGCTCAGATCGGTACGCCCTTTTCCGAAGAACTTCAGGGGGCCGGAGGAACGACTTATAGAAAGTACGACGACGGAAAAAACGTCTATTGGTTTTATTTTCCAATAATCAACAACGGTAAAATAATAGGCTTTGTGAAGCAGGCCGCCTATAAAAGCGGAGAAGTTACCTGGAATATCTCAGACTCAGACTTTGGTGGTGGAAAAAACCTGGAGCAGCTTGGAGATGGAGAGGTCTATGCTATAATAACAGATAAAAACTTTGATAATGATTTTGCTGTTTCCGACAGCAAAACAGTCATACTTCGCCACCGGGATGACACCGACTCTCCGGCAGACTATAATACTCCCTATGAGGGCGTGGAAACCAAGACAGTCAACATACTTGAGCCTATTGATATATCTTCAGTAAAGTTTCAGAACGATGATGAAAATGCAATTTTTGAAAACGCCCGTGCAAACGGAAAAACCGTACGGGTAGAAACGACCGAAGCTTTCGGGGCTATAAATAAAAACGACAGGCTGCTCATTCCCTTGAGGAATATTGCAGAAATCATTGACTGTACGGTGGAATGGGACGGCAGTGAAAAGGCAGCCTATGTAAGCAAGAACGGCTCTACGGCAAAATTTGTAATAGGCAGCACCGAATACACCGTTGACAACGAAGTCGGCACTCTCGATGTACCTGCTGAAATATTCGATGACAAAACATACATTCCCTTCCGTGCGGCAGGGGAGGCTCTGGGTATAGAAATTGCCTACAATCCCAAAAGCAGGAAAATAACCTTCAGCTATTGACGGTCCATTCTCAAAGAATAATCTGAAATGTATTTATGCTGCACTGTATGCCCGGAATATTTCTGAATACGGCGTAAGGAAACAAAGCCTTGCGCCCTTTTGTATTGCAAATTTTGTTTGTAATTTGTGAGAATGTGTTGTATAATTTAGTATAATATTATATTTTAATAAGGAGGCTTTATATGTCTGTCAGAATAGTCAATAAAATGGGTGTTATTTCCGTTGAAAACGATATAATAGTAGATGCGGCGGCTCTTGCCGTCAAGGAAAGCTATGGCATTCTGGGAATTGCCCTTAAAAGCGGAAAAAGGAGCAGAGCAATTCTCCTTGATGCAAACAACGCTTACAGGGGAATTTCTCTTGGCGTAAACAACAACACTCTTAATTTCGATATACACGTTATTGTTGAATATGGTTCAAACATACAGGCGGTAGGCGACAGTGCAGCCCAGGCGGTAAAAGACAAGGTAAGCGATATTGTGGGAGTTAAGGTGGGAAGTGTCAATATATTTGTGGAAGGAATAGGTATCGGCTGAGATATGGATTTAAAGGCGCCGGTGGAAACAATCAAAAACGTAGGCGAAAAAAGAAAAGAGCTTCTGAATAAGGTCGGCATATATACAGTGAGGGACCTTATAGAGTATATACCGAGGGATTATGCCGACAGAAGCAGGCTTACGCCCCTTTGTGATGTAAAAGAGGGGGAGGAGTATACCGTAAGGGCAAAAATGAAGAAAAAACCCGAAATGACGGCGAGGGGCAGAGTTGTTGTCGTAAGGGGGATTATAAATGACGGAACGGGAGAGGCTGTGGCGGTATGGTTCAACAGAGGATATCTGAGGAATACCTTTGATATGTCAAAGGAATATTATTTTACAGGTGTCTTTGAAAACAGAATGGGCAGACTTACGCTTACATCTCCCGATTTTGAAGAGGTCAGGGAGAGTGAAGCCATAAACGCCGGCAGGATAGTACCTGTTTATCACCTTACAAAAAAGCTGAATCAGAAGCTGCTGAGAAAGCTTATTTACGACTGTCTTGAAAGCATAGAGGGGGACATAGAGGAGTTTATGCCATACTCCGTCAGGAGGAGATATGGGCTTTGCGGAAGGGCGTATGCCTTGAAAAACATACATTTTCCCGAAAGCAGGGACGCCTTTTTTGCCGCAAGGAGAAGGCTTGTTTTTGAGGAGCTGTTTATACTGCGGCTGAGGCTTCTGAACATCAAAAAGGGGATAAAGAAGCAGTATACGGGGCTTGAATTCAGCTTTTTTGAAACGGACAGGATAATCGGAAGATTTCCATTCAGACTTACTTCGGGGCAGGAGGAGGCTTTGGAGGAAATTATTGAGGATATGTCACAGAAACACCCTATGAACAGGCTCATACAGGGTGATGTAGGCTCCGGCAAGACGGCTGTCGCTCAGGTATGCGCATATATTGCATATATAAACGGTGCGCAGACCGCTGTAATGGCTCCCACAGATGTTCTGGCGACACAGCACTACATTTCATTCTGCGAGCTTTTTGAGGGCATGGGAATATCTGTCGTTCTTCTGAAGGGCTCTATGAGTGCAAAGGAAAAAAGAGAGACAAAAAGGCTGATAGCCGATGGAGAGGCTCACATAGTTATAGGGACACACACCCTCATACAGAGTGATGTTGTTTTTAAGGAGCTGGGGCTTGTAATCACAGACGAGCAGCACAGATTCGGCGTAAACCAAAGGGGACTGCTCACCGCAAAGGGAACCAACCCCCACACCCTCATTATGTCGGCAACGCCCATTCCAAGAACACTGGGGCTTATACTCTACGGGGATCTTGACATAACCACCATAAAAACCATGCCTGCGGGAAGAAAGAAAATCGACACAAGCTTTGTGGATTCCTCCTATCATGAGAGAATATACAATTTTATATATAAGCACGTAAAGCAGGGCAGGCAGGCGTATATAGTCTGTCCCGTGATAGAGGAAAACGATAAGACGGAGCTTAAGTCGGTCAAGGAATATTTCAGAAGTCTTGAGGGAACTCCCCTTCGTGAGCTGAACACAGCCATTGTGCATGGCAGAATGAAAGCGGAGGAAAAGCAGAGGGCGATGGACGATTTTGCAGCGGGAAAAACAGACGTGCTTGTTGCCACTACCGTAATAGAGGTGGGCATAAATGTTGCAAATGCAAATATAATGCTTATAGAAAATGCGGAAAGATATGGTCTTTCACAGCTCCATCAGCTGAGAGGAAGGGTCGGCAGAGGAGAGCATCAGTCCTACTGCATACTTGTGAGCGACAAAAAGGACAAGACGGTAAGGGACAGGCTGAAAACAATGGTAAAGTCCGCCGATGGCTTCGAGCTTTCCGAAAAGGATCTTATGCTGAGAGGTCCCGGAGAGTTTTTCGGCGTAAGACAGCACGGTCTGCCGGAGCTTAAAATAGCAAATCTGTATAAGGATATGGATATTCTCAGAGAGGCTGACGACTGCGTTTCTCATATAGAGGAGCTTTCAGCGGAGGAGTACGGCGCAATTATCAAAAGAATAGGCGAAATATACGATTTTGACAATAAAAATGTGACTTTTTAATAAAAAAAAGTTTACATCGGACAAGTGTTTGTGATATAATTATATGGAATGGGGCGGTGTTTGAAATGAGAATAATTTCAGGAGAAAAAAGAGGGTTTAAGCTGAAAGCCCCCGACGGACTTGACACAAGACCCACTACCGACAGAATTAAGGAATCTCTTTTTAACATTCTTTCACCCATGCTTTACGGCTGTAATTTTCTCGACCTGTTTTCCGGCAGCGGCGGCATAGGCATAGAGGCTCTTTCAAGGGGCGCCGAAAAAGCCGTTTTTGTGGACAGGGCGGAGGACGCCGTAAAAGTCATAAACTATAATCTGACCAAAACGGCGTATAATGAAAGAGCTGTTGTTATCAGACAGAATTATGGCTCTGCGCTGAAAAGGCTTGCCGCGATGGGGCTAAAATTTGATATAATTTTTATGGATCCGCCTTATTATTCGGATTTTATTGAAATTATACTTGACGAAATCAAAAATTTAGGTATACTTAATAATAAGGGGATTATAGTTGTCGAACAGGCAAAGGACGAATCCGAAATAATGAAGCCGGGGTTTGATGTTTTCCGCATTAAGGAATACGGCAGAACCACAAAAATGTCATTCATTCGGCTTTTGGAGGAAGAACCATGTTAAAGGCAGTATATCCGGGCAGCTTTGACCCGGTTACCAACGGACATCTTGACATCATAGAAAGATGCGCCGGGTTTGTAGATGAGCTTGTGGTCGCTGTTTTGGATAACCCCTCTAAAAGCTCCCTTTTCACTGCCGACGAGAGAGTGGAGCATATAAAGAAGGAAACAGCACATCTGCCAAATGTCAGCGTCAGGTCATTTCACGGTCTGTTGGTTGATTTTTGCAGACTTGAAAAGGCAAGGCTCGTCATAAGAGGACTGAGGGCCGTTACCGATTTTGAGTATGAATTCAAAATGGCTCTTGCAAACAGAAAGCTTGATAAGGATATAGAAACGATTTTTGTTTCTTCAAGCGCAAATTATATGTTTGTCAGCTCAAGCAGTATAAAAGAAATAGCAATGTTCGGAGGTTGTGTAGAGGACATGGTTCCCGAAAATGTTAAAAACTGTTTATACGAAAAATTTAAAAACAGGGAGGAAAATATCCATGGATTCAATAATTGATATTATCGACGATATCCAAGATTTACTGGAAAGTAGTAAGAAGTCGGCTTTTTCGGCAAATAAGATCACTGTTGACAAGCAGGAAATTATGGAGCTTCTGGAAGATATCAGATATAATATACCTTCGGAGCTTGCACAGGCAAAGCGCATTTCGGAAAAATGCGAAAAGATTGTCCAGGAGGCTCACAACAAGGCAAACGTAATTATAAAGCAGGCGGAGGATCAGGCTGAAAGGCTTATTCTTGAGCATGAGATAACAAAGCAGGCCAAAGAGCAGGCTGACATAATAGTAGAGGACGCAAGACAGGACGCAAGAGAACTCAGAAGAAACGCAGTAAACTATGCCGATGATCTTTTAAGCGATGTGGAAGAGGCTGTTTCAAATACGCTGCGCAAAATCGAGGACGACTCAAGAGAGGTTATAGGTCAGTTTAACGACAGCTTCGGAATGCTTACGGACGATTTGAATGCAGAGCTTGAGGTTATACTCAAAAACAGAAACGAACTTAAATCGTCATAATTTAATAGTGTAAAAAAAGGGGGAGCAAAGCCCCCTTATTTGCGTTTTACAGGAAGTCGGAAAATACGGCTCAGAACAGGGCGGCTGATTTCATAAGGATAAGGGACAGAATAAAGGCAAGCAGTGATGAGGCTGTCTTTCCCAATATATAGGGCATAACCGGCAGACGCCTGACCGAAAGAAGGCTGACGGACTGGGCGTGTATGGAAAAGCCCCCGAATGATATAAGCATACATATAACAGGAGGAACAAGGGGCGAGTGCGCTTTGGCAATGTGGGCGCAGCCCTTTGTTATTTCAAAAAGCCCTGTCACAATGCCCTCCGACATTTCACCTTCAAGCCCCAAAGCCCTCAGAGGAAGGGTGAAAAGGCTCATAAGCCCCATCATTGACAAAAGCCTTGTAACCACCGAAAACAGAACTATGAAGCCGCCTATGGTTATCATGGAGCTGCACGCCGATGTTACGGAATGTGAAAGGGCTGCGCCAAAGGGTATATTCTCCCTGAGATATATGCCTTTTGGCGTGTCCTTTGGCAGGGGCGGCAGAATTATGCCAAGAACTGCGCCAAGTATAAAGGCGCTGAGATAGTGACAAATCAATATGTACAGGGCTGTGTGCAGGCTGCCGAGCATTACGGCGCCTACGCTGCCCAATATAAAAAGAGGCCCTGAGTTGCTGCAGAATGCGGAGAGCCTGACAGCCTCCTCCCTGCTTATGCGTTCGGAGCCGTAAAGCTCACACAGGAGGGCTATGCCCATGGGGTAGCCCGATGTAATACCGCAGAAAAGCACGAAAGCCCCCTCGGCGGATATGCCGAAAAGCAGCCTTCCCACAGGAGAGAGAAGCCTTCCGCAAAGGCGTGTGAAATTAAGCTCCGCAAGCAGTCCGAGGGCGGCTGCAAAGGGAAACAGGGCGGGCAGGGCTGAGTTATACCATATTACAAGCCCCTCTTTCGCCCCCTCAACGGCTTCTTTGGGGAAAAATATTATTATAAGATTGAAAATCAGCACAATAATTGGTATAATATATTCAGATGGCTTTATTGTATGTCTGTCCTTTGAGTTTTTAATATTTTATTCCATGGACAGAAAAAATATGACTGACTGAGGATCTGATAGAATTGGCAAAAAAAGATAAAAGAAACAAAAGAAAAAGAACGCCCAATGTTTCGGAAAGAAACAGACGGACGCAGCATACAGACCCCAGACGGCAGCAGACGGGCGGCAGACGTACACAGATAAGCCCAAGCTATTACTCAGGGGGAGGTTATCCCGATTACGGCAGAAGAACATCTTCTGCGAGAACGCCCTCAAGAAGCTCCCTTTACAGCGAAAGACGCACATCGGGCGGAAATGTATCCTCCCGCAGCAGACAGAAAAGCAGCAAGATAATAAATATAAACGATGCAAGGAAAAGGCGTGGAATGACGGAGCGCTCCGAAAGATATGCGGCTGCGGGAAGAAGCTATCAGAGCTATTCCTATTCTTCCCCAAGGCTCTCCGGCAGAACCTCATCAAATGTATATGATCGTCAGAGCGTACGTCCGAGGCGAACCGTAAACACTGTGGATCTCAGAAAGCCCACAGGAAGAAAGTCTGCGCCCCAGAGAGGAAAAGCAGCCTCCCCGGCAGGAAGCAGACCCCGTGTTGTCACAAAGGAAAGGGTCAGAGGAGCAGGCTATGAGGGAGCGGCAAAATTCTTTATGATAGCCTTTTTCGTTGTGGCGATATTATACATAGGCGGAAATGTGATAGCAAATACATTCAGAAATATGGCGGCCTATGACACTCTCCAGATAGGCAGCATAGATACGCCGAAATCGGCGGAGGGAGTTATTATAAGAAGCGAGGAGGTATACACCTCCAATATGGCAGGAGAGATAAACTTCCTCATTGGCGACGGCGAAAAGGTGAGAACGGGAGATGTTGTTTGCAGCGTAAGTGAGCTTCAGACAGTGCAGGAGGCGGAGCAGGATCTGAGCGATGTCAAAGAGGACATTATAAATTCCGAAACGGCCCGTAAGGAAATAGACGCAACGGACGAGGAGGCTCTCAGATATAATATGGAAATAAAGGCTCTTTCCGACGATGCCGCAATGAGCCTTGCAGGCAATGACACAAAGGCTCTGAGAGATCTTACAAACAATGTAAGCGTAAAGCAGGAGATGAGAAACCAATCCATATTGGAGAGCAGCCGTCAGACAGAGCTTAACACAATGAAAAAGAACGCCGAAAACAGGATAGCTGAAAAATCCTCAGCCATAACAGCACTTTCGGGAGGCATACTCTGCTTTGAAACCGACGGGCTTGAAGGAGAGCTTACGCCGGACACAATGACGGGGCTTGGTGAAAATGACATAAGCAGGGACTCCGACAACTCCCATGTTGCAGGCAAGGAAGTCGGAGAGGGAGAGAACATATTCAAAATAGTTACCTCCAATGTGTGGTATATCGCCGCCTATATCAATTCCGACTATGTTTTGGAATGGAAACAGGGCGAAAGACACAACATCTATCTTAAGGACTCCATGGGCGAAAGCGTTGATATGGACGTTATTGTGAAATCCCTTACTCCGGGGGAGAAAACCACGTTTATGATACTTGAATGCTCCAAATATATAGATGACTTTATGTATATGAGAAATCTTACATTTGAGGTAGACAAGGTAAGAACGGGGTATAAGATAGCGAATACCTCAATAGTTGAAAACACGCTTATCAAAATTCCGGCAAGCTATGTAAGCTCGGGAATGGTAACAAAGAAAACCGTCACGGGAGGTACGGAAAAGGTTTCCGTAGGAGATCCGAACGGAGATTTTGCTTATTTCCCGGTAGGCTATGATACCCTTGTTCTCCACGATATGATCGTTAATCCCGGAAATCCCGACGATGTGTACGAGCTTACCGATGTGGAAACAAGACAGGGCATTTATATAATGAATACGGGTATTGCCGAATTCTATACCATAAATATGGAAAACAGCAGCTCAAACAGCACCCACACCATATTGGATCCTCAGAAGAATCCCAATATAAGCGTGTATGACAGAGTTGTGACAGACCCGAAAAACATACAGGACAACGATATGCTTTATAAATAATTCTCATATAAAGAGGAGACAGCCATGTACGATGAGATTGAAAAAAATCTGGAAACGGTAAGAAGAAATATTGCGGCGGCGTGTGAAAGGTCGGGCAGAAGTCCCGATGACGTGCTGCTTCTTGGGGTCACAAAAACCATTGACTGTGACAGAATATCAAGGCTTGTGGAGCTGGGCGTAAATTCGCTGGGTGAAAATAAGGTTCAGGAGCTTATGTCGAAAATCGATAAGCTGCCGGCTTCGGTCGACTGGCACCTTATAGGCAGCCTTCAGACCAATAAGGTGAAATATATTATAGGCAAGGTGAGCCTCGTTCATTCCGTTGACAGCTTAAAGCTTGCCGCTGAGATAAGCAAACGCAGCCTGAAGGCGGGTGTGGTGACGGATATACTTATAGAGGTAAACGCCGCAGAAGAGGAGTCGAAGCACGGCTTTGGCGTGTCGGAGGTCTATGATGCCGTTGAAGCTATGAGGGAGCTTGAGGGCATAAAGGTCAGAGGACTTATGACCATAGCTCCTTATGACGAAAACGGGCAGAATAATCGTCCATATTTCAGAAAAATGCGTGAATTATTTATTGACATAAAGGCAAAAAACGGTGATAATATAGATATGACTTTTTTGTCAATGGGTATGACAAACGACTATGAAACGGCAATAGAAGAAGGCGCCAATATTGTACGCATAGGAACGGGAATTTTTGGTGAAAGAAACTATAATACAGGAGGAAATAAATAATGGCAAACGTATTTGACAGCTTAAAGGAAAGATTTTTCCCCAAGGACAATTATGACGAATATTATGACGAGGGACTTGATGAGGAATATGAGGAATATGAGGAAGAGCCGGCGCCGAAGCCTGCAGGCGGCACAGGCAGGAGGTATACTTCGAGCCGTTACGGGTCAAATTCAAGGGTTTACAAGGTAAATACAAATGTGCAGATGGAGGTTCTTGTGTGCAGCCCCACGAGCATAGACGAAATCGGCGAAGCCTGCGATGCACTTAAGGAAAATAAAACCGTTGTTGTCAATCTTGAAAGGGTAAATCTTGAAACGGCTCAGAGAATAAGCGACTTTTTAAGCGGCGCAAGCTTTGTGCTTGACGGAAATATTCAGCCTATTTCAAATGAAATCCTTATTATAGGTCCCACAAATGTAGACATAACGGGCAATTTTGCCGAGGAGCTTGAAGCAAACGGCATAAATATCGCAAGAACATCTTCCACAAGATGGAAATAAATAAAAAGCGGGTGATTGAATGCTTGTAATTCTGGCGCAGGCCATATACATGATGTCAAGAATATTTTATCTTCTTATACTGATAAGATGTATAATAAGCTGGCTGCCCATAAACAGAAACAACTCATTGGTCAGACTTTGCTATATGCTTACGGAGCCTGTTCTGGCTCCCATAAGACGGCTTTTTGACAGGTCGCCCATAGGCGGCGCAGGCATAGGGATAGACTTTTCGCCCGTTATTGCCATTATACTTGTAGACATAGTGTGCAGACTGCTTATTTCGGTTCTTTACAGATATGGCATATAAAGACGGAATCCTGAAGGGGATTGAGGATAAGGAGTTAAGGCTTTTTTTGGCGAAGGGGCTTGACAAGGCTTTTGACAGCCTGAAAAGGTATGAACCGAGATTTTCGGATTTTTCAGACCCCGTTAAGGCGGTTATGCTTAAAGGGATAGCTGAAAGAAATTTTGAAGTCGAGGTAAGACTTTTCGGCGGATATGAATATGCCGAAAGGGTCGTGGCAGGCTTTTTTCCCGAATATGCCGAAAAAGAGGACTTTCCCCTGTCGGCTGTTGAAATAAGGTATAATGAGGAATATTCAAGAAGGCTGAGCCACAGAGATTTCCTCGGCTCCGTTCTGGGGCTGGGGCTTGACAGGGGTAAAATAGGGGACATTATAGTTAAGGACGGCGGAGCCATTGTTTTTGCAAAGAGCGAAGCAGCGGACTTCATAATGTACAATCTTGATAAGGTGGGACGCACCAAGGTAAGCTGCAATATACCGACTGATATTACGGAATATACCGAAACCGTAATGGGAAAGGAAAAAGTCGGTGTAGTTGCATCGCCGAGAGCCGACGCTGTAATAAGCAAGGTTTTTAATGTTTCCAGAAGCAGTGCCGCCGAATATATAAAGGCAGGTAAGGTTTTTGTGAATTGGGCGCCACTGGAGAGTGTTTCCGGACATATAGGAGAAAACGATGTAATAACACTTCGGGGTAAGGGCAGAGTAAAGCTCCTTGAATTTATGGGAAACACCAAAAAAGACAGACTTATTGTCAGATATGTTGAATTTAATTGAGGAGGGAGTATTTTGCTTACACCTATTGATATAGAAACTGTCGAGTTTAAAAAGGTCGGCAGAGGATATGCACCGGAAAGCGTAGATGAATTTCTTAATAAGGTGGTGGAGGATTTTGAAGCTTTGTATAAAGAAAACTCTGCCCTGAAAGACAGAATAAAGAATCTTGAGGAGTCTGTTACATATTATAAATCCATGGAGGAAACTCTTAAGAATTCAATTATAATGGCGGAGAAAACCTCAAGACAGGCTAAAAGAAATGCTGCCGAAACAGCCGAAAATATTATCAGAAAGGCAAGACTAAAGGCTGATGAGATAGTTCTTAATTCAAATTCACGCAAGTATGAAATTGAATCAAAGGTAATAGACCTTAAGTCCAGATATGAGGCTCTCAGCGCAAGTATTAAAAATATCCTTTCCGCCGAGCTCGAATATGTAAATAATTCGGAAAAGCTTCTGAGCGAGTCCATTCTTGCAGGCAAGGTAACAGAACAGCAGGAACCGCAGAAAAAGCAGGAAAGCACGCCTGAACATTCCACCGACAACACCAAGCCGGCAGGAAAAAGATCAAAAACAGCCTCGTGAGCCTATAAGTTCATACCTGAGAGGAAAGTATGATTTTGCCGTGTAAAGGGCAGCTTATCCAGATAGAAAACGCTCCCGAAGGTTATTTCATATATACCGGCGGTGAGCGACCGTACTTCGGGAATCAGTAAGTATATGTTCCGTTTAAAGAGAGTAAAAAATACTTGACCTTTGGAATAAATGATGGTATAATCTATTCATATGCTGAAGTGGCACAGGGGTAGCGCAACGCATTGGTAGTGCGTAGGTCGGCGGTTCAATTCCGCTCTTCAGCTCTGAAAAACCTCTCTATTACGGAGAGGTTTTTTGGTTTTACGGAAAAAATCACGACAGAGAGGTGATGAAGTGTGTACGAGCTTGTTCAGGTGGGAGAAAACAGCTTTTATATACAATGTCCTGCCAAAATAGGATTGTATAGGCTTAATGAAAATGAAGTCTGCATTATAGACAGCGGAAATGACAAAAATGCCGGAAGAAAGGTAAGACAGATTCTGGACAAAAACGGATGGAAACTTAAGGCGATTTTCAATACCCATTCCCATGCCGATCATATAGGCGGAAATCTGTATCTTCAGAAACAGACCGGCTGTAAAATATATGCGTCGGGGATCGAGTGCGATTTTATAAACAACAATATATTTGAGCCTGCTTTTCTGTACGGCGGTTGTCCTCCGAAGGATCTCAGACATAAATTTCTTATGGCGGAGCAAAGCAGGGCGCTGCCTCTTGACCCTAAAGCCTTGCCGGAGGGAATGGAAATAATAGACCTTAAGGGACATTCCTTTGATATGGTCGGCTTCCGTACGCCGGACGATGTTTTGTATATCGCCGACTGCCTGTCGAGCTATGCTGCCCTTGAAAAATACGGCATAGTGTTTCTTTACGATCCTGCCGCGTATGTGGAAACCCTTAAGAAGGTGCAGACTTTTGAGGGAAGAATGTTCGTTCCGGCTCATGCAGAGGCAGCAGAGGACGTGAGGGAACTGGCACAGGCAAATATAGATAAAGTCTGTGAAATATGTATCAGTATTCTTGAAATATGCAGCAAGCCTGCATGCTTTGAATATATTCTGAAAATGCTTTTTGAAAAATATAAGCTTGAAATGACATTTGAACAGTACGTCCTTGTAGGCAGCACTGTCAGATCATATATTGCCCGGCTCAGAGATGAGGGCAGACTTAATTTGGAATTCAAAGATTCAATGATGTATTGGACTTCAGTCTGATGGAGCGGAAATTTAAATTTGTTCGGAAAAACTGCGGCTCCACCGGGGGCAGGACGTGTGGGAGAGCAGCCGCAGACAAAGCGTGCGGACCCGTCCGCACGCTTTGTCTGCGGCTGCTCTCCCACACGTCCTGCCCCCGATGGCCCGCCTTTCAAACCATCTTCGATGGTTTGAAAGGCGAGGGCAACTATAAAATATAAGGAGGTAAATTTATATGAGGATATTGGAAAATAATTATCTCAGGGTTGAAATAGCTGATTTCGGCGCTGAGCTTTCGGGTATTTTTGATAAAACAAGAAACCATAATGTTATATGGAAAGGAGATCCCGAATATTGGGCAAGGCACGCGCCCGTACTTTTTCCGTTTGTGGGAAAGGTGAATGGCGGTTTTTATACACATATGGGAGCTTGCTATAATATGGGTCAGCATGGCTTTGCAAGGGATCGTATGTTTGAATTTGTAAAAGGCAGCGATACCTCGGTGACACATATTCTTAAGTCCTGCGAGGAAACAAAAAAGGTATATCCCTTTGATTTTGAACTTAAGGTAATACATACCATACAGGGAAATAGGCTGAAGGTAAATTGGGAAGTCAGCAATTCCGGTGATTCATGTATGTATTTTTCAATAGGCGGTCACCCGGCGTTTAATTGCCCTGTTGACGATGGGTTTGCAAAAGAGGACTACTACGTTCGTTTGGGAGAGGGAAAGCTTAAATATGTTCTTATAGATGCAGAAACAGGCAGCGTGGATTTTGAAAATCCCAAGGAGATACAGGGAGAATTCAGACTAAGTGAGGAGCTGTTTGACAATGATGCACTGATATTCGACGATCATCAGATTGAAAGAGCAAGTATTTTATACCCTGACAAAACGCCCTATGTAACTGTGGAGTGCAAAGGCTTTCCTTCGTTCGGATTATGGTCAAAGCCAAAGTCGGGCGCTCCGTTTGTATGTCTTGAACCGTGGATAGGCAGATGTGACAATATGGGCTTTGACGGAGAGCTTAAGGACAAATACGGTGTGCAGAAGCTTGCCGCGGGGGACGTATTCAAGGCGGAATTTTCAATAGTCATAGGGTGAGTGTTTTTTATGAATATAGAATGGAATGCGGAGAAATATAAAGAAAATTTTGATTTTGTGTATAAATACGGTGCAAATGTTCTGGATCTTCTGACTGTGGGAAAGGGCAGTGTTGTGGCAGATCTGGGCTGCGGAAACGGCATACTTTCCGGACAGCTCAGAGACAGGGGCTATGATGTTCTGGGCATTGACAAATCAGAGGATATGCTGAGGGCAGCACGGTGCAATTTTCCCGATATACGCTTTTTGGAAGCGGACGCCCTTACGTTCAGTCTTGACAAAAAAGCCGATGCCGTTTTCTCAAACGCTGTTTTTCATTGGATCGACAGAGACAAACAGTCTGCTCTTTTAAAGAATATTTATTCTCAGCTTAAAGAGGGCGGAGAGCTTGTGTTTGAATTCGGCGGAAAGGGCTGTGCCGAAAGAGTCCATTCAAAGCTTGATAAGATTTTTTCACAACATGGTCTTATTTACACCAACGGATTTTATTTTCCGACCATAGGCGAATATGCGCCGCTTATGGAACAGGCAGGCTTCAAGGTGACTTATGCCGTTCTTTTCGATCGCCCTACACCTCAGAAGGGCGAAAACGGACTTGAAGAATGGATAAGAATGTTTGACAAAAAACCTTTTGAGGGCTTGGACAAGGATATGGCTGATGAAATAATCGCCGAAGCGGTTGATGAGCTTAAAGGTGAGATGTATTCAGACGGCATTTGGTATGTTGATTATGTAAGAATAAGAATGAGAGCCGTAAGACAATAAAATCCCGCCGCCCTCCTTTCGTCAAACCGTCGAAGGACGGTTCGACGAAAGGAGGGGGCAACGCGGGGGAGGGGCGGCAAAGACAAGGGAGAGCGGGTACCCGCTCTCCCTTGTCTTTGCCGCCCCTCCCCCGCGT
>CANQXR010000029.1 GCA_947627855.1 uncultured Clostridia bacterium
CGTAACTATATTTAGCCATTAAAAACTGACCCCCTTGTCGTTAGATTTTGGTCCAACTTTTGGGGGTCAGTACATCTACCACCTTCTTTTTTAATTCGTAACTATATTTAGCCATTAAAAACTGACCCCCTTGTCGTTAGATTTTGGTCCAACTTTTGGGGGTCAGTACAAAACTCAGACTTTTATTATTCTTACTGCTCATAAAAATCGCCTCCGCATATAATTAATCATTTAAATAATTATACGACAAAAGCGAAAATGTTGCAAGATATAATAGATTTTTGGAACACAATTATTTCGGGATTTTATCAATAATTCCCTCACATATAAGACCTATCTCGGTTGGATTATAATCATCGTCAAACCCCTCATACATAAGTTCATCTGCAACTTTATCCTCAATATCCGCCCAATAATCATCTTCTTCCGAAAGATTCTGAAAATCGCAATTAAGTCCGATTGATTTCATAAGCTCAATTTCTTCTTCACTAAACACATTAATCACCTCTTGTGTATTTTCTTATAGCCCGTTTTCCGGTTTTCCAAACAGTAGATATAACTCCCGTATCCGGATTAACATTTACAGTTGCAGTATATCCAATAAAACGCTGACTTTTTCTTCCTTTCTTATCAACCTTTACATCATCAGTATACATCGGTTTTTTAAGAGCGTCAATAATATCTTTTGAAGAAACCTTTCTGTCCGCAGCCTGTTCAGATGCGTGAACTGATAATTCCTTAACCAGAAGACCATTAGATGCCGCAAACTGTACAAGCCTGTTATTTACTTTGGACCTTACAGAATAATGGTCATATTTAAGCTGTTCAGGCGTTCGCCTTACGCCCCACTTCTGACCTTTTATACCGTGGTGGCACAAATGGTTTTTATAATAATCATAAAGTACACTCATTTGTCAGCCTCCTGACAGCTCTTTCCGAAAATAGTTTACGTGTTTTGTCGCTCCTCTCATACTTAACCCTCCTATTCAAAAGCATCTTTATTAAGCTTATACGCCACATAGGCATCCATCATAGCTGCAACAGCGTCTATCTTCTGCTCACGGCGTTTTTTCATTAGCTTGCGGTTTCCGTTCGTGTCCTCCATAACAATACAGTTGCCCATTGAAAATGTCATAAGCTCCTCATCGAAAAGCAGCATTCTTTCCTCAGACAGCTTTTTAAGCTCTCCAAGAGGAACCGATTCCGTCTTTGCTCCCTGTATAACCTTTTCTATACCGAAAGGACCGTTTTCCGTTTCCCATCTTGTTACAAATTCCTTTGCGTTGTATGGGTCAAACCCGAAACACCTTACGTCATATTCACAGTCGTTTATGTGCCTCTCCAAATCGTCATAGACCTCCATCATATCGAGAACCGTCCCTTCAAGCACAATAAGGCTGCCCTCCTCTATAAATTCTTCATATTTAAGTCTCATAGCCGCAGACAGCTTTGAAAGAGTGAGAGATGTAATATAGTTTAAGGTTTTAACTCCGAAACAGCCGTCCTTAAGAGGGAATAAAAATGTAAAGGCGCAGAAGTCGTCCCCCTGAGAAAGGTCGCCTCCAAGGGCACAGGGCATTTTCCAGAAGCTTCTTTTTCTATGGGGTAATGTTTCTTCATAGGTAAAGTAGTAAGTATAGCCCTCCATAGGTATACCGAATCTTTTGGCTAAAATATCATTTCTTGCAGCGGGAACATTCTCGGCACGTTCCACATCTCGCTGATAGGTGTCATAGGTTACGGTCTTGCCAAGGTTGGGATTTGCCTTAACCCACATTTCGGGCTGAGCCACTTCATCAATGGAGTCCAGCTTGTACCACCATATGGAAACGTGAGGATTTATGTACTCGCCCTTTAAAATCTTCATAAGTTCCATTTTGATTGTATCGCCCACTCCGTTTCGGACAGTTCCTTCAGAGCTTGTGGCAAGTATAAGATAGTCATCTACCTTTGACGCTCCTTGCTCAATAGCTCCTATGGGGTCCTCTCTTATGTCAGTAGATAACCACTCATCAAGGCTTGATACCTTGCATCTCATACCCTGAAGCTTGTCTATGCTCATAGGTCTTATCTCCAGAAGTGAGCCTGTGATAAAGTTTTCAATTCCTTTCTTGGTAGAAGCCAGCTTTACCCTGTTAGCCTTGGAGCCTGTGGTATTTTGCAAAGAACCCTCAGTAAGAAACTTGAACATAGGTCCACGGGAGCGTATAATAGCAGTCTTTATGGCAGAAATTACTTCCTCCGCCTGCTTCATTGTATGGGAAGTGGTAATTTGCTGAGTAGTTGTATTGTCCACATTCAGAAAGTAGGCGTGTATGCAGGAATCATAAAGAGTCTTTGACGCTCCTCTGCCAACTATAAGATACTGCTTGTTTATAAGCCGCCTTTTGATTCTCCTCAGAACATACCGCCCTCCGTGCCCACCTCTGTAAGGAGTATAAACACTTCTCTCAATAAAGTAATACCACCCGAAAACCTGCTCTCCCCAAAGCTTGAAAGAATCAAGAAGATGTAGGTCACTCCCGTCAGTAAGTGTCATTTCATTCTCACAAAAGGAAATCCACCCCTCCACAGCACGGTCGTCATAGTAATATTCAGGGCTTTCAATCAGCTCGTCAATGCGGTTCATCTCCAGAGAAACCTCCCTGTTCACAGGAATATCCCCACGTATCACCGCCTCCCGAAACCGCCCATAATACTTAGGCACAGCAGTATTGGATAATGCCATAATATCACCTGCTTATTTATCTTTCTGACCCTTTTTGGGATTTACAATTTCCTTGCCTACGGCCTTGTTTACAAGTGCTCCCATTGCATAGGTTGTAGCCTGAGTAGCGATATTTGTACCTGATTTCTCCAGTACATTCATTACCAGCTTCTTTGCCTTGTTATTGTTTTCGGAAGAACGCACCAAATCACTGTATTTCCTTTCAAGCTCAAGTCTGTTGATTTTAGCTCTTATTTCATCGTCAGTCATTTCCTTTATGCTTTTTTTCTTTGATGTTTCCTCGGCAGTATCTTTCTTAGTCTCGGCTTTGGCTTTGTCAGGCTTTTTTGCCGACACTTTGTGCCCAAGCTGAGCAGGAGTCCGTCTTACTCCCCACTTCTGCCCGAGAATACCGTGATGAGTTAAATAATTTTTCAATTATATCACCTTCTTTTTTATGTAAATTGACAACTTATTCCTTAAATGCTATAATCTATACATATAACAATACAAGGAGGTACAATAATGGACGAAAATACGGCTCTGAAAAAAATGTTTGAAGTTGGTGATTTCGAGATAACACCCTGCGATGATAACTATAAGGATAATCGGTTTAAAAAGCTTGATTTGGATTCTTCACAAAAAGCAAAAATGAGTATGCTTGCTTCTCAGATACCCTCCTTTATGGCTTCTGATGCCCTGTCAAACGCATATACTCTTAAGTTTCCGAAAGGTATCTCCGGTACACTTATGAAGTATAAGGACGGCGGAGTAGGCAGTGCCGTTTTAGGTGAAAAGGGAATAGTGGCTCACGCTTCTTTTCACGAAATGAGTACTTATTCATCTATGCTTGGTGCTTTTTCGGTTATGTCGGTTGCTACCGGACAATTTTTCCTAACAGAGATAAATAATAATTTGCAAATTATAAATAAGAAAATAGACCAGATAATGGACTTTTTATACGGCGAAAAGAAAGCAGAGCTTATTGCCGAAGTCAGCTTTGTAAAAAATGCATATTTAAGTTTTTCTTCAATAATGCGGCACGCCGAGCAACGTATAGCTACTATTACAAGCCTACAATCTGCACAGAAAATTGCTATGAAAGATATAGAATTTTATCTGACTGATTTAAATTCTAAGGTAGAATCCCAGCATAAGTCTTACAACGATTTTACAAGCGCAACATATGAAGCCTTTCGTGCTAAAGGCTGCCTTGAACTTTCTGTTCAGTTGTATGCTTTGTCAAACATAATGGAGGTATATTTCGCACAGAATACAGATGCCGATTATCTGCAAAATCTGAAAAACAATATGCTTCAGTATATAAACAAATGTGATAAAATTATATTGAGCGATTTCAGCAATCTTAACGGACAAAATAATCGTTTTAAACCCGGCCTTATAAATAAAATAGACACCGCTCCATTAGACAAAAGATTAAGCGAAGTAGTCAATTCTCTAAACAATGGCGAAAATTCCCGTATGCACAATATAATTGATTCGTCCATAAGTGCTCTGACTGAAGCAGCAGAATACAAAATAACAAAACAAGGCGATGTCTACATAATGAACATCTGATAAATATATGCGCTTATCCAAAAACAGATAGGCGCTTTTTTCTTGTCATTTTGAATTTCTCTCCTTATCAATTTCTTTCGTTATCTCAGTTTCTATTTCCATATCCAAAAGAACCTTATCCAGCGTATTAACTGAAGCTTTGAGTTCCCGTGATTTTTTAAGCACTTCTTCCAGTGCTGCATCAAGTTCATCAAAACCTTTCAGTTTTAAATTTAAGATGCTCATAATTCCTATTCCTCCTCCTTTTTATGGTTTGTAGTCTTCTATGTCGGTGCGGATTCGATACTCAAATTCGGCGAGCATTTTGTTTATGGAGTCAAGGAGGGGTGAGGCTGTGGGCGGGTCGAAAAGCAGCTTTGTTTTTAAATGCACATAGGATTTTATAAAGTCCAAGCGAGGATTATCGGGAAGATAATCGCTCCAGAGGGTGGACTTGTCCGTTATGCGAAATCCCTCCGGCGGACCTGCACCAAGCTGTGTCAGCGTGGCAAAGGCTGAGTTTATGCACATAATAATGTCAGGGTCGAAACAGGTATAATCTTCGGTTATGCCTAAAAGCTTTTTTATAGATGTGAGTATACTTTCCATACTTTACCTCCTCTGTTTTTTCCATAAACAGGTATCATTTGGTTTTCTTGTTGCAGGCTCGGAATTAATCAGTGATTCATTGCCATAATGCAGGGCGTTGTGAGTTGTGAAGCTTACACAAATCAGATTTTCAGGGTCAAATATGTTCGGACAGCGATTTATTATGTCTTCCGATGTAAGAGGGTTTAAGTGGTGAATTAAAATCCTGCCTGATATCAGGTGGTCTTCGGAAGCCAAGTCGCAGCCCTTATCTCTTACAATTATTCTGTGGCGCAGGCTTTTCCACTCGTAAGATGAGTACAAAGCCTGATTCAGATATCGGTCATAGCCGAATGTAGTCGCTCCCACGCTGCCGTCAAGCTTAAGATAGTTAAATCTTTCCTCAAATGTTTTTAGCCCTATGACTTCCGAATATGTTTTAATAGGACTCGTCATTGTTTCCGCTGTACTCCTTCATAGCTTTAAGGGCGTTTTCATAGAGTTCCTCTACCCTTTTGGCAGACTTATAAGCCTCCACCTTTGCCTTTAAAACCTCATTCTCATTTTTCAGCTTTTCTTTTTCAAGCCTCTCCTTTGTGGAACCCATCTTCAGATAATGGACTATAACCTGAGAAGTGGCAGTTCCCTCTATGAGCTGCTTTTCGGCAAGGTCGACAGCTAAGTCTATAAGCTGCTTTTCTCTGTTTTCGTCCCTTATTGCCCGTCTGCCACGTTTAGGCATTTTACGAATTTCTTCGTCTTTTTTCATATAAATATCACTTCCTTTTTTTTTAAACAAATTTTGTTAAAGTTATTTCCATATACGCTCCTGACTTTTTTAATATATTTCAGACTTTTTATAACAGATATCGTATACATAAGTAGAAAGAAACGCATATGGAAAAAACGTGTACGATATATGTAATATAAAAAAGTAGTGCGCATATTAAGTCTGCAATTATAAAAAAGTAGTGCGCATATTAAGTCTGTAATTATAAGAAAAAAGTGTATATTAAATCTACGATTATATGAAAGTAGCGTATAGTAAATCTACAATTATATGAAAGCAGCGCATATAAAATATACGATTATACGAAAGGAGCGCATATAAAATATACGATTATACGAAAGGAGCGCATATAAAATATACGATTATACAAAAGGAGCGCATATGGAAACAACTTTAAGCAAAAAAGACAAAGAATTATTAATAGCAGCTTATAAAAGTTATGTTGAAAAAAGAAAAACCGATCCAACAAGTAATGCCAGATGTTTGGGAGGTTCTGAAACTATCAAGCGAGAACTTCTGCCCGACTGGAGTATTGAAGATGTAGAAAATTCCTGCCGCAGTTTAAGCAGAAACGGGCTTTTTAAATGCTTGTATGCAGACAATATAGTCTACATCGCCTCTATAAATGATTATGGCATTGTATACGCCGAAAACATTCCCAAAAATAAAGTAAAAGAAATCTTATCTGCGTTTGGAAAATTAGGGGAAATTATTTCTATACTTATTAAATAGGTTGTTATTATATAAAAAACTCCAAGGGCTACATCGGAAGAAAGGATGTAATAAAATGTTAGACCTTAAACTTATACACATCATTGAAAAAATGGGCGTTTTCGATAAAGATGGTAAGAGACTTTATGGAACCGCCGCTCTTTTACATTTCCTTAGTATGCCTGCTTCAAATATCAGCGCCCACACCATCAAAAAAGGCAAAAAATTTGTAAGCAGCTATTTAAGAAAAAACGCAAAAGTTTCCGAAATATAACCCCCGGAGAATTTTCGAGGACCGGCGCGATGTACAGGGGGTGCATATTTTAACGACCCCCTTACACCCTTTAAGTTGTATACTACCTTATGATTTACCAATTTCTCTTTTTTTGTTTTCGGTTTTTAGGTAAAAGGAGATAAATGCCTGAATAAAAGAATCGCAGTTTGGTTTTATGCTGTTTGGTGACATCAACTTAATGCACACATTTAGTCTGCACAGAGAAATCGGTAAAACATAAGGTTTCAAAAACAAGCAATAATCATCACAAAATGTCAGGCAGCGTTTGAAATTTCTTCAATTCTTACCTTTTTATAGATTTTTCTGAAATCGTATTTTATTATTTCATCAATCGCTCTTTCTATTTCGAGATTATTTTCTTCATCTGTGAACTGGCGGGAGGTTCTGGCAATTCTTCCGAGATAGGCACAGGAGTTATAACCCTTTTCCACATCAAACATAAACCATTGTTTAAAATGTGTAAATGGATTGAACGGATTGTCAATTGTTGTAAGTGCACAGGTTCCCATAATACCACTTCCTTTCAGTTTTTAATTAGCTTTTTATGTATTTAATGACCGTAGATACGGAAATTCCCAGAGCTTTGGCTATTTCCTCATTTGTATAGCCTGAATTTCCGTAAGCCTTTATTCTGTTTATCTGTGCATTGTTAAGAGACTTTGTTTCTCTTGGCATTGCTCTTTCCTTAAGTTTGTCAATGTCAGCGTGTCCCACAATCTGAGTGAGAAGATTACTGCTTATTGCACCTGACTGAATAGCTTCCCATTCTTTATCGGTAACATCGATTGTCTCTCTTTTAGCTCCGACCTTGACTCTTGCTCTTGCAAGCTCCTGTTGCCTTATCTTCTTGAGTTCGGCCTTTGTGATGTCAGGATTGTCAAGCTGTTTTGCTTTTACGGCTGAATTGGCAATCATCTGAGCCTGCCTTTCGCGAGGTGCGTTTTTGAGGGCGTTGTTAAGCTTTGCTTTCAGCGAGGCTGTTTCATTCTGATAAATAGCTTTTGCAGCGGCGCTTTGTTTCGGGGCTTTGGTATTGACCATAGTCTTTCTTGCATCATTCGCCAAGGCTTTCATACTGTTTGCATAATCGGCATAGGCCCTTTCCTGTGGTGTGTTTGCATCTGAAATCAATTCATAAGCATCTTTTGCCTCTGCCATCTTCGTGCTTTTCTCAGTGCGTTTCTTACCTGTACGACTGTCGATTTCATCGGTTTCCTTATAGGTTACCTCTCCCGTTTCCTTATTGATTCTTGGGCTGCCCTTTCTTTTGATTATAGAAGTTTGGGATTTTGCTCTTGAAATAAGAGTAGATGCGCCCTCGTGATAATCTCCGTCATCATTTTCAACACCCTGATACTTTCTTTTCAAAGCTTTTATTCCGTTTTCTTCTTCGCTCCGCTTATAATCAAGCTTGTGCTTTCCCGCATCGATAACGACCATACTATGTCTTACCGCCCTTGCAAGTTCGTCCTCTGTTGCCCCTTTAAGTGTCATATCAGTAATGAGATTAGAGATTTTACCCATTTCAATCTGTGTATTGTCAGTTTTTGTTTTCTCATTTTTCATATAAGTCATTCCCTGACGCTCCGGATACTCTGCTTTAGGGTCAAATTTTCTGAGATTTTTAAGAGAAATGTCAGAAGGCTCGGTAGCTACGATCCTCACCTTGCTGTTTGAGGAATTGCAGGGTATCACCATAACCGTATCACCATCAAAGTCAGCTCCTGAAAGTATACCTGCCACCTTGGAATTTATTCCTACCGCATCAATAGGGTTCGTACCCAAAACCTTTTTTGCATCAGGGTGTTTATTGTTTACGGTAAGTATGGGAATCTCAAATGTACCTGCGTGAGGGTATCTTATAAGAGCCACCTTTTCTCCGTTTTTATAATTGGGAGCATATACTTCGGTGTCTTTCATTTTGGGAATAGGTATTATAACCTGATATTTCTGTCTTGGCAGAGCCGCAGCCTTTAAATGAACAGCAGCCGCATCGCAGTCATCTGCGAAAGAATTTAAAAGAGACTTTTTTACAACAGGATTAGTAAGGGAGCAGATTTCCTCATACTCTGCAATCTTGTCAGCCTTTGCCAGATTAAGCTGTTTCTTTATAAGCGAAAGTGACTGCTTTGCCAGAAACTGTGATGGCAGCTTATCTTCCCAGTCGTGCCAGTCTCCTTCTTCCGCACGCTTGTTTATAAGCGAAAGTGACTGCTTATTGCCCGTTATGGGATCGGTGTACTTTCCGTTGGGGTCGTCATAAAAGCTCTGACCGCCGTGCTCCTTTATCAGAGAGCCGAAAGGATTGTCGGGGTCGTCTGAAATTTTCTTAAGTACATCTTTAATATCAGTACCCCGTTCTTTGTTGGTATTGAAAACAACATCAACACCTTTTGGCAGGTCATCGGAATAGACCGCCATACCTTTCATAAATCTGTCGCCGTCCACAAGTATTCTTACCTGTGCATAGTGGGCATCGCCGAGAGACAAATCGTCAACACCGCGTCGTATTTCAATAAGACCATCTTTTTCTATTCCGCCGTCTTCTGCATAATTGATTTTAAGCCGCTTAGAGTCCATACTTTCGGGGTATATAAAAGCCCTGCGAAAGCTGTCTCCGCTGTCATATGAAATATAATTTTCAAGGGAATGAACATTCTCCCAGTTATAAATTTCTTTATGTTCTGTTTCGGGAGGACATAAGACTTTTACATTTGTCTGCTTGCCGGGGTTCGTTACCTGTGGAATGCCCCCGCCATAGACGGGATAGCCTTCAAGCTCCAGAATGTAAAGGGCATCTCTCAGCTTTTCCTTGGATATTCCCAAAGACAGTTCTACACCTGCCCCTACGTCAATCATTCCTTTTTCATCAACCTGCTGTTTCAAAAAATCTGCTGTTTTTTGCGCCTGATTCCTTCTGTCTTTTATTTCATCATTAAGCAGTGCTCTTATGGAGGAGTCGTTGTTAAAGCCCATTTTAGCGGCTATCTCATTAAGACTATATCCCTTTTCTCTGAGACCTCTCGCCGTGTCGGCAAGTAAATTTCTGCGCTCGGTATTTGCAAGGCTTAGCTGTGTTCTGAACTGACCGGTTGAAAGGTTCATAGATTTGGCAATAGCGGTATCTCCTGTCCAGACCCTGCCATTTTCATCTGTGAATGTGAATCCCTGACTTCTGAGTTCGTCCACTCTTGATAGAAAATCTCCGCTGTGTTGATAAGGATTTTCTCCCGAGCCATAAGGATAACGCCCCGAACGTCTCGGCATACCATAGTGCATCAGAATTTCTTCGGCAATGTAATTCATAGTCTACTCCTCCTGTTGTTTAAGTTTATCTATTATTTTGTCAAAATATATTATTTTGTCCATAATAGGGGCAATATCCTCAGCTGTGGGATTATGGAATATAATTTCGTCATTCTGATAAAGCCTGAGTTCCATATCTATATTGCCCGGCTTATATTTGTATTCCAAACAAAAAAGAGCCGCATATATTTCAAGCTGCTCCATATGGGCAGGTGTCTGCCCGGTCTTTAAATCGTGTATTCTCAGTAAATTATCCCTGAATATAATTGAATCTGCCGTACCAAAACAGTTGTCGGAGTAATACAAAATCTGCTCAGGCAGCATTTTATATCCAATGGCATCATTTACATACATATTGAGGGTCTTTCTGGATTTAGGCAGCTTCTGCTTAAGTCTTATACACTGCGCCGCAAAATCGTGAAGAATCGCTCCTTTCTGAGTAGCAACTGATTTGGCATAGGCTGCTGCCAGTTTTTCTTCACTGTAATTTATCCAGTGATATTTGCTTGCACCCAAAAAAGCGTGCTGCCCCTCAAAGTCCGAATGTCTGTTGAAGTTCATCAAGCACCTCCTCTCTGTTTTCAGGACAAATGAACCTTGCAAAAGACATATCGTTCATAAGCCCAACATAATACTTCTGATTAGGTCGCCTCGGAGCATTCATACTCCTTTTGCACTCCAAAGCCGCCCACTTATTCCTGTAAAATATAATGATGTCAGGTATGCCCTGTATGTAGCCCGAATCAGCTTTCATAACAATACACCCTGAAAACCTTTTCTTAATCTCCCGAATAATCTCTGCCTGAAAATCTTTTTCCAACATAAAAAGCCCCCTATGAAACAAAAAAAAGAGAAAGAGCACATTGTCTCCTTCTCTCTCATAAAAGGGCTTGTAAATTCTGCGAAGTAAAATATAATTATTCAAACCTCACTTCGTATTTTTTCAAATCATAAAAACCGCTTATACTTGTCTTTATGATGTTTTCTGCATTTTCCAAAGCTGTTTCCAAAAAGCCTTTCTCAATTGCTGTTTCTTCTGCTGACTTTTTAAGTTCAGATATACTGAGGTTCATATCTTCAAAAGTAAATGAATTAAAAGGACTGTTTTTCTCATCGTATACTATAAGGCTGTCATTAAATACCTCTGAATTCAGAATCTTAACCTCTGGCAGCTTAACGGTAATTGTTTTGGTAAGCTCGTTTACAGAAACATCAACCTCTCCAAAATCTATACCTGCCTTTATTCTTCCGTCATAGCTGAAAATAACTTTGCTGTCGGTAAACGGCAACTTAAACCCAATAACCTCCTTATGAGGTCTTTCGGCAAACTGAAGTTGAGTATAGTCATATTCGGCAGTGGCAAGCTCTCCTATATTATTGATAGTTCCACCTATGCCGGTAGTTATATTTCTGAGAGTGGTTCCTTTATATGTAATACCACAGCATACCGTAATTATAACAATGAGAATTAAAATATACTTTATTATTTTGATAACAATCCCTCCAATTCAGATGCTTAATACGATTGAGGATAATATTTTGTTATTCTTCAAAAAGTTCAACAGAAACATATAAACTTTCTTCAACAACATTATAACTTATAGATATTTCCATATTATTGTCATTTACTCCCCTATAGCGTATATCACTCTCATACTCTGATTTATTAAAACCTGCTTCTTTGCATTCTTCGGTATATGAATCAAAGTCATCTATTGAAGCGCCGTAAATGGTAAACGAAAATTTGTCTTCATCATCGGTACTAATAAGAACAATATCAAAATCGGGCTTAGGTAAAAGCGTTGCTTTTTCAGAATCAGACCATTCATAAATATCTAAAGCTTTATTGCCAATGCTTGAATATTGCTGAGTTTTGAAGTCATAATGTTCAGCATACATTTTGTCTTTTTTGATATAAGATATATCTACAGAACTGGGTTCCATAATATTATACTGATCCATTGACTGAATAGCCAAATAGGTATTTTTAAGAACGCACGGAGAATCACTTACAGTTTCACCAACATCGGCTACCTTGCGATTATATCCTGTAATATATGCGTCAGCCAAGAATTCATCATCTATGTTAGTAGTATTCTCTTTCAAAGGGTTCAGAACAGCAAGGTCGTCAGGCGTTGTTCCTTCTTTCTGTTCAAACTTCATTTCCACATCTGTTATAACATAGTCACTGTTGTTTGTATAGCTAAATATCAAGCAATTTGAACCATCTAAATATCCTTCAGACACCGACCAGTCTATGTCCTCTATTTTAATGTCATCGCTGAAATTTACAGCCGTACTGTTGCTTTCGGAAGTGTTTCCTCCGCAAGCAGTCAAAGAAATTAATACACTTAAAGCAACAACAGAACATAAAATTTTTTTCATAATATCACCTTTTTTTCGCATAATATAAATCCAACGATTACTAAATTATTTATGTTTTATAAAGCTTATCATCCCTTTCATAAAAGTATTATTAAATCTGCTTTGCAGAAATTACAATTTTAAAATTTCTTTTTTCTTAATTTCAAATTCCTCCTGTGAGATTATTCCGTCGTCCAACAAATTTTTATATTCTCTTATTTCATCAAATATGTTATGTTCAGAAGAAGAATTATAAGGCAGACTATTCTGTAATTGATTATTTGAAATATTTTTTGAAAGGCACTCATTTATATACGCATATATAATTGGCATTCTTTTCTTTAATTTTCCGGTTCCTCTGAAGAAAAATATGGTTTCTGCTCCATTATTCCCATTAAAAAACCTCAAATAACCAATGTTTTCGCCGGCGGCATTTGCAAATTCAATATTGCTGAAATCTGTATACCTTACATATACAGGTGTATACTGAACAGTAATTTGTGCCTTTTCCGGAATAATTTCTTTTCTTGCAGCATCAAAAAAAGCCGTTGATGCAAGACCAATACCCGTTTTTAAAAAACGCCCGGAGGATAAACCCTTCACCAAGCTTCTTTGAAATTCGGGATCACTAAGAAAGTTAGTTTTAGGTTTAGTAGAATTAACTGTTTTCACATACTCCTTGCTTACCTCATCAATATCAAACTTGTTCTTATCTGTATTTATTATACAATGGTTACCATATACTTTAATAGTTTGTCCGAGACCACCATCTTGTCCATATGCAAATCCATTCTGTTCTTCCGCTGCAAAATATTCTTTTACACAAGCAATTGCATCTTCCAAAAAACCCTGAGAAACGATATTATTTATAATCTTATCTCGTTGACTCTCAAGTTCTTTCATATCCGAATATAATTTATTTTTCCAAAATGGCAAATGCATTTTCAGAGAACAAGTTTTACAAAAAGTTTTTCCGTTAAATTCATCAGTCAATAAAACAGATTTACCACAAGCTATACATTTTTTCACCTTATAAACCGCTCCTTACAGTAACAATAATATAGTTACATTTTTTGTATATTTTATACAATTTAATTATACCCCCCCCCCTTGTTATTTTGTCAAGTATTATGATTGGTTTTATATTGTAAAATTACATAAAATTCGTAAAAGCCCAAAAACCCACTTTATTTCTCATATTCTTTATATTTTTATTATTTTTTTATCGCATTTAATTAAAGAAAAAAGTGGGAAAGTGGGCCAAACACCTCAAAAACCGCAGAATTATCAGCTTTTTCTTGGCCCACTTTTAATTTTAAAAATGGGTCAAAAGTGGGTTTACGGGTCAAAAATATATAGTTTTTCTTCAAATCATAGACCTCTCCTCCTTTGAAAAATACTAAAAATATGGTTTTATGACCAAATTTTTGGGCTTGACCCACTTTTGTAAAAATAAAAACGGGCCAAAAATAAAAGTCTATTCGCCCTTTTTCCAGTCCTCAATGTTTATTCCAATCTCTCCGAGCTTATGTATACAGTCCTTTCCGTGGCTAAAATATCCGTCCTTATACTGTCCCATAAAACTTTCTGTAACCTTACTGAAATTGTCATAAAACCTCTTTAACCTCTTTTTCCCAAATCCGAGCTGCACATGAAGCTGCCACAATATAAGTCCGTTAAGCTCATCCTCAAATTCCCTGCACTTCTCGGCAATCTGTCTGTTTATTTCAGCGTCAAGAGCTTTACTCTCCTTTTCAGTAAAGCCTACACCAAAAATCTTTCCCGAAGCCTTTTTAAATGTCACCTTCATCATCTCCGGTAATCAGTTTGTGATAAGGAAGTGACTTTATCCAAGCACAAAAATCTCGCCATTCATAGAGCTTATGATTGCTGCGTGACTTGTAAATATTGGCAAGCACTTCATAATTCAGCATAACAGTTCTTTTCTGATTATAAGACGACGGCAAAAACTTAATAATTTTCTGAAAAGCTATATTTTTCTCGCATATGAGCACTTTTTTTCCTGCTGATAAATAATCATTCCGACAAGCATTAAGTATTTTGATTATATCTTCAAGTTGGTCAACTCCGTTTATTACCAGATAATCACGGCTGAAATCTTCAAGTTCAAATTCCTTGTCTGCAATCGTCTTTATAGTGGAACAGGAATTAGCAACCGTACCCACCTTATAAGTGTCAAACTGTTTCCACCAGTAAAGAGGCGCTGTAATATCAGCATACACTACAATCATTCTGCGGTATTTGGCGTGGTCAGAACCCACCTTGGCAAGCTTCATCATAAGGTCGTAATCATTAGCCCCTATATCAAAATATTCCAAAACCTTTCCGCCGTCAGTCAATACACACTTGCGACTGTCACTTCTGTCCCAGCTGTTCATAGAATTTCTCATTCCCCGTATAGCCGCTTCCCAGCCGCATACTTCGACTTTTTCAATATTAATCATTTTTATCTCCTTTCTAAAAAAATAAACACCCTGAACTACTTATAAACAATTCAAGGTGTTTATTTAATTTACTTAATTATTTCTATAGATTTTATTTCCGGTGCGGTAAATTCAACAGGAAACTCAAATTCATAGCCATCATCTCTGACAGTATTGTCAAGGACAATAGCCTCAATTTCTTCGGGAGCATTATCTTCTGGATAAATATAATCTCCAACAATTCCTTCATAAAATCGCCCGCTTTGACTAAAAAGCTTAATTTTTTCACCCTCAAGTGTAGCCAATTTAACCATCATCATTCTCCTTTCTCGGATATATATGAGACCCGGTCTTAGAATATACAATCATAGCTTTATTGGTTTTTGTCTCAACTCCGCTTTTAGGGTCAACATATGTACCTATTATTTTTATTGCCGTAACTCGCTCTTTCCTTTTCCACCCCTGCCCTTCAACTATTACCGGCGTACCTGTTCCGTGTAATTCATCTATAATTCTTTGAGCAAAATCTTCATCACCATCAAGGTAGCTTCTTCCAAAGATGTGACCGCTTTTTGTATGTCGACGTTGTTTATCCTTATTTACTGTAAGTAAAACTTCGCCTGATTTAATAGCCTCATCTATTATTTTATTATGACTCTGTTCTTTTCCCAAAGGATAAGGTGGACCATTACGTACACCCCGCTTCTGACCCTTTATGCCGTGATGAGAAAGAACGCTTCCATAATTACCAACAAATAAATAAGGTAAATTCTTTATCAACCACTTATAACCCTTTAGGATATGGTCTTTATGCTTTTTCAAATATGATTTGTAGTTCATTATTTTGCCTTTCTATATTATAACACCAACACAAACAGTATGCAATTATTTCCTTGCTGTGCCAGAAAAATAAAGAGCCTAAGTCATTTCTGACCTAAGCTCTGTAAAAACATTTATTTGTCAATATTCGTCAAGAAAGTTTACTTTTCCATTTTTGTCCGGTATTGTAAATATCTCGGCGAGGATGTCTAATACACCTGCTTCCATTGAACCAACGTGTCGTCCAATCCTATAGCAGGCAAAACACGCTGCCACGATGCAAACCGCACCAAATAAATCAGTTTTAAACATATAAAATTCCTCCTTTTAAAAATAAATGTTTTTCATAACATAAGCTGTAAAATATGCGTAAAAAAAGAGACCTTGTTGCAGGTCTCTCCTGATGCTAATCTTCATATGTACTGTTAATGCTCACAGTTACGAGCTTACGAAGATTATTTCCTAAGTCGTAAACTCTGTCCAAAATAACTTTACCTGAATCTTTATCTATAACCGCTTCTTCAATAGCAGGCGCTAACACAGTAAAAATATCTTCGTCTATGATTTTAGTTGTCTCCGGAAACTTATAATTGTTGTCAAAAATATCATCTATAAATGATACTTCTTCCTTTTTTAACATTTTACTCTGTTTGCCAAAAACAACAAAAGCCATTCCTCCAATAATTATTGCTGTACCAGCACCAAAAATCAGTTGAAGAAATTTACGGTTCCTTAAAGGATTCGTTATTTTCTCTCGCTTCTGTTCCTGTTTTTTACCTTCGTTACTCATATTTGTTTACCTCCTTTAAATAAATATAAATATTAGTTTTCATAACAGAAGCTGTAAAATATGCGTAAAAAGGTGAGAGACCTGTTAAATCCCTCACCTATAAAAAAATAATTATGCAAACATCAGCCTACCTTTGGGCTGTGGTATGTCTCGCCCCAAAAGCTTAGCCGTTTCAATCCATTCGTTTATAACGATTTCAGCATTTTTCATTACGTCATGATAAGTTTTTCCGTCTGCCACACAGCCCGAAAGCTCAGGCACCTCAGCGATAAAAGAATTGTCAGTTTCGCTCCAATATATAATAACTTCATATTGTTTTATAGTTATTTGTTTTTTAAGCTTTTTTGCATATGGATTCTTTCTGGCATTTGAGAAATCATACTCATCTTTCATAAATATCACCCTTTTAAATCACTTACAGCCTCCATTGCCGCTTTACTTAAGCTTTCGATTTCCATTCCCTCAAAAAGACCTGTCTGCCATTTGGTATAATCGAATGGTTCTTTTATAATTAGACTTATAAACCGCTCTGCATCAACTTTACCCAAATTTTCAAGAAGAACTTTCATTCCTTCATTTTTTACAACCGTATCAGTCCTAACCATTATAATTCCTCCGTTTCGCTGATAAATTCTATAGGGTTTCTGATATTGATTAAACCTGTTTTTTTCTTCAATATGCCTATATCTGTTGTAATAAAATAATCACACCCACTTTCAATAGCGCAAGCTATATGAATAGCATCTTTGGGTTTAAGACCTATTTGCCGCAAGTTTTTGGACATATTAATAACAGATCTATTTTCGGACACATTTATTTCAGCTATATCTTTCCATTTTATTATAGAATTTTTTCTTATATCAAATGGATTTTGCATATTTTCATATTCAAGCATATATGACCAAACCAAAGTATGAGTATTTTCCAGAATCATACGTTGAATTTCAAGTTTTGCCTGAGATTCTAAGCTTATTTTTATTTGAGTCTGGTCATCAAAAGGTCTGTTAAAGCAACAATTATCCAAATATAGACGCATCAAGTCCCACCTCCATCTACAATATTTATTCTATCATAGGAAAAACAAAATATCAATATTTTTATAAAATAAAGAACCTTCGTTCCGACTCCTTATATAATTACTTTTAACAATTAGCGTCTGACCATTACCGCTTTGTGAACGTGCACAAAAAATTCATCTACGTCCTTAGTATTGACGAGAAACTTCGGCCGTGCTAAAATGAAACCAAAAATAAAAGAGAAAAGGAGGTGAAGTTATGTATAGAAATTTCTATTCAGAACTTTCAGTAATTATTATTAAAAAATTATGGTCCGCTTTATGTGAATGTATAAAGAATGATGACTATGATATACATTTTAAGAACGGTATACTAAAAACCGACTTAATATTAAACGATTGCGAATGCTCTTTCAAATTAAACACAAAGAGTATAGCAAGCCGATTTTTTCCTAAGTCCTGAAGTTAAGGAAGCAGGAGTAAGTCGCAATTATTCCTGCTTTCAAACCTCACCGCTTTTCTCTTTTATATGGCGTAATAATCACCACTTAACAAAGCTCTTTTCATTGAATTTCTTCTTGTTCTGCAAGGCTCTGTTTATGGCTATATCTATGGGGGAACGGCTGCGCAAATGGTAGTAGTATAAATCCGTAAACGGAGTGTTCAGACGGTCAATTCTGCCGCTTGCCTGAGCCATTACCTTATAGGAATAGTTAAGAGAATAGAATATAATTGTATCGGTGGTTGTACAGTTCCAGCCCTCTGCTCCTGCACTGTACTGTACGAAATAAAGCCATTTTTCAGCGTTCGGCACCTTCTCGTGGAGATGTCCGTTCCACTGGGATATTTTAACTCCCTCTCCGTAATATAATCCTTTGAGAAGCTCAAGCTCATAGTCGAAGTTGTAAAATATAATGACTTGTGGGTGCTTCTCCAGAATTTCAAGCAAGGCTGCCTGACGTGATTCGTCCGTATTCACTTTTTTGCGCAGAACATAGCAAAGCTCAGCCGCATTTCTGATCGGTCCGTCCTTGTAGGGATTCCACCTTGTTTTTATGATTTCTCTGTATTCAAGGGGATTATAGTCCACAAAAATATCCTCGTGGTGTGGAATTGTTTTTCTCCTGAAATCCATATTTACAAGGATATCGTTTCTGTGTTTTATAAGTATTCCCGTATTTATGTATCTGTCAATCTGAGGATAGTCGACAAACCTTTTATATATGACGTGTCTTTGTAAAAAATCGCTGCGGTTTTTGTAAAAGCCATTTGCTACAAAAACAGGAATATAATCCTGCCAAGTATCGCCGGGAGTAGCAGAAAGCAGAATCCAGTGATTGTTTTTTGCAATTTTAAGAAAAGCCTTTACCCACGCTCCCGAGCCGACAACCCTCTGTTCATCAAATATAAAAAAGGCATTTCTGACTTCCGAATATTTTTTTACGTTATTCCAAGAGTCAACAATGACCTTATTTGAATATAAATTCACTTCGGGATTTGTGGAGAGCAGAAAGGGGGCAAGCTCGCCCTCCCACTCCAAAGTATCCCTCTTTCGGGCTGTTGTGATTATGTATAAATTCTCCGGAGGGTCGCCCATAGGCAAATAGTATTCGCATTCCTCATTTACCCCGCCGCCGTTTCTGAAAAAATAATAGGCAAGAGCTGTGCGTGACTTTCCACTGCCCACTCCGCCACAGAGTATGCAGCCTTTTTTCATATTTTTTACAGCTTCAAGCTGATAATCGTACAAATATAAATCAGACATATTACCTACCTCATCTTTTTCTTGTATTTGTTATGCTGTTACAGAATTTAGTCAAAAGCACACTAAAATCAATCTTCTTTTCAGGGAAAGAAACTTTAACATCAACATCAACCCCTGCAAATATAGCCTTTATAAGCTTAACGGTACATTTCATATCGTGAAACACATAACAAATAGGGGCAATGCAAGTAGAAAAAATGCATGCTATAAATCTGATCCAATGCGGCAGCCAATTGTAGTTTTTCACTATTTTATTTGAATATAAAAAAGCAATTGCCATTGAGCGTATATAATAAACAATACCTATAATACAAAATATATATATCATAAAAACGCATCTCCTTTCTTATATTAAAACATAAACCCCATAGGTTTATAAAAAACCTGTGGGGCACTTAATTATTGTGTAAATTCACATTAATCGGAATATGTCTCGTTGTAAAATCTGTATGCCGTGTTTTGAAGACAGCTTAGGTATTCTTCCTTTTATCAAATCTATTATTGATTTGCCACTATAAAATCTATCAGAAATGGCATCATTAATATTATCGTAGGTTTTCATCTTATATCCGTTCCAAGCCTGAAAAATAAAAACACCATCCTTATTTCCAGAACATTGTATAATGCTAATACCTGATAACCTTCCTCTATACATAAAATGAAAGCCATCTTTGTTCTCTAAGATTTCTTTCTTTAAAGATTTAATAGTCATCATAAAATAATATCATTCTCCTTTCCGTGATTGGCGGTATGAATATCTTTATATTTTTCAATCTTTCTCAATATTCGTGGGGGAACAATATAGTTGTGACGCTTCTGTCCCATTCGGTGATTATCCATATTTTCTCGCCTGTTTTGGGATAGGTATAGACAGCAAGAATCCGGGCATCTCCCTTTTCCACGGCTTCATTATTTGATCTTGCATCTTCTTCACAGGTGTCGCCCCAGTCACAGACAACATATTTTAAAACCGATTCATTTATGAATTCTGCAAAACCGCTATCCTCTTTTGTTTTTTCGTCTATACCCCTTGTTACAACTATATGACCAAGTTCGGAATTTTTCATAATTTTTACCTCCTTACTCCTGAGGGTATTCTTCGGCAGCATACTTTTCCGCAAATTCGTCCTCCTCGATTGTTACATACATATTCTTGAGGTAGGCCTTTATGCCGCTGCTAAAGCCTGTATCCCAGAGATATGGGCGAATTGTCAGGTCTACATTTCTTATTTCCGCATAGTCCAAAGCTTCAACAGCCTCCTCATCAAGGAGAGTTTTGGACCTTCTTGTAATCATATATATTCTCGGCGGTATTTTTTTATAGCTTACAGCAACCTGAATATAATATCTCGGCTCCTCTCCTTCTTCTCTTGGCGCAAGTATTCTTACATTCCAGCCTTCGTCCTTAAGGCGCATAGCCTTTTCGGGATCGTCTATAACAACGCAGAAATTTCTGTTTCCGGCATCGTTATACTTACTTTCCTTTCCTGAAAAATTCCTGAACATAATTTTTGCGTTTTCAATTATGATATTGTCAATTTTTTCGTATGCCATTTTTATTTCCTCCTGTAAATATAATTAAAAGGGCAGGGAATCCTTTAAAAATTCCTCAAAATCCCCATACTTTGAAATGGTTTCCTTAGCTTCCTTTGCAAGTCTTTCATAATAAGACCTGTCGATATCGTTTTCCTTTTCGAGAGATTTCACAACCTCCGATTCCAAAAAGCGATAGCCTTTTGTACCTGAAACAGCAAAGTATCTTCCGTCCTGCTCCCTCATAAGAAGACCTCCGCCGCAGCCCGACTTAATGGGACAAAACTGCCCCACACGCCCCACAAAAATATAATTGTGACCTTGGGCAATCTTTTCTCTGAGCTTAGCCGCCATAGGCTCAAAGGTTGTGTCGGAAAGAAGCCCTTTCCTGTATTTTTCTAAAGCCTTTGAAAGCTCCTTTTCATACTCCGAAACATCGGGCAGATTTTCATTCATATCAAGATATAAAGCACCCTTACTTACGGATTTTGTTTCACACAGGTCTTTAAACTCTATATCCTCTTTGCTGAAAAGAGTCTTAAAAACATAGGGCACAGCAAACTGAGTACCTGTAGCTGTCCATTCTCCGACCTCATTCCGGGCTATATAGACGGCATCATTTACAAGGCACATTTTGTCGTATGTATCCTCGTGCTCAAAGTTATAACCGTAATGCTTTCCATAGTCCATTACAAACTTTATTATTTCAGGCGTGGCATCAGGTATTTTTATAGAGTCGGTCTTAATATGAGCCACAGTAAAGCCATATTTCTGAACCTCGTGCTTCAGATTAATCATAAAGAGCGCTCCACGCTTAGCCACAATATTGTCCTTGTTGCGGATATCCCTGAAGGGATTGTCGAAGTTTGCCGCAGTAAGACCATAGACTGAATTAATAGCTATTTTGAGAGCCTGAGCCAAATCCTTTGCGGTTTTTTCGTCTGTAAGATATTTGGCAAGCTTTCCGCCAAGCATTTTCCTTGCCTTTTCAAAGTCCCCGTGCTTTATGGCTATTCTTGCATCTAAAATTTCTTTGAATCTCTGTGTGTACTCGTCCCCGAAAAGGTTTTCAGCCACAATGCTTGACGGGTGCATAGAGGCTATATCCAGAAGCGAAACATTTTCATATATTCCCGGCTCAGAATATACATAGCCGCCTTCTCCGACTTCCTCACCTTTATAAGTGGACTTTTTGCCATCGAAAACATAACCCTCAAAATATGGCTTGTCATCGCAGGGAGCAGACATATCGCGGTAATTAAACTTTGATTGAGGTTTGCGCTCCTTACCGAATATAATTCTTGTGGTAAGACTGTTTGTGGTGTCGTTTACGCTCATTCCTGCCACATCAGCCAAAATCTGTCTTGCGGTAAAATCCGCCTGCCGTGCATTAAAGACAGCTTCTGTCGCCAGAACATCATTATCGCAGTATTCTGCAACCTTTACCCACATATCTTCCGGAACAGGCTTATCCCAAGGCAGCCCAAGCTCCTTATGGTGTATGCCAAGCTCTATTTCAAACTTTTTAAGGCTTTGCTTTTTACTTGAAAAGTCGTATACATCTGTGTAGGATATATTATATGCCTCTCCGAAAAAGCAGTCGGGACTGCCGTTTATAATCTTCTGTGAAAGATTGAAGAGCTGTTCATTCGTATATCCCATAAGACGGGCATAAAGAATATGATTGTCATATCTACGGCAGTTAAAACCCACGAGCCTGAACTGCAAAAGCACCTCTATGTCCTCCGGGGTAGGATTTATCATTCTGACAACCTTTTTGTCCTCCCCCTGATATTTCCAGTTTACAAGAAACAGATTCGGAAATACCTCCACGTCAAAAAACACAAGCTTTTTATCTGAGTCTTTGTTCTCCGAAATATCTGCCGAGGAAAATTTCATTTTATTCACAAGTTTTATGCAGGTTTCGGACTGATTTGTACTTCCTGCCGCAAAAGCAAGTACAGCAGGGCGCATATCGGACACATCGTAATTAAGCCCACTATTATACGCATCCTCCAAAATCTTGTATATAAAATCCACAGAGGGTTTTGTATAGCCGTGATATTCCTTGTTGAGGTTTTTCTTGATTTGTGTCCTTAAATGCTTTTCGTTTTTTACACCTTCAAAATTTATCATTTTTCCTCCTTTCGATTTCAAAGGCAGCCCTCCGCTTATTACTGCTATGGGCAGACTGTTGCACTTCGTGAGTCGCCGTCTGAGGGAGCTGCCTCCTGTAAAAGTTTTAATTTCTATGTTTTTGTCATAAATCGGATTAAGCTGTGTCACATCTCCGGCATAAATATAATGAAGATGTATTCCACCGCCGCTTTTGCTTAGTTCTGCGTATGTTGGCGGAAATTTACTTGCCTCTGTCAGATTTTTTTCAAAAGACTTTTCACCCTTTTCGTCCTTCAAATCAAAATCTACAACAATATGATTTTCCGGTGGCTTTAGATAATGAAGTCTGCCTGTGTCTATGTCGGAAAGATTTGTTTTTACCTTTTCCCATTTATACATAGGGATTTCCTCTTTTTCAGTGGCGTACTGGGCAGGGCAGAGAGCCAGATCCTTATCCAGAATTGATTTGGTTTCTGAAAAGTCAATACTGTATGTTGAAACATCTGTTTCTTCCTCAGACCGCTCCTCAAATTTATCCTTACGAAAACCTGAGTAATAACTCCTCACACGGCTGTCGTCTTCACAGCGAAATCTCTCCTTGAAATCACGGAAATAATTTTTAAGTTCCTCCTTGAAAAGTCTTTGGGAATAGGGGAAATTTACCTTTGCCTCGTCACAGTAGGTTTTATACATCTCCCAAGCACTTTTGAGAGTTGTTCCGTCCTCACGGCTGAATACGTGGTAAGAATCAAGCACAAAATTATAAAAATCATTTGTCGCCCCAAGCATAGATGTAGGGATATAATTCTCATATCTGTCCTTGTTTTCTTCATAAACCTTAAGACAGTGACTGGCAATTGCCCCAAGCTCAAAAGGTATTTTTTCCATAATATCCTTGTACTCCCTTCCGGAAAGCTTTTTTCCCGAAGGAGAAACATCTATAAGCCTTCTAATAAGCCCTGATTTTGCGTCCGTAATTTTTACAGGCTTGTTTGTGCCTATAAAAAGAAAACACTTGAACCTATTTGAATATGCCGAGCGGAATTTTTCGTTTACTGTCATCATTTCGTGAGAAACAAGGCTGTTGAGACGAGTATTGTCCTCAATTCTTGACAAATCTCCATCGTGCTGAATTGCCACAAGAGGGTTTGTCCTGAATACCTCCAAAGCAAAGGCATTATTGGGAGAGCCTATGGCCTTGGCGTCAAATACAGTGGTGTAGCAGTCAAAAAGCTTATGTATAATGTTAAGAACCGTTGATTTGCCCGTTCCTACAGAGCCGTAAAAAACCATAAACTTCTGAATCTCCTTTGAATCACCGGAAACAACCGCCCCTATTGCCCATTCTATTTTAAGTCGCTCCTCCGGAGAATATAAAACAGACATAAGGCGGTCGTAGCCCTCCATAGAACCCTCAGCCAGAGCGTAAGGAAGTCTCTTGCTTGCATAGTCCTCTTTTTTTGTCTTTGTATTGGCAAATATAAGCTTTTCATCAAGCATTCGGAAATTGTCCCTCATCTGTCTTTGACAGTATTTGTACCAGCGGTCAATCATTCCCGAATCGCTGTCCCACATATGCAGAACTCTTACGTCAGAATCAAAACGACTTTTGTTTTCCTCCGCATACCTGTCAAGTTCTCTGTCGATTATCATAAGAGCGTCCTGTTCATTTGTGGACCACATACCCTGCTCCTCAATCCAAATAGCATAAAAGTCACCGCCCCTGATCATAAGGTCAGAGCTTTTCTTAATAATAAATTTGGGGTAGATCTCAATTGTTCCCCGTCTTGTGGAGCGTGTTGAGATCATTAAAAAATCAATCATTTCATTTCCGTCTCTCCCTTCTCCCTGCTCTCCAAATACCAGCAAAGCTGATACCATATTTCAGCCTTTCTCATATCGCCCTTGCAATGCCTGAGAACAAAAAGTCCTCCGCCGCTGCCGTCTCTGTTATATTTTCTGTTCAAAAATATATCTGCTTTTTTCCGTATTTCGTCCTCGTCAAACTTATTGTCGGTCATACCTCCAAGTCCCAAATTATAAATCATAAGGTGGAACCATTCAGAAGTACGGTTTTCAAAATCAGGGTCGCTCATAATATGCTTCTCACACCTGAGAGCAAGAGCAACCAGCATTTCAAGTAAAGAGCAGGGAAAAATATCAAGCCTTGCGACTATAATCCTGTCGTCATAGCCATTTTCACAGCCAAAGCGGTATCTCAGGTCTGTACCGTCCTTTTCCCTGTTTTCGTCCATTTCGACGACTGAGAAAAAATCAATTCCGAAAAGTGTACCTAAAAGCTTTTTATGGCAGCCGGTGTCCTCCTTTACAAGCTGACATAGCCAGTTAAAATATTTTGTACGTATATCTGCCATCATTTCTCCTCAAAATTTCTCAAATCCTTTAATATTTCATAGTCTGTTTTAAGCCTGTCATTCCTTATATAAAGGGCGTCCTCCTCAGACTTTTCTATTTTTTCAAGGGCAGCTCTGCCTATTATGTTTTCGGGATTAGCCACAATTTCATCGCTTTCATTCACAAGCTTTTTATTCGCATAATAAATATAAGTCACAAGTGTATATTCCTCGTCCTCGCCGAACTCATTGGGAGAAATAATATACGGCTTTTCTTTTATGCCGAAATCATAATAGTTTGTAGGAGTTCTTTTGCTTTCTGAAATATCATCGGTTTTGTTCTTCTCAGGCTCTTTTGTTTCTTTGTCTTTAATGTCTGAAAGGGTCTCTCTTACGGACTTTATGTCCTCCTCGTATTGCCTTTCATACTTTCTTCTGAAATAAGCGCTTGCCGCTGCTGCTCCTGCGCCAAAACCTATAATAAATATAACCAAATCACTGTATAACATATTGTTTTGCCTCCTCATTTTTTATAGTCATAACTGTAAGCGACAGCCCGCCGAAAAAAAGAGAGGCGCTTAAAAGCACCCCTCCCAGAATATGCCTTTTTCTCGGCGTATCAAGCATATCGTCTATACACAATATAAAATTTTCAAGATGTCCCATAATCATTTCCTACCTCCCGACAATACGGCTATTCCTCCTGCAAAGCAAATGCCTGCCGCAGCAGCAAGAGCGTAGGATATAAGTGCTTCAAGTCCGCTCATAAGAATCCTCCTTTCTTATTTCTTCTTTGAAAAATAATGCCTGCCTTCTTTAAACAGGGCTGTTCCGTATCTGCTGTAACCTGTGCTGTTAAAGAATATAACTTCACTGTTTGTCCTGTTGTAAAATTCCTCTCTTACAAGAGAACATATATCCTCGCTTACAAAACACCTGTCAATTCTGCCGTTGTCAAATACAGAAAACTGTTTTGGCTGATAAATCACATCGGAAATTGCATCCGGGTAGTCGGGTGAGTCGACACGGTTGAATATAGTGTCTATTACAAGCCTTTTTCCGTATTCCGATTCGCTTTCCGCCTCAGCCATTGTAACAAGAGCAGTAAGTTTTACATCCTCCTCGGATATAAAAGCTTCCTCTGCGGAATCTTCTATATGATAAACAACCGGCATCTTTTCCGCTCTCGTATCGTGAAAGCCCACTGCTAAGCCAAAAACCGAACAAAGAGCTATAACTGAACCTTTGATTATTCTTTTCATAGTTTTTCTCCTTTAAATTTTGTCAAGTATATTTCCGTCTACGTTGAAATCCAACAGTATGTTGTTTTCATAGCCGTTTATAAATCGTCTGTTTGCCTCATTAACGTAATTGTATATTCCGAAATCAACGAAGTTATCCGAATCGGGGTTTTGGGGGTCATATATCCAACCCACAATCTGACCTGCCTTTGTTCTTGGAATGTCAAGCATGTCGTAGACATCATTTAAGAATAAATATCCCTGTGCCTTTAATTTGTCATTTGCATAATTTTGCATATTTTTGAGGAAAGTAAGGTTGTATTCGGGGGATTTTTCCCATTCGCGGCTCGCTGCATCAAAAAAGCGCGCGAATTCACTTACCTCCGGACCATTCAGAACAGTTTTTACAGTCTGCTCCTCTCCCTTTTCGTCAATGAATTTTTCCGCTGCCTCATTTGTTTTTATGTTATACCTGAGCTCCTTTTCGATTTGCTCACCGAACCGTTCTCCTACTCTCTTTCTGTATTCCTTAAAGCTTTTGTCTACAACAGCATAAGCAGCCGCCAGTGCCGCATTTCTCTTTTTAAGCAGTTTATGAGAAAAAAGTATTGCCGCAGCAGATACAACCCCTGTAACCACAGCCGGAGCATACAGCTTTGCAAACTTAACGCCTGTCTTTGCATATACAATTATGGTATCCTTTGCTTTATCGTCCTCAGAGTAGTCCTCTACATCTGCGGCGCACTCCTCAATCTGACGCATCTCCTCGTCTTTTTCCTTTAATATATCGCTTGCCTTTGTGGTAGCCTTGCAAGCCATAACAGCAGCGGCAGTCATTCCTATAACACCGCCTATAACAAGAATTGTAGGGCTGCTTTTCTTAAGCTTAAGCCCCGTCATATGTAAGCCTCTTTCAATTTTCATCAAAGTTTCTGATTTTTTCATTTAAATGCACTCCTTTTCATTTTCTAAATATTCAAAATATTCATTGTCAGTAGCAAAAAGCATATATCTGTCTTTTACATAACCCATATAGCCGTAAGATGTAAAATATCCTCTCATAGCTCCTCCTTAATCAATGGGCACAGCCTTTGGCAGCTTAAGCAGATAATTATCCCCTATCCTGACCGTGCAGGCTCCCGTAAGATTTGCCCAGCCGTAATTGTACATACCTGCCTCTGTAACAGAAATATCCGCAAGGTCATATAAATCTCCCACAGTTACAACGTTGTATTTATGCAGATTTTCAATCATAGCCTCAAGAACGGCCTCTGCTTCTCCTCTCGTCTCAAATGCAATATCCTCGTAAGAAAACCTCTCCCTTTTAATAACCGAGCGGTTTTCACGGTCACGATAGTATTCCCGGTAGGAAATTTTGCCTCCCGACTTTTTCTCAGAAATACCGTTTTTACCGTAAAAAAATATCTTTACGGTCTCCAGAACAGTATCCTTTATTTTGGGAATAAGCAGGTCACATATGATATACTCCTTTAAATCTCCCGTGCTTTCGGGAAAAAACGCCCCTAAAATATTTTCAAGCCTGAACCTTTTCTTTGAAATCCTGCCCACAGCAATGGGCTTTGGTTTTTCTTTTTCAATCTGCTGTCTGGATTTGAAAGAATTGGATTTATAGTCTTTGATTTCCATTCACTATTCCTCCTCAAAAGAAAAAAGGAAAGCACCCTGTTAAAGGTACTCTCCTTTTAAACGTAAGTTACTTTTTTTCTTCGGCGTCGTCGCTTTCCGCAACATTACCGTCATCTTCACTGTTTTCTGAATCAACTATGATTACGTCCTTCTTCTTTTTAAATTTAGCTATGACAGGCTTAACCGCAAACTTGTAGACTGCCGTACCTACAAGCGCTGCCGCACCTAAGCCTAAAGCCACCTTTAAACCAGTGTTTGAAGGTTTTTCGTCATATACCGTTACTTCAGTTTCCGTAATTTCTTCTGATGTAATGTTTTCGTTTTCGTTCATTTCTGACTCCTCCTTTTAAAAATATAAATGAACTTTCCGTTTCATAATAGGAACTGTAAATTCTGCGAAGCATTAACCTCTGCCAAAACAGCTATATTCATATTCATATTTTGGTGGTGTATCAAAGTTTAAAGCCAAGCAAGGTTTATTATCTTCTGCAAGTATTCCGCTGAAACTTACTTCTACATAACCGGAGTCGGTGTTCCAGCCTAAATACTCTCCCATTACGGTATAATCAAGACCGAGTTCATAATAAAACTCATTTACAGAAACATACATATCGTCAAGAAGCTGCCGGTTGATCTCATTAACAGCCCTTTCTATTTTTTCGGGCGTAGACTTGAAATAACGTCCTGAAAGAGTATCATAACACCAAACGTCCTCTTTAAGCATAATATTAGTCGTGTTTGGTAAAGGCTTTTCAGTTATTTGTTCCGCTACAACCGCATCTCTTATTTCCTTTTCCTTGTCTTTTCCGAGAATCTGCACGGCCTTGTCTTTATAATCTTTCATTGCCGATTCTGACAGCGAATAAGCCATAGCAAGAGCCATATTTCTTCTGGCGTTTATAGAGCTTGCTCCTATAATGCAGGCTAACGATACTCCGCCTGTTACAATTGTAGGAATATAACATTTCCAAGTTGTCTTTGCTGTCTCTAAAGGCGTGAGAATCTCACACTTCACCTCTTTCTTCTTTTCTTCCAGAAGTCTGACAGCCTTAGGAGTTGCCTTTACTGCCAAAACAACTGTTGTAACCATTCCCGCAGCCCCAATTCCCGTAAGGATCTCCGGACTGTGCTTTTTAAGCGTAAAGCATACGCCTTTTAAAAACCCTGAAAATTTCATAATAATTCTCCTTTCAAAAACAAAAGAGTCCCCGTAAGAACTCTTTTTAAAATATCATCTGTTTCTGAGCGCCTTTGCCACTTCTTTTTCTATTTTTTCGTCAAGCTTTTTGTCGCATACCCAGTCTGACAGCAGCGTTGCCGCCGCTCCTACAACCGATGCTCCGATTCCTATGACTTTGATTAAAGATGTAGACATATCGCTCACCTCCTTTCATAATAGGAATTGTAAATTCTGCTAAGCGCAAAAGAAAAAGAGACACAGCGGTCTCTTATTTTATTTTTTTCTGAAAATACGCGTCATAATCCATATTATCAAAACCATACATACTATTACATCGCCAAATATCAATATACATACTGCACCGCCCACACTGACGACTGCTATCATAAATATTGTAAGAATCAGCAATATAAGAGCAAGTATAATAAATAAGAACATATTAAACGCCTCCTTTCATAACAGGAATTGTAAAATATGCGTTCTTTAATCTTCCGACCATAGAATTTCAGGGTCAAACATAGGCGATATAATATAGCATTCAAGCCCGTCATCAAGCCTTGTAAATTCATTCTCAAAATCAAGCCACATACAACCGTCTTCCATAAGGGAATCCATTCGCCAGCCGATTTCATCTCCACCCACAACTTCCTCAAGACCCAAGAAATTATAAAATTCATTTACAGTGGCATACCCTCTCATACATAGATTTCTCAACAAGTGGTACTGAGCATTTATTACCGCTGCCATTGTAGAGGTAAAATATTTTCCTAAGCCGTTAGAAAAATTATCATAAAATAAAATCTTTTCGCTTCTGTCGTGGGTAGGGTCATATACCGCTCCTGAGCTGAAAATACCACTTGAATAAATATATCTGTCCTCAGCCATCTGAGCAGTAATTTTGGAATCCGCCTCATCTCCGTATACCTTTTTAGCTGCCTGCCTGTATCTGTTATAAGATTCATTTATAAGAGCATAAGCTCCGGTAATAGCCGCTTGTCTGTGCTTATTAAGAGCATTTATGCCGAATATGCAGCAAACAGTAGAAAAACCCAAAACCACCGCAGGAATATAAACAGGCGCTGCCGTCCTTACAATTTCAGCCCTTGTAAGAACCTCTCCTTTTTCTTTCTCCTTAGCCTCTATAAGCTCCGCCGCCCTTGTAGAAGCCCTTGCAGCCGATACAGCAGTAGCTACCGTTCCCACCGTCGCAAAAACCGCCAGAATAAACGGACCTTTTCTCTTAAAAAAATATTTCATATTCATAACAACCTCCTCAAAAAAAAAAGAAAGCACCTGTTAAGATGCCCTCTTTTCAATAATTCTTAGATTGCGAATTTGTCGACTTTCTCATCTGCATCATCTGTTTCCGAATTATATAAGCGAAATTCTTTTTTGAGTTTTATTATGTTTATTACCGTTACAATCGTACCCAGTAACACACCAATAATACACATTGTAACATATCCTCCTACAGTTATCGGTTTGTTCCATAATGCTTTAAGTTTTTTCATATAAATTCCTCCTTATAATAATTATTGTTCATAATAGGAATTGTAAATTCTGCGTAAAACAGAAAAGAGCCTGTTACAGCTCTGATCT